>NZ_FZMO01000062.1 GCF_900197875.1 Frankia canadensis | reverse complement strand
TCCTCGACATCCTCGGCGTCGACCCAACCCGCCCACCATGATCGACATACGGGCCCGTCAACGCATCAAAGCCCCATGTGCGGAAGACGGGCCTAGCGGTAGAGGCCCTCGACGGCGTCGGTGAAGCGCTCGAGCACGAGGGAGCGGCGGACCTTCAGGCTGGGGGTGAGCTCGCCGGACTCCACGGTGAAGTCGTGCGCCAGGATCACGAACTTCTTGATCCCCTCCGCCCGCGAGACGGTCGCGTTCGCCGCGTCGACCGCCTGCTGTACCTCGGCGCGCAGCCGCGGGTCCTCGGTGAGGCCGGAGATGGCCGCGTCGGCGGGCAGCCCGGCGCCGGTGCGCCAGCGCTCGAACGCCTCCGGGTCGATGGTGACCAGCGCCGCGATGAACGGCCGCCCGTCGCCGACCAGCATGGCCTGGCTGACCAGCGGATGGGACTGGATGACGTGCTCCAACGGGGCCGGGGCGACGTTCTTGCCGCCCGCGGTGACGAGCAGTTCCTTCTTGCGGCCGGTGATGCGCAGGTGGCCGGTGTCGTCCAGCGCGCCGACGTCGCCGGTGCGCAGGAAGCCCTCGGCGTCGAACGCCTCCTTGGTGGCGGTCTCGTTGTTGTGGTAGGCGCGGAACAGCAGCTGCCCGCGGATGAGGATCTCGCCGTCGTCGGCGATCCGGATCGTGACGCCCGGAAGTGGCTGCCCGACGGTGCCCATCCGCACGGCGTGCGGCCGGTTCGCCGCCGCGGGGGCGGTCGTCTCGGTCAGGCCGTAGCCCTCCAGCACGGTGAAGCCGATGCCGCGGAAGAAGTGGCCCAGCCGCGCCCCGAGCGGCGCCCCGCCGCTGATCGCGAACTCGGCCCGCCCGCCGAGCGCGGCCCGCAGTTTGCGGTACACCAGCAGGTCGAACACCTGGTGGCGCAGCCGCAGCGCGAGGCCCGGGCCGGTGCCGTCGAGGGACTCGCTGTAGGCGACGGCGGTGTTCTCGGCGGCGTCGAAGATCCGGCCGCGGCCCTCGCTGTGCGCCTTGTGCCGCGCCCCGGCGTACACCTTCTCGAACACGCGGGGCACGGCCAGCAGGAAGGTGGGGCTGGTCAGCGCCAGGTCGGGCAACAGGGTGCGCGAGTCGGGCGTGTAGGCCAGGTCGTAGCCGCCCTGCACCACGCCGACCTGGAGCATCCGGGCGAACACGTGCGCCAGCGGCAGGAACAGCAGCGTGGACGAGTCCGGCCGGAACACCTCGGGCAGCATCGCGATGCTGCTCTCGGCGGTGTAGAGCAGCGCCAGGTGGGTGATCTCGCAGCCCTTGGGCTGCGCGGTCGTCCCGGACGTGTAGATGATCGTGGCGAGGCTGGCGGCGTCGACGCCCGCGCGGGCCGCGGTGAGGCGCTCCTCGTCGACCTCGGCGCCGCGCGTCGCCAGGTCCGCGAACGCGCCGTCCTCGAGGACGAGCACCTCGCGCAGGGCCGGGGCGGCCGCGCGCACCTGGGCGACCCGCGCGGCGAGCTCGGCGTCCTCCACGACCAGCAGCTCGACCGCGGCGTCGCGCAGGATCCACTCGATCTGCGCCGGGCTGGACGTCTCGTAGATCGGCACGACGACCGCACCGGCGGCCCAGGTCGCGTAGTCCAGGACGGTCCACTCGTACCGGCTGCGGCTGAGGATGCCGACCCGCCCGCCGGGGGTCAGCCCGGCCGCGACGAGCCCGCGCGCGGTGGCCACCACGGCGTCGCGGAACTCGGCGGTCGTGAGGCCCGCGAACCGCTCGCCCACCTTGTACCGCAGCAGTACCTTGCCGGGACGCTCGCGCGCGTTGCGGAAGACGGCGTCGGTCAGTGTGGCGTCGTCGGCGATCGTGACCATCGGGACGGAGGTGAACTCGCGCACTGCTACTCCAACCAGCTCGCGGGCGGACGGGAACGCTCCGTGGAGGCACACGACCGTTCTGGGCACCAGACGTTAGCGGTCCGAGCGGATGTTGGCGACCGCGCCGGACCGCGCCGTGCCCGGAGCGTCCCTGAAGGCACCTAAGCTCAGGGGTATGCGGGTCCACGTGGTGAGCGACGTGCACGGCCGCGCGGATGCGATCCCGGCGGCCGCCGAGGGCGCCGACGTCTTCATCTGCCTCGGTGACCTCATCCTGTTCATCGACTACCACGACCACGGCCGCGGGATCATGGGCGACCTGTTCGGCGCCGAGGCCGTCGGGCGGATGGTGGAGCTGCGCACGGCGCAGCGTTTCGACGAGGCGCGGGACTGGTCGCGCTCGCTGTGGGCGCGCCTGGGCGGCGACCGCGACCGGATCGTGGAGGCCGCGATCCGCCGGCAGTACGAGCAGCTGTTCGCCGCCTTCCCCACGCCGACCTACCTCACCTTCGGCAACGTCGACCTGCCGCATCTGTATCCCGACTACCTGCGTGAGGGCATCACCCTGCTGGACGGCCAGACCACGACGATCGGCGGCTGGCGGTTCGGCTTCGTCGGCGGCGGTCTGCGCAGTCCGATGCGTACCCCGTACGAGATCGACGACGAGGACTTCGCCGCCAAGGTGGCCGCGGTCGGCGAGGTCGACGTGCTGTGCTGCCATATTCCGCCGCACCTGCCGGAGCTGGTCTACGACGTCGAGGCCCGCCGCTTCGAGCGGGGCAGCACGGCGATCCTCGCGGCCATTCACGAGACCCGGCCGCGCTACGTGCTCTTCGGCCACGTGCACCAGCCGCTGACCGCGAGCCTCGACATCGACGGCACCCGGTGCGTGAACGTCGGCCATTTCAACGCCCGCGGGACGCCGTTCGTCCTCGAGTGGTAGCCGGTGGCGATCGGATCCGGCCGCTCGACGGGAAGTGGCCCGGGTTCCGGTAGCCTCAGGCGATCGGTCGGGGAATGATCCGGGCTCTCTGAGCTTCAGACGTACGTGACGAATGTGGAGGTGCCTGTCTCCATGGCGGACCATGCCCGATCGACGATCGTCATCAATGCCCGGCCGGCCGCGGTGATGGGCGCGATCGCCGACATCCCCGCCTACCCGACCTGGGTCGGCCAGATCGAGGAGGCCGAGATCCTCGAGGTCGGCCCGGACGGGCGGCCCAGGCGGGCCCGTTTCCGGGTCAACGCCGTCGTCATCAAGGACGAGTTCGTCAACGAGTACACCTGGACGGACGACGCGCAGGTCACCTGGTCGATGGTCCAGGGCCAGGCGATGTCGTCGCAGGACGGCAGCTACACGCTGCGCGACCTGGGTGACGGCAGCACCGAGGTCACCTACGACCTCACCGCCGAGACCAAGATCAAGATTCCGGGGCTGCTGCGGCGCAAGGTGCAGAGCGGCATCGTCGACGCGGCTCTGAAGGATCTCAAGAAGCACGTCGAGAGCTGAGCCCAGGTGCGGTGTGTGCTCGTCACCGGCAAGGGCGGCGCCGGCACGACGACGGTGGCGGCGGCGACCGCGGTCCTCGCCGCCCAGCGGGGGCATCGCACCCTGGTGCTGTCCCTCGACCCGGCCGCCGGCCTCGCCGGCACCCTCGACCATCCGGTCGGCGCCGAGGTCACGGAGCTGGAACCGGGTCTCGCCGGCGCGCAGGTCGACCTGCGCCGCGCGGTGGCCACCCGCTGGCCGGCCGTGCGCGAGGTCCTCGCCGGCAGCTGGCCGTCCATCGACGTCGACCCGGTCGAGCTCGAGGAGCTCGCCTTCCTGCCCGGCGCCATCGAGACGCTGACCCTGCTGGAGCTGCGTGACGTGCTGGCGAGCACCGAACACGACGTCGTCATCGTCGACGGCGGCCCCGTCGCCGGGCTGCTGCGCCTGCTCGCGTTTCCCGAGACGCTGTCGTGGTACTGCCGGCGGCTGCTGCCGCCCGATGGTGCCTTCGCCCGCTGGCTGCGCCCCGGCTTCGGCTGGGCCACCGCGTTCGGCGGCCGCTTCGGGAACCTCGCCGCGCCCGCCTACGACACGGTCTCACGGGTGCACCGCGCCGCCGTCGACCTGCGCGCGATCCTCACCGACCACGCCGCGACCAGCGTCCGCCTGGTCCTGACGCCCGACAGCGGCGCCCTGGCCGCCGCCCGCGGCAGCCTCACCGCCCTCGCGCTGCACGGCTTCACCCTGGACGGCGTCATCGTGAACCGGATCTTCTCGCCGGCCGGCGCCGACGCCTGGCGCGCCGGCTGGGCCGCCGCCCACCGCGAGGCCCTCACCGAGATCACCGCCGCCGTCGCCCCGACCCCCATCCTGCCGGTGGGCTACCGCCCCGGCGAGCCGGTCGGCCTGGAGGAGCTCGCCGCGTTCGGCGCCGCCACCTACGGCGAACTCGACCCCGCCGGCGTGCTCGGTGCCTCCGCGGCCGGTGCGGGCGACCAGCCGCGGGTGGACCGCACCGACGACGGCTTCGCCCTTTCGTTCGGGCTGCCGTTCGTCGACGGATCACAGATTGATCTTGCCCGTCTCGGGGACGATCTGGTGGTGACGATCGGAGCGTTTCGCCGGGCGGTGCCACTGCCCGCGGCTCTGCGCCGCTGCGACGTGAGCGCCGCGAGCATGCGCGGCGACCGTCTGGTCGTCTCCTTCGTCCCCGACCCCGACCGGTGGGTCCGCGCATGAGCACCCCCGGCCCGCTCGCCGTCGAGGCCGCCCTGCTCCTCGACGCCCTGCGCGGCCTGGCCACCGCCGCTGCCGCCGACCCGGCCGCCGCCTCTGCCGCCTCTGCTGCCAACCCGGCCTCCGCTGCCGATCCGGCCGGCGGACCCGATCCGGCGGGCGTCGCCGCCGACCCGGCCGCCGCGGACTCGGCCACGCGGGCGGCTCGGGGGTGCGCGGGCGAGGAGCGGCCGTGCACGTCCTGCCCCCTGTGCCGGCTGATGGCGGCGCTGTCCGCGGACCGCTCCGAGGTGATGCGTCATCTCGTCGCCGCCGGCGAGTCGCTGGTCGCCGCCTTCAGGGCCGCCGTCGAGGCAGCCACCGTCGAGGTACCGCAGGGCCGCGGCCCGAGGCCGCCGGGCGCGCCCGGCCCCCGAACCACTCCAGCGCCCAGACCCCGCGTCCAGAGGATCGATGTCACGTGAGCACCCCCGCTTCAGACGCCCCGCGCAGCCCGCTGCCGCCGGCCACGGCCACCACCGCCGCCGAGTCGCTGGCGTCCGGTGACGACCGGCGGACCCAGGGCCTGACCATCGGCGTCGACGTCGGTGGCACCAAGGTCGCCGCCGGCGTCGTCGACGGTGCCGGCACCGTGCTGCACGCCGTGCGCCGCCCGACCCCCGGGCACTCCGCGCCCGAGGTCGCCGACACGATCGCCGCCGTCGTCGCCGAGCTCACCGCCGACTACGAGGTCTGGGCGGTCGGCATCGGCGCCGCCGGCTGGATCGACGCCGAGCGCTCCCGGGTCGTGTTCGCGCCGAACCTCGCCTGGCGCGACGAGCCGCTGCGCGACGAGGTCGCCGCGCGGGTCGGCCTGCCCGTCGTCGTCGAGAACGACGCCAACGCCATGGCCTGGGCCGAGTACCGCTTCGGCGCCGGTCGCGGGCGGCGCGACCTGGTCTGCCTGACCGTCGGCACCGGCATCGGCGGCGGTCTGATCCTCGGCGGCGAGCTGTACCGCGGCGCGTTCGGCATCGGCGCCGAGGCCGGCCACATGCGGGTCGTGCCGGGCGGTCATCCGTGCGGCTGCGGCAACGAGGGCTGCTGGGAGCAGTACGCCAGCGGTCGGGCGCTGGTCCGCCTCGCCCGCCAGATCGCCGCCGACGACCCGGCGGCGGCCACCGCGATGCTGGAGGCCTCCGGCGGTGACGTCGACGGCCTCACCGGCCCCGATGTCACCGAGGCGGCCCGCAAGGGCGATCCGGCGGCGATCCGCTGCCTGATGGAGGTCGGCCACTGGCTCGGCGAGGGCATGGCGAGCCTCGCCGCCCTGCTCGACCCCGACCGCTACGTCATCGGCGGCGGCGTCTCCGATGCCGGCGACCTGCTGCTCGCCCCCGCCCGGGAGCGGTTCCTCGAGGCCGTCCCCGGCCGCGGCCACCGCCCCGTCGCCGAGGTCGTCATCGCCGAGCTCGGCTCCCAGGCCGGCCTCGTCGGCGCCGCCGACCTCGCCCGCATCTAGTGGGCTGACCACGAACGTTGGCGGGGCGCGGGGCGTCCAGGGCAGCGTCCTGGCACCTTCACAGCGGCCTGTGTCGCGAACAGGTGGACAAAACGGAGGCGACACGCGGAGTTCGCGACACGGCGCCGTCGTCCCCGCCTGCGCTTCCCACCCACGGGAAGTCCGCCCGACATACGCCTATGGCTCCTGCGGGACGGTCCCGCGGGACCGGGCTTCTTCGGGGCTTTGGCGGGAGATGGCGCCGTCCGCCAGCCACGGCTGCCATACCGCGGAAGACGGCGGTCGCCCGACCCGCGACGCGGCCAGGGGTCGGTGGGCGGACCCCTGGCCGGAGGCGGCCGGCGGTCACCTGACGTCGCTCGGGAGGCTGCCCTGGGTCAGGGGGGCGACCCGTGGTCGGAGGCGGCCGACGTCAGAGGATGGCGCCGCTGCCGGGGCGGGCGGGGCGGTAGTCGGGGACGAGTTCGGTGGCGAGTTCCTCGAGGAACAGGCCGGTGTCGGCGACGACGCCGACGGCGTGGGCGCTGGTGCGTTCGGTCAGCGCGTGCACGGTGGCGGGGCTGACGTCGACACAGGCCACGGGGATCGACGCCGGCAGGATGTTGCCGGTCGCCACCGAGTGCTGCGCGGAGGCGACCATCAGGGCGTAGCCGACGCCGCGCAGGGCCCCCCGCATCGCCCGCTGGGCCTCGACGACGTCGGTGTGCACGTCCGGCAGCGGGCCGTCGTCGCGGACGGATCCGGCGAGGACGAACGTCTTGTTCGCCTTCACCATCGCGTGCATGATGCCCTCGGTCAGCAGGCCGGACTCGACGGCGGCGCGGATCGAGCCCTCGCGGCGGATCGCGTTGATCGCGCGGATGTGCTGCTCGCTGCCGCGCTGCACCCGCCCACCGCGCAGCGGGCCGACGCCCAGCGGCGAGCCGTACAGCGCCGCCTCGATGTCGAGGGTGGCCAGCGCGTTGCCGGTGAACAGGACGTCTACGTACCCCGCCTCGACCAGGGCGACGAGGGCGGAGGTGGCGCCGGTGCTGACGACGGTCTGGCCGGCCACCCAGAGCACCTGGGCGCCCTCGGCCTTGACCTCGCGGATCTGGCGGGCGATCGCCCGCACGAGGACCGCCTGCGGCTGGGTGGAGCTCGGCAGCGCGCCGAACGTGTCGCTCTCATGGACCCGGCTGGAGTGGTCGGTCACCGGCAGGACGACCTTCACCCCGTCCACCCCGCAGACGATCTGGTCGCCGGCGCGCACGTCGGTGACCGGGACCGTGCGGACCCGGCCGTGCGAGACGACCAGACCGCAGTCCATCTCCGGGTGTTCCACCGGCACCCACTGACCGTCGAGGTGGACGACGGTCTCCAGGTTGGTCGTGGAGTAGAAGTCGGGCGGGAAGACGCCGTCGCGGTCGGCGGGCTCGCAGCGTGCCGTGCCCGCGTCGACCTTGTTGACGCCGTGTACCTGGATACGCATGAGGATGCGGATGAGCCGGCGTGACGTCTCGGCACCGACGGTGATGACGGCGTGGGACTCGTCGTCGTGGCTGCGTCCCAGGTCGATGTGATCCACTCGGTAGTCGCCGCCGTAGTCCAGGACGTCGTCGAGGACCCTCGCCAGCACCCCGGTGTCCATGAGGTGACCGTGCACCTCGACCTTCTCGTGGTAACGCACGTGCACGACCTCCTGCTGCCTGCTGCCTGCTGCTGTTCGGTGCCGTTGTGGTGCCCGGACGTGGGCGCCGCAGGATCAGCGCGGCGGGATCAGTGGCCCGACCGTCGCGGTCAGATCACCGCGCCGTCGTCAGGGCCGTCGCTGTCCGTCGGGGGTCGGTCGCCCAGGCGGGCGACCAGGGTGCCGACGCCGCCGAGGATGAGCATCACGCCGGTGACGTCCTGCGATCGGGACTGGTTGAGGCCGATCAGGCTCGGCACGACGAGGAACACCATCCCCAGGGCGATCGAACCGAGGGCCCAGCGGGTGACCGGTCGTATCCGGGGCAGCGGGGGAGGCTCCGGTGGGATGTAGTGGTCGTCATCCGGGTCGTCCAGGTCACCGAGGTCGTCGCGCGGATCGCCCGCGCCGGCCGCCGCGCCGAGGTCGATGACGACCACCTCGTCGGCGTCGTCGTCCGGGCGCAGGCCGTGCGGGCCGATCCCGGGGAGCGGGCGCGGCTCGTCGAGGCCGGGGTCGGTGCGGTCGTCCGCCGCGGGCGGTGAACCGGGGCCGAACGGCGGGCCCGGGTCGAACGGCGGGCGCAGGATGATGACCGTCGGGCGGCGGGTGTCACCGACGTCCTCGGCGGCCGGCCAGCGGCGCCCGTCCGGCTCGCTGTCGGCCGGATCGTGTTCGACGGGCTCGTCGAAGCGGGCGACGAGCTCGAAGAACGCCGCGTCGTCGGCCTCCTGCGACCGCGGCGCCGGCTGGGCGTCGGCCGGTCCGGAGCCGGCGGACTGCTTCGGCGCCTCGGGCTGCTCCGCGCCGCCGGGGCCCGGCTGGTCGGCGGGTGGGCGCTCAGGCATCAGCGACGACCGCTTCGGGCAGGAGCGCGCCGGCCGCGTGCTGGCGGACGAACTCGAGGCTGCCCGCGAAGATCTTCTCCTTGTCGTTGTCGAGCGTGGCGACGTGGTAGCTGTCCGGTAGCAGGCGTTCCTCGACCGGCCCCCGCACGCCGGCCAGCAGGATCGCCCCGGAGCCGGGTTCGACGACATGGTCGACGACGCTGCGGTAGGCGAGCACGGGACAGGTGACCCGCGCGAGGTCCGCCCGGGTGAGCGCCCACAGCTGGCGCAGGGAGGCGAACGGCAGCAGCGGCACCCGGCTGTAGCCGACCTCGGGGACGCCCGCGGCCTTCACATCGCCGGCGACGCCGGGCAGGGACGGGACGACCCTGCCGAGCAGGCCGGCCAGTGACGCCAGCCGCCGCTCGGTGGCCAGGCTCGCGTTGACGGTGACCACGCCGGCGAGGTCGGCGGCATACTCCTCGGCCAGCCGCAGCGTCAGCGTGCCGCCCATCGACAGGCCCATCACGAACACCCGCTCGCACTCGTCGCGCAGCCGCAGGAACTCGCCCCGCACGACCGTGTACCAGTCCGGCCAGGTGGTGGGGACCATGTCCTGCCAGCGGGTACCGTGCCCGGGCAGCAGCGGGCAGGACACCGTCAGCCCGGCGGCCGCCAGCGCCTCGCCCCAGGGCCGCATGCTCCCCGGTGAGCCGGTGAAGCCGTGGACCAGCAGGACGCCGACCCGACCGCCCGGGAACGCGAACGGCTCCGCGCCGGGCAGCAGGGCCGTACCGGTGGAATCCGCCATCGCTGTCCGCCCTTCGTGCCCGCGCCCGCACCCCACGTAGCGGCGCGGCGCGGTGAAAAACGCCGGTAAACGCATGCTCGCACGGTCCGCGGGCCAAAGCCACGGTCGTACGTATCCCATCAGTACGCCGACCGACCCGCCGGGACGAGGACGCCCCCGCTGAAATGATATAGGCACTCGATGGTGCGCGCCCGCCCGGCCAGGCTTCGTGTGGCCGCCCGGGCGGGTTCCGGTGGACGGGACGATGACCGGCTCCCTAGGCTCATGACCGGCCTGGGTGCCGCGGCACACCGACCCCGCGCGCGGTGGGATGCTCGGGTCTGGTGTGATCGGCGTTGGCGGGAGGGCGGCCGGAGGCGGGCGCCCCGGGGTGGGGTCGTCTCACGACGGTGACCAGGCGGGAGCTGTCCTTGTTCTACTGGATGCTCAAGGTGATCCTGACTCCCGTCCTGCGGGTGTTCTGGCGCCCCTGGGTGGAGGGCGCGGAGAACATTCCCGCCGAGGGGGCGGCGATCCTTGCCGGCAACCATCTGTCGTTCCTCGATCACTTCTTCCTTCCGCTGGTCGTCCCGCGGCGGGTGACGTTCCTGGCCAAGAGCGACTACTTCACCGAGGCCGGCGTCAAGGGCTGGTTCAAGCGGATCTTCTTCAGCGGCGCCGGGCAGATCCCGATCGACCGCAGCGGCGGCAAGGCCAGTGAGGGCGCGCTGCGCTCCGGCGTGCGCGTGCTGCGTCAGGGCCGGCTTCTCGGTATCTACCCGGAGGGCACCCGTTCCCCGGACGGTCGCCTGTACCGCGGCAAGATCGGCGTCGCCCGGATGGCGCTGGAGGCCGGCGTGCCGGTCATCCCCGTCGCCATGATCGGAACCTTCGAGGTGCAGCCGCCCGGCCAGCTGATCCCCAAGATCCGCCGGATCGGGATGCGGGTGGGCCGGCCGCTGGACTTCTCCCGCTACGCCGACATGGCCGACGACCGGTTCGTCCTGCGGTCGATCACCGACGAGATCATGTACGAGCTGATGGCGCTGTCGGGCCAGGAGTACGTCGACATGTACGCCAAGCGCGCCAAGGAGGAGCTGGCCGCCGCCCGCGCGACCGCCTCGTCGGCGACGGCGTCCCCGGCGACGCCAACGGGTGCCGACGCGCCCAGCGCCGGCTCCACTCCCGGGTCCGGGGCCGGCGCGGGGCCCGCCGCGACGGCGGATCCGGGTGGGAACGGGGCGGGCACCCGGCCCGCGGCGCCGCGCTCCACGGCCGCCGAGGACTCCGTCGACCGGGCGGTCTGACCCGGCATCCACCGGCACGGCAGGATTGGTCCTGTGCGTGGCGATGGCGCTCCCGGGCCCGAACTCGACGACAGAACAGGGGGCGGCTCCGCCTGCGCCCAACCCCGTCCCCAGGCCGCCAGGCGGCCCGGGGGATGCCGATGGCGCGCCGCGCGGACGGCCGGCGCCCGGGCCCTGCTCGCGGCCGGCGTGGGGGCGGGCGTGCTGGCGGGCGTGCTGGCGGGCGTCGTCGGGTCACCGGTCGCGGCCCTGGCCGCCCCGGCCGCGACCACCGCGCCCGGCGCGGGGCTGACCGCGCCCGCCACCGCCGCGGCGGCGCCCGCGGCCACGGTCGGTCGGTCCGGCTCCTTCCTGACCGACGACCAGCACCGCGCCGTGGTCATCCGCGGGATGTCGGTGCCCGCCGGCGTGACGCCGAACGCCGCCGTCCTGGACACCTGGATCGGCTACGGCTTCACCGGCGTACGCCTGGCGGTCCCGGTCGCTACCGGCGGCCACTTCCCGGCCGTCGCCGGCTGGCCCGCCCCGGACGCGGGAGCCGGCGACGAGCCCGGACTGGCCCAGGCCGTCGGCCTCACCCGGCTGTTCACCGCGCGCGGCCTGCGGGTGACGCTGCGCCTGGTGCCCGTGGCGTCGGCGCGCACCTCGTCAGGGCTGTCCACCGCCACCCTGACGGCCGGTCTCGCCCGCCTCGCCGCACGGTTCCGGGACGAGCCGGGCCTGCTCGGCTACGAGGCACCCGCCACCCCGGGCACCGGCACCGTTCAGGGCGACGGCGCGGAGCTGCTCGGCGCGGTCGCCGCCCAGGACACCCACCACCTGCTGTGGCGGGAGCGCCCGGCACCGTTCGACGCGGCCGCGCGGGTGGCCGTCAACGACCCGACCGGCTATCTCATCGGCTGGAAGGACGGCACCCCCGCCACGCTCACCGGTCTCGCCGCCGCGGCCGACACCTTCGGCCTGAGCTGGTTCTACGATCCGCCGGGCGCCGCCGGCGGCACGCTGCCCGCCGCGCCGGCGCAGCTCGTCCGGCCGTACCCGGAGGCCATCGCCGGCACTCCCGAGGCGCTGCGCCTCGACGCCGCGGGTGTGCTCACCGTCGTCTACCGCCCGGTGTCCCCGACCGGCACGGCGCTCGCGGCCAGCACCCCGACGGCCATCAGCCTGCCGGCCTGGTCGTATCCGAACGGCTATCAGGTGCGGGTCAGCGGTGCCCGGGTCACCTCGGCGCCTGGCGCGGGGGTGCTGTGCGTGGTGGCCCAGCCCGGGGCGGCGCGGGTCCAGGTACAGGTCTCCCCGGCGGTCGGCGGCGGGTCGCCGGTGACGCCGCCGCATGATGCGGGCGCGGCCGGCTGCGCGGCGTCGGCGCATGGTGCCGCGGTAGGCGCAGGCCCGGGCGGTGATGGTGGCCTCGGTGCCGGCGGTGGTATCCAGGGTCGGGATGACGCCGACGGCGGCGACGACGCGTACTCCGGGCCGTTGCTGTGGCTACTGCCGCTGATCGGTGCCGCGGGGGCGGCGGCGCTGCTCGCCGCGGTGCTGCGTCCCTGGCGCCGCCGCGGCGGCCTGGGTCAGGGCGGTCCGGGACCTGCGGCGGGCCCGGGCGTGCTGACCGCGGGGACCGCCCGGGACCCGTCGGCGGGGCGCGCGGGAGACTGAGCCGGTGGGCACCCGTTTCTTCTACGACACCGAGTTCATCGAGCGGCGCGACGGCGATCATCTCTGGCTCGACCTGGTCAGCATCGGCATCGTCAGCGAGGATGGCGCGCGCCGGTACTACGCCGTGTCCACCGAGTTCGACCCGGCCTTCGCCGTGCCGTGGGTCCAGCGCAACGTCCTCGACCAGCTCCCGTCCCCGGCGGACCCGGCGTGGCGCTCCCGCGCCCGCATCCGCGCCGAGATCACCGAGCTGCTCACCGCGGACGGCACGCCCGAGCTGTGGGCCTGGTACGGCGCCTACGACCACGTTGTGCTCTGCCAGCTGTTCGGCACGATGACCGACCTGCCCGCACAGCTGCCGCGCTTCACGCGCGACCTGCGCCAGCTGTGGGACGACGTCGGCCGCCCGACGCTGCCCCCGCCGCCGGCCAACGCCCACGACGCGCTCGCCGACGCCCTGCACAACCGTGCGCGCTGGGAGGTCCTCGCCCCGCTGCGTGCCTCCGTGCCCCCGCGCCGCTGATCCTTTCCCGCCCCCGGCCGGGGGCCCTCTCGCCCCGGCCGGGGCGCGCCGCGGACGACGTGAGCCAGGCGGACCAGCGGCGCTGACTGACCTTTGCTGCTCGCCGACGCGGCCGGCCGACGCCGCTGGTCCGCACCACTGTGGACGCTCACTGTCACATTTGCGCCACGCCCGGTGATGATGCAACGCCTCCGTCTGCCCGCCCCGGCCGCTACGCTGCCGCCGGCGGGGGGTCGTGCGCAGGCGACTGGAGGAGGCGGGATGAGGATCGGCGTACTGACCGGTGGCGGGGACTGCCCGGGGCTCAACGCGGTGATCCGGGCCGTCGTCCGCAAGGGCGAGGGCGTCTACGGGCACAGCTTCGTCGGCTTCCGGGACGGCTGGCGCGGCCCGTTGACCGGCGACACGATACGGCTGGACACCGCCGCGGTGCGCGGCATCCTGCCGCGGGGCGGGACGATCCTCGGCTCCAGCCGGACGAACCCGTTCGCCGCCGCCGACGGCGCGGTGCTGGTACGGGAGAACCTGGCCACAGCCGGGGTCGACGCGCTCATCGCGATCGGCGGCGAGGACACCCTCGGGGTGGCCGCCCGGCTGCACGCCGAGGGCGTGCCGGTCGTCGGCGTGCCGAAGACGATCGACAACGACCTGTCCGCGACGGACTACACGTTCGGCTTCGACACCGCGGTCAACATCGCCACCGAGGCGATCGACCGGCTGCACACGACCGCCGAGAGCCACCACCGGGTGCTCATCGTCGAGGTCATGGGCCGCCATGCCGGCTGGATCGCGCTGCACAGCGGCATGGCCGGCGGGGCGAACGTCATCCTCATCCCCGAGAAGCCGTTCGACTTCGACAAGGTCGCCGCGTTCGTCGAGTCCCGCTTCGCCACCCACTACGCGCCGATCATCGTCGTCGCCGAGGGCGCCGTCCCGCTCGCCGGGACCATGGTCACCCGTGAGGACGAGCTGGACGCGTTCGGTCACGTCCGTCTGCAGGGCATCGCCACCGTGCTGGAGACCGAGATCCGCGGGCGCACCGGCCGCGACGCGCGCGCCACCGTGCTCGGTCACCTTCAGCGCGGCGGAACGCCGAGCGGGTTCGACCGCTGGCTCGCGACCCGCTTCGGCCTGCACGCCGTCGACGCCGTCCACGAGGGCGACTTCGGCTGCATGGTCGCCCTGCACGGCACCCGCATCGACCGGGTACCGCTGGCGGAGGCGACCCGTGAGCTCAAGACGGTGCCCGAGGAGCTCTACCGGGAGGCGGAGGTCTTCTTCGGCTGACGTCTTCTTCGGGTGACGTCGCGCCGGCCCGGCCGCGCGGGCCGTACTCTGGTGTCTCGTGAGCGCATTGGACGTCTGGCGGACCCTCCCGGCCAAGCAGCAGCCCTCCTGGCCCGACCCGGTCGAACTGCAGGCGGCCTATGACCAGCTCGCGGCGCTCCCGCCGCTGGTCACGGCGCCCGAGGTGCGCTCGCTGACCGACCGGCTCGCGATGGTCGCCCGCGGCGAGGCGTTCCTGCTGCAGGGCGGCGACTGCGCCGAGACGTTCGCGGCCAACACCGCCAACAAGATCCGCGACAAGGTGAAGACGCTACTGCAGATGGCGGTCGTGCTCACCTACGGCGCGAGCACCCCGGTGGTGAAGGTCGCGCGCATCGCCGGCCAGTACGCCAAGCCGCGTTCGGCTGACATCGAGGCGAGCACCGGCCTGCCGTCCTACCGGGGTGACGCGGTCAACGACATCGCCGCGACGGCCGCGGCCCGCCGTCCCGACCCGATGCGCATGGTCGCCTCGTACCACCAGAGCGCGGTGGCCCTGAACCTGGTGCGTGCCTTCGCCACCGGCGGTTTCGCCGACCTGTCGAAGGTCCACGAGTGGAACAAGGCGTTCGTGCGCGACTCGGCCGCCGGCCGCCGCTACGAGGCGATGGCCACGGACATCGAGCGCGCGATGGCCTTCATGGCCGCCTGCGGCATCGATCTCGACCGCACCGCGGCGCTGACCGGCGTGGAGCTGTTCACCAGCCACGAGGGTCTGCTACTGGAGTACGAGCGGGCACTGACCCGCGTCGAGGACGCCACCGGCAACCCGTACGACCTGTCCGCACACATGATCTGGATCGGCGAGCGCACCCGCGACCTCGACGGCGCCCACGTCGACCTGCTCTCCCGCGTCGGCAACCCGATCGGCTGCAAGATCGGCCCGAAGGCCAGCCCCGACGAGGTGCTGGAGCTCGCCGAGCGGCTCAATCCGCAGCACATCCCCGGCCGCCTCACCCTGATCTCGCGAATGGGTGTCGGCCGCGTCCGTGACGCGCTGCCGCCGATCATCGAGAAGGTCAACGCCGCCGGCCCGCCGGTCGTCTGGTCCTGCGACCCGATGCACGGCAACACCCGCGACGTCGCCGGCGTGAAGACCCGCCACTTCGACGACGTGCTCGACGAGGTCTCCGGCTTCTTCGAGGTGCACAAGGCGCTGGGCACCCACCCCGGCGGCCTGCACATCGAGCTGACCGGCGAGAACGTCACCGAGTGCCTCGGCGGCGCCGAACTCATCGGCGAGGAGGACCTCGGCGGCCGCTACGAGACGGCCTGTGACCCGCGCCTGAACACCGGCCAGGCGCTGGAGCTCGCGTTCCTCGTCGCCGAGATGCTTCAGCACGCCCGCGGCGAGCGCGCCGCCGCGGCCGCCGCACCCGAGCCCCACCTTCCCGCCCAGCCAGCCTGATCTCCATCCAAGGCCTGTGGTCGGCGGCGCAGGCGACGGGCTGGTGCGCTGGAGTGGATGTCGTCGCGACGGCAGCTGGGAAGATCACGCCTCCCCCCGCGTCCTAGTCGCCGGCTGACTCAGCCGTCGGCGTGCTGGTAGGTGAGGCGGAACGGTCGTCGGACGACGCGGCGGCGGCCGGCGCAGGCTGCGGGTCGGAGCGGGCGGGCGGCGTGCTGACCGCGGCGCCCTCGTGGTCCGGGGGCGGACTGTCCGCGTCGGCGCCGGCCGGGGGAGAGGCGGGCGCCGCCGAGGGAGTCGCGGCCGCGCCGCCATCCGTGCCACTCGGCGTCGCCGCGCCCGGTCCGCCGGGCGGGGACGCGGCCTTGGGGGTCAGCGTCAGGGCGGGCGTGGCTGCCGCGGTGGTGGCTGCCGCGGTGGACGTGGACGTGGCTGCCGGGGCGGCGGATTGCGCCGAGGGGGAGACCGGTGTCGGCGCGGACGACGATGGTGGGGAGGTGGCGGCGCCGAGGATGTCGGCGTCCTCCTCCGGCTGAGCCCGTGGGGTGGGTCCCGCTGTGGGCGATGTGGCCGGAAGCGATGCGGTCGTGTCTGTCGCCGGGGAGGTCACCGGTGTGCTGGTGGTCTCGAACGCGCTGGTGGTTCCAGGTGTGCTGGTGGTCTCGGGCGTGGTGGTGGTCTCCGGCGCGTCGGTGGGCGTCGACGCGGCGGCGTACGTGCTCGGGGAGCGGGCCGCACGAGAGGTCGCGGGGGAGGACGTCTGAGGGTCGAGCGCCACGCGGAGATCGCCGATGAGATCGACGGCGTCCCGCGCCGACTCGGACGTCCCGGGTGGCAGGGCGGTCAGGACGTCGTTCAGGCGCTCCGACTGCTCGGAGGTGAACGCGTCCATCGTGCGCCGGGCGTCGGCGTCGCCGGCGTGTGCCTGCGCCAGCAGCACCGTCGATCCCGCCCTGGTCTGGGCGTACCAGGCCCGCAGCAGGCCGTTGACCGTGCGGGCATCGGCATGTCGCCCATCGGCGGGGGTCACCGGATCCGGTGCCAGGGACAGCTCGAGGTTCTCGACCTGCCGCTTGACGGTGTAGAGCGGCTGACCGGGCAGCGCCCCGCGGGCGCTGACGGCGAGGCCGACCAGCACCACGGTCACGCTGAGCCCGGCGGCAGCCAACGAGCGGACGACGCGAGGCAGCCGACCGCGGCTCGCGACGGTCCGCGGCACCCAGCGCCCGCCGCCGGCGTCCTTGCCTGCCGCCCCTGCGGGCTTCGTCGTCGCGGACCCAGCCGCGGTGGTCGCGGTGGTCGCCGCGGCCGCGGGGGCTGCGGGGGC
>NZ_FZMO01000464.1 GCF_900197875.1 Frankia canadensis | reverse complement strand
ACCCAGCCCACCGAGATCGCCCAGCCCGCCGGGCGCCCCGCCCGGCGCCGGTCCGCCGAAGCCACCGAGGCCGGCCAGCCCGCCGGTGACCGAACCCATCCGCTCCTCGGCCAGCCGGTGGGCGTTGGTGGTCGCGTCCCGGACGGCGGCGAGGACCAGATCGGCGAGCGTCTCGGTGTCGTCGGGGTCGACCGCCTCGCGGGAGATCGTCAGGTCGACGAGCTCGCCGCCGCCGTTGACGGTGGCGCGTACGAGGCCGCCGCCGGCCGTGCCGTCCACCCGGGCATGGGCCAGCTCCTCCTGCGCGGACAGGAGCGCGGCCTGCATCCTCTGCGCCTGCTGGAGGATCTGCCCCAGCGGGGCGGCGCCGCCGGCACCGGCGGAAGGCCCTCCGGCAGGGGTCTGCGGGTTCGACATGTCGATGAGCCTACGTCCTCAGGTGGTCGAGATCTGCTCGATGATCGTGGCACCAAGCCCGGTGCGCAGCAGCGACATCGCCGCCTCCTCACCGCCGCGCGCCCCGTCCGGCTGGCTCGGGACATCCTCGTCGTCCAGCGACGGCTCATCGACCGGTGGCGGCACCTCCGCGGCACCCACCCCGCCGGTGCTGTGCTGGCTGGCGCCGTCCTCGCCGGCCGGTCGACCGCTCCAGCCCGGCCGGTTCGTGGGCTGGGACGATCCCGGCGCCTGATCGCCACCGCCACCGCCCGCGGTCCCGAACCCGCCCGCCCGCGCGTTCTCGGAGTGCCCGTCGCTCCCTGAACGGCCGTTACTCCCGGCGAACCCGCCGTTTCCGGCGAACCCGCTGTTTCCCGCGAATCCGTTCTTTCCCGCGAATCCGTTGTTCCCCGTGGACGTGTTTCCGCCCGTGGACGTGTTTCCGCCCGCGGGTCCGAGGTTGCTCGACGGCCCGTCGCCGACGGCGCCCGTTGCGCCCGACTGGCCATAGCTGACGGCACCCGCCGCGTGCCCGGCACCGTTCGCGGCCGGTCCGGGCCCTGCCCCCCCGCCGCCCCCGCTCCCACCAACGC
>NZ_FZMO01000254.1 GCF_900197875.1 Frankia canadensis | reverse complement strand
GTGGGTGGGTGGGGCGGCGGCTGCGTCATCGGCGCGCCCGGGGGTGGCGATCTCCTGAGCGGGTGCCTGTGCGAGGATCGACGGGTACCAGGGAGCGCCCCGAAAGGCGGGAGTTCGCGGCCGCGGCCGGTTCGGAACGGCGCGGCGGATTGCCTGCGCGGTCCGGGGTGTGCTGCGTCGGGCCGGCGGCGGATCAGCCAGCCGGACAGGCGGCGGAGGCGACGCGGAGCAGATCGATGTGGCTCCGGGTGACCAGCATCAGCCGCTTAAACACAAGAGCAACGGAAGCACACGATTCCGGCGGCCGCCAAGGGCTGGAAACTGTGACTTGCTTCACATGGAACGGTCGACCTGGGGGTCGCGTGCCGGTCAGCTGTCGCCCTTGTCGATTTCTCCGATGGGGAAATCGGGCTAAGGTGGGTGTTCGTTCACGCCGGCACCGGCCATCCGTACCACCGGTGTCGGCGGGGGGTGGAGGACGGAGAGCGTGATGGCCAAGCCCGATTTCCGGGTGATCGGCGCCCCGGATGCGGGCACCGACCTTCTGGTCGCCGGACTTCGTCACCGCGACGCCGAGCTCGCCGCCGGCCCCGATCCGCACGCCCCGTACCTGCTGGCCGACTTCGAGGGTCTGCGCCGCCTGCATGAACGGTCGCCGTACGTCCGCCTGGTCGCGGTGCTGCGCGATCCGGTGGCGCGGGCATACGCCCACTGGTCGCGGATGCGCGCGGCCGGCCTGGAGACCGTTGATGACTTCGAACGCGCTCTCGCGGTCGAGGGCGATCGCACGACGGCGGCCTGGGACTGGACCTGGCGATATCGGGCGCTGGGGTGCTATGGCGCCCAGCTGCAGCGGCTGACCACCCTGTTCACGTTCGGGCAGGTGTTCCTCACCCCGTACGCGCGGCTGTGGACGGAGCCGGCGGTGGTGCTGGACCAGGTCGCCCGGTTCGTCGGACTCGCCGGCGCGGCGGGCGCGGGCGACGGGATCGCAGGGGCGTCCGCCGGCCTTCCCCGCGTCGCGAGAGTGCGTTCACAGGTCCCGGTCGGTTCCGGCGCGCCGGTCAGATCAGGGGCGCCGGCGGGCGACACCGCCGCCTCGGGTGCGGCGGCGTGGGCGCCGGCGCGGCTCGATTCGGGCGTCGCCGACCGCCTGCGTGACCACTACAGCGCGGACCACCTGCTGCTCGAGCAGGTGACGCGCCGGCGGTGGGAGTTCGGCCCCGACCCCGGCTGACCGTCCCCGGCCCGGGTAGCGTCGGCGGCGATGAGCGTGCCAGAGAGCAAGGATCCGGCGGGCGGCGGCGGGCTGCCGCCGCCCGAGCCGCTGCCCTACGACGGCGTCGCCTCGGTGGCGGTCGGCACCGCGCTGTGGGGGATCGCCGCCGTCGTCATGCTGTTCTTCCTCGACGACCTGCGCACGGACGGCCATCTGTGGTGGCTGGCGACGGCCGTCTGCGGGTTCGGTCTGGGGCTTGTCGGCCTGTGGGTCGTCGTGCGCCGTCGCCGCCGGCTACGGGCCGCCACGGCGGCGGCCGAGCCGGCGGCCGGCTAGCGCGAGGAGGGGCGGGGCCTCAGGCCTCGTCGAGGTCGTCCTCCGCGGCGCGGAAGGCGGCGCCCGCCGGATCGCGCAGTTCCGCGGCGAGCGCGTGCCGGCGGTCCCACTGGCCGCCGCGCCAGGCCAGCGCCCGGGCCAGCGCATCCGGCCCCGCCTCGGCGTCGACGTGCACCTGGCCGCCGATGCCGCCGAGCACCCGCCACGGCACCCGGGTCGGCCGGCCGGTCAGATCCTCGACCAGCAGTGGGCGGTGCACCCGGTAGGGCGTCCCGTCCGGCGCGAGCGCCGCCTCGCCCGTCTCGCCGCTCTCGTCCGCCTCGTCCGTCCCTTCGGCGCCGGCGGCCTCGCCCGCCACGATCGCGCAGGGGGCGATCTCGGCGGCCATCGGCACTCCGAGCACGTGGGCGACCTCGGCCGCGCGGTCCAGCGGCAGCCGCAGCGCGTGGCGCCCGCCCACCAGGCCCAGCATGTCCGGCGCGTCGACGACGACGGCCTGCGCGCTCGGCACCACGCCGTCGGGGGTGCGCACCGTCAGCGGCGGGTCGAACCGTTCGTCGCCCGCCGACCGATCGGGCGCCGCCAGCACCCGGGCCACGGCGTCGACCGCCGCGATGTACAGCAGCCGCGCGGCCGGCCAGGACACGTCCCGGTCGGCGTCGCCCAGCCGGTCGAGCAGGTCCATGACGGCGCCGAGGTCACCGAGCACGTCGTCGAGCGTCAGCCGGGAACCGAGATGGCGCAGGAACTCGTCGTCGACGTCGGGCAGCGGCGCCGCCGGCGCGAACAGACCGGCCAGCAGCGGATCGGCGGCGGGCAGCAGCAGCTCGCGCGGGGGCAGCGCGGGACCTCCGCCGGCCACCGGCAGCACCGCGTGGCGGGCCAGCCACCAGCGGGTGTAAGACGGCTCCGGGGTGAACACCACCTCGCGCAGCGGCGGGGCGGCGAGCTGCGCCAGCGCCCTCGGCCAGGCCCGCGGGTCGACGAGCTCCAGGTCCCGCACGGCGGCGAACACGCCGATCATCGCCGGCGCGGGCGGGCCGCCGGCGGGCGGGCGGCGCAGGTTCGGCGTGTCGCCGGGCGGGCCGCCGTGATCGCCGGCGGCGACGTCGTCCACCCAGGTGTCGCTGTCGTCCAGATCGAGCAGGATCTGCTCGTCCGCGTCGAGGGGCAGGTCGTAGGCGTGCAGGACGCCGAACGTGTGCAGGACGCCGACCCGCTCGAGCACCTGGGTCGGCCAGCCGCGGACGATCTCGGGGGACAGCGTGGAGAACGGGGCGTCCTGCGCGAGCACCTGATCCAGCGGGCCGCCGTCGACCAGCAGCTCGCCGGCCGGGGCGAACTCGCCGTCGGCATCCGGCAGCAGCAGCTCCTCCAGCCAGTCGAGGCCCGCCGTGACCTGCTCGTCGCAGTCCCGGACCAGGGCGAGCACGGCGCCGGCGAGCGCGAGCAGGTCGTCCCGGTGATCGTCGGGATCGCTGTCGAGCACCGCCTCGCGCACCGCCGGGTCCCGCAGCACCCCGGCCGGCGTTCCCTCGGCGGCGCCCAGGGTGCGCAGCGCGTCGCGGGCCGCGTCGGCACAGGCGTCCGGATGGACGACCCGCAACGGCAGGCCCGAGCGGATCAGCGCGACGATGTCGAGATCGGCGGTCGGCAGCAGCGTGCCCCGCGGACCGGTGACCATCCGCGTGCCGAGTTCCGCGGCGCCCGAGCCGGCCGCGGTGCCGGACGTGGGTCCGGGGGGCTCGTGGTCGTCCACCGGCAGTTCGGCCAGGGGCACGGGCAGCGCGCCGAGCGCGTCGCGGTCCGGTGCGGCCACGAGCAGCGGATAGAGCCGTCCCCACCAGGCCGGTGGACGGTCGGCGCCGGACAGCAGCTCGACGAGCGCGGAGCTGTCCACCCGCCGGACCCCGAGCAGGTCCAGCGGGCCGCGCCAGCGCCGGCCGGCGTAGGTCGCCGGCAGCAGCCCCGGCAGCAGGCGGCTCCCGTCGGAACCGTCCGTACCGTCGGTGATGACGTCGCCCGCGCGGGCGGCGGGATGATCCGGATCCGTGTCGCCCGCTGGGGCGGCACCCTCCTCGACGGGGTCGACGCCGAGCAGGTCGGTGACGGCATCGGTGGCGGGGCCGAGGTCGCAGACCGAGCAGTCCCGGCCACGCCGGCCGCCGGGGAACAGCGCGGCCCCGGGCAGGAGTCGCAGCAACGCCTCCCGCAGCCGGCCGTCGACCTCGCCGTGGGCCAAGCCCGTCGGGACGAGGCTGAGCGCGGCCAGTGGATCGGGCGGCGCCGCGCCGGCGTCCACCCCGTCAGGGCTGTCCGCGCCGTCAGGGCTGCCTTGCCCGTCGGGGCTGCCTGGGACGCCGACATCACCTTGGTCGTCGAGACTGTCCCGGTCGTCGAGACTGTCCCGGCCGTCGAGGGTGCCTGGGTCGTCGAGGGTGCCGGTGCCGAGGTAGCGGGCCAGCGCGACCGCTGCGGCGGCGAGCTCGTCGGTGAGCCGGTCGCGCAGCGGGCCGGCGATCGTGTGCCGGCGGGAGGGGTCCAGTGGCAGCTCGACGCTGGCCAGGACCGGCAGGGACAGCGGCTCGTCGGTGGGCTGCGGCGCGCGCAGCACTCTGGCCACGCCCTGCGGCCAGTCGCCGTCCGGGATCATCACGCGGGCGGTGAAGCCCGTCCGGCCGCGTTCCTCTACCGGGCGGTCGGCGAGCAGCTCGGCGGGAATCGGGCCGCGCCGGGCGACGCCGCGCCAGCGTTCGCCGTCCAGGTCGGCGATCTCGACCAGTTCCTCGACCATCGGCGCGCCGGCCGCGGGGGTGGTAGCCGCGGGAGTGGCGGCCGGCGTCGTGGCGGCCGGCGTCGTGGCGGCCCGGTGGCCGTCGGGACCGCCGCGCACCCAGTGGCAGCTGATCGTGCGCACCGTGCCGTCGACGTCGAGAATGATCTCACCCGGCCCGCCCAGCACCAGCGGCAGCGTGGGATCGATGCCGGCCAGCAGCTCCCGGACCAGGGCGGCGGCGCTCGCGTCCCGCAGCGGCAGGCGCACCACAGTGTCAAAGCCGTCCGGCGGCGGCGGGGCGGTGATCGCGAAGGGCAGGCGCAGGATCGGCACCGCGCCGTCGCGCCGGGCGAGCTCCTCCGCGAGGCCGCCGAGATTTGTTGCGTCGCCTTTCGTTACGTCACCCGGAGTTACGTCGCCGGGGGCGGCGTCCGGGTGGCGTGGGTCGAGGGCCGCCACCGCGTCGATCACGGCGGTGCGCGACCAGGCGACGCCGGTGGCCGGCGTGCCGGGGTCGCCTGCTCCGGAGACGATCGACGGCTCGTCCGTCACCGCGAGGACCGCGGCGAAACCGGCCCCGAACCGTCCCACGGACGCGGCGTCCCGCTTCGCCGAGGCCCGCAGCGTCGACAGCGCCTCGACGCCGGCGGCCGTCAGCGCGGCGCCCGTGTTGGCGACCTCGAGCAGGCCGCCGGGGCCCGCGCCGGGGGCGGCTGCGGCCGTGGTCAACCGCAGGAGGGCGCGGGCCGGCACCGCGGCCTCGGTCGCCGCGTCCAGGGCGTTCTGGATCAGTTCCACGACCAGGCGGTCGCGGTAGGCGCCGAGGGCGGCGTCCTCCTCGGCGTTGGCGTCCTCCCGGAAGCGAGCCGGGGAGGCGACCCAGGCATCCAGTACCCGCCGCCGCACCGCGGCGGTCCCATACCCGTCGGCCGCAGCGTGTGCGGTGGTCACTGACACGGGTCCATCCTCGTCCGTCCGCC
>NZ_FZMO01000508.1 GCF_900197875.1 Frankia canadensis | reverse complement strand
CAGCCATTACAGTCGACCCCGAGAAGATCACCGCATTCATCGGTGCATCCAGGCTCAGGGCACTCGGCCATCGGCCCGACTGCGGTGATCGTGTCACCGGTGACGGCGACATAACCGCGGTCGAGAACCCTGCGTTGCGGGTCCATCGTCACGACGCGGGCATCGCGGACCAGCAGGGGCGACGGCATGAGCAGCTCCGAATGCGCACGCGAACAGGGCTGCCGGGCGTCGCTGACCAGCGGAAACTGAGACTAGCGTAGGCGGCGCTGTTGCATTGGCCGGGCGCGGCGGCCGATCAGGCCCGATCAAGTGATGCGTCGTTGTCGTACTCGCCCACCGACTCCGGCCTCGGAGTTCACGGGATTCCGGTTCCCGCCGGACGTGATCGTGCTGGCAGTGGGCTGGTACCTGCGCTACGCCCTGTTCTAACGCGCTGAGCGACGTCAGCCGGAAGGGGCCGGGTTCACGCTGCGTGAGATTACGCGGACCCCAGTATGGGTACGAGCAGTAACCATGACAGCACAGAAAGTGAAGCGCTGGGAGGGTGGGGCGCGGATGAAGCCGCTGGTCCGCCTCGGCATCGGTGTGAGCTGTGCGGTGGCGGTCGCGGGGCTACCCACGCCCGCGCGGGCCGCGTCGG
>NZ_FZMO01000137.1 GCF_900197875.1 Frankia canadensis | reverse complement strand
GGGATCATCTGCACAAGCTGTCTACTCGACTTGTTCGCGAGAACCAAACGATCGTCGTCGAGGATCTCACTGTTCGGAACATGGTCCGCAGTCACTGTCTTGCCCGTGCGATCTCGGATGCGGGCTGGCGGGATCTGCGGAGCATGCTGGAGTACAAGGCCGGCTGGTACGGCCGTGAGGTGATCGCGGTGGACCGCTGGTATCCAAGCTCGAAGACCTGTTCGTCCTGCGGGGCGCTGGTCGAGAAGCTGCCGTTGGATGTCCGGGAATGGGCCTGCCGCGGCTGCGGCGCAGCCCACGATCGGGATGTGAACGCGGCACGGAACATTCTGGCCGCGGGGCTCGCGGTGTCAGCCTGTGGAGACGGAGTGAGACCACCCCGCTCCTAGAACGGGGAGGCGTCTGTCGGTGAAACAGGAAAACCCGACCGTGAGGAAGGGAATCCCCGTCCTTCAGGGCGGGGAGGATGTCAACTTTGTGATCGTCGGAAGGGTCGGCGCCCGGCTTCAAGGTGCGCCGAACATCACCGACGATCTCGATATCGTCCCCGAGCCCACCCCAGGGAATCTTGCTCGGCTCGCAGCCGCACTGTCGGGGCCGTCAACGACAAAGAAGGCCGGTAACTCTACCGAGTACCTGGCGCACCCATCTGTGGAGCCGGCCGCCTCCCGCCTAGTACTACAGTTGCAGTGATCTCTATGTGGCTGGTATCGGTGTGGCGTTGCGCTGGGCGGCGCGGATCCGGGTTTGGTAGTGGTAGTAGCGGCCGAGTGCCTGGTGCCTGCGGCGCCACTCCGACCACCAGGTGATCACGTCGCGTGGGATGGCGGTCTGCCTGAACAAGGCGATGAGGTGACGGATTTCGCTGAGCGTGAGCGGGATCATCATATGTCTGTCTGGTTCCGGCTGGTCGGCGATGGCGAGGCCATCTGGATGGCGCTGATATCCCACCGAGGTTCTCTCTGGCGGGATTGTCGGTGGGTGTTCTTCACGGTTCCTCAGGGCGGTGACGGCGAGCCATGTGTGAGCGAGTATCGCGAGGGTGATGTGCCGGTACCAGGCGTGGTACCGGCGAACCTGGTAGTGGTCGAGACCGACCTCGTTCTTCGCGGACTCAAAGCATTCTTCTATGCCCCAGCGGCGTCCCGCGACGGTGATCAGCCTGGCGAGGGGAACCGGCCGTGGGCTGTGGGTGAGGAAGAACGCGAGTTCCCCTTCTTCGGTGCGTGCGCGGCGTATCAGGACCTGCTGGGGACGGTTGTCGGGGCCGGCGTAATCGCAGGTGTCGACCAGCGCCCAGTCATACAACCGAGGTCCTTTCGAGCCATCGGCGCAGGAGTATGTCTCCCACGCGTGCGCGGGGACCTTCACCGCGAGGGTGTCGACCCGGTGACGGCCGACGGCGGTGGTGACCGCGGTGTCCCGCTTGACCGCGAGGACGTAGCCGATGCGATGTTCCTCCAGCCAGTCGCGTAGTTCGGGATCGGCGCCGTACACCTCGTCACCGGCAACCCAGCCGATCTCCCGGTGCGCCAACCAGAACCGGCGGATCATGTCCAGCGCGAGCAGCGGCTTGGTCGCGAATCCCATCCGGGCCGGGATACCCGCGTCTGCGCACCGTGCCCGGTCTTCGGTCCAGCTCTCGGGAAGGTACAGTTCCCGGTCGACCAGAGCACGTCCTTTCCCGGACACGTAGGCGGCGAACACGCCGATCTGACAGTTCTCCACACGGCCCGCCGTGCCGCTGTACTGGCGCTGCACCCCGGCGGACTTCTTTCCTTTCTTGATGAAGCCGGTCTCGTCGAGGACGAGGACCCCGTCCGGCTCGATCAGATTCTCCACGACGTACGACCGGACCACGTCGCCGACAGCATCCTCATCCCAGGCGTACTCGTTCAGGAGTCGCTGCATCTTCTGCGGGCCGGCGTCCTGGCTGAACTCCGCGAGCGTCCACCCGTTCTTCCGTTCCGTTCGAGACAACAACCCCGCCACATACGCCCGCGCCTGCACCCGCGGCTGATCCGACCGGAAACAGTCAGACAGGCGAGCGAACAACTCCTCCAGCCCCGCCTCCCACACCGCAACGTCCATCTCGGATACGCTACCCGTCGCGGCCACCGCCGCATCCTCATGTGTACTCATAAACCATGGAGAATCACGCGGTGGCCGCCCCATGCCACCCGCCACGCCGCAGGCGCGAATAAGGACCACACGGCAGCCACTGGGACTGTAGTACTAGCCGAGCAGGGCGACAGCTATGAGCTCGATGCGGCGGCCCTGGACGTCGACCTTTCGCCCGCTGTTCTGGATCGGGACGGCGACGCATCGGATACACGGTAACTGGGCCCTTCTGCCAGATGGCCCGGTGCCAAGAGTGAGAGGCACGCGGGCTAATCGTACCGTCCGGCTCATGCCGGTCGGGGTAGCGCCAGCTTCTGGTTTAGGTGACTGTGTCATGCTGTTCGGGTGACGGGCGGGGGCGGGGGTCGCGCTGTCGACGTCTTCGTGTCCTGCGCCGAGGACGGGCGCGGCTGGGCGAAGTGGATCACGGCCACGCTGGAGGAGGCGGGGTATCTCGTTCGGCTCGACGCCTGGGATGTCGTCCCGGGCACCCACCTGCCGTCCTGGCTGAACGAGGTGACGCAGCAGGCCCGCCGCACGATCGCGGTGGTGTCGGACGGCTACCTGGATTCGGCGACGGCGCCGGCGGAGTGGGGGGCGGCCTGGTCGCCGCGGATCGCGGACGGCGAGCGCCGCCTCCTGGTCGCGCGGGTGGCGGACCGGCCGATTCCCGGGCTGCTCGGCCAGCTCGTCCCGATCGACCTGGTCGGCCGTAGTCCGTTGGCCGCGCAGACCATGCTCCTCGCGGCAGTGCGTTCCGAGACCGAGACTCCGGCGGCGGGCGACGACGGTTCCGCGGGACCGCGCGAGGGATGGAGCGTCCCGGACCGCGGCCGAGGAAGCTCGACCGACGCCCTGTTCCCGGGTGAGCTGCCGGCGGTGTGGAACGTGCCGCGGCCGGCGAGCCGGTTCGTGGGCCGGACGGCGGCGCTGGGCCACCTCGACGAGGCGATGTCCGCGTCGGCGGGTCGGCTGGTCGCGGTGACGGGGCTCGCGGGGATCGGCAAGACGAGCCTGGCCGTCGAGTACGTCCGCCAGCAGCGGATGGGCTTCGACGCGGTGTGGTGGGTGCCCGCGGGGCGCCCGGAGCTGGTCGGGGAGCGCGTACGGGCGCTCGCGCCGGCGCTCGGGCTGCCCGCGCACGCGGAGCCGGCCGCGGTGCTCGCCCGCCTCGACGCCGCCGACGGGCGATGGCTGCTCGTCCTCGACGGCGCCGCCAGCCTCGACGAGCTGCCCGGCTGGCTGACGCCGTCCACCGGCGAGGGCCGGATCCTGGTCACGTCCCGCGCCGACGACTGGGCCACGGCCGGCGCGGTGGTGGTGCCGGTCGGCCCGATGCCACGACCGGAGTCGGTGGCGCTGCTCGCCGAACGGTTGCCGACGGTCGACCCGCAGGTCGCGTCCCGCATCGCCGACCAGCTCGGAGACCATCCGCTGGCCCTCGACCAGGCGGCTCACCGCATCGGCCAGGCCCGGGTGCCCGCGGAGACCTACCTGGCGGCGTTGATCGACCGGCCCACCGTCCTGCTCGGGCAGGGAGAAGTACCTGGACGGCCCGGGGTCACCGCCGCCACCCTGTGGGACGAGCCGATCCACCGCCTCGACGCGGACGCGCCGGCCGCCGCCGAGCTCCTCCGCCTCGCCGCGCACGGCGATGCCACCCCGCTGCCGCTGCGGATCCTCACGGCCGACCCGGCGGCGATCCGCGGCGTGGAGCTGCGAGCGGCTGCCGGGGATCCGCTGGAGCTCGCCGACACGGTCGCCGCCCTGGAACGCTCGGGCCTTGCCCACCGCGACGGCGCGGCCCTGGCCATGCACCCCCTGGTCCGCAACGCCGTCCGCGCCGACACCAACCCCGAGCACGCCGAGCAGCTCGTCGACTCCCTCGGCCGGATGCTGCACTGCTCTCTGCCCGAGCAAGTCACCGCCAACCCGGACGCCTGGCCGGCGTGGCGAACCCTGCTCCCCCACGCCCTGGCCACCCTGGAGGCCACCGACCCCGCCGCGGACACCCCGCACACCGCCTGGCTCGCCGAGCACACCGCCGCCTACCTCACCGAGCAGGGCCGCCCTGACCAGGCCGAACCCCTCGCCGCACGCGCGGTGACCGCCCGTGAACGCCTCGACGGCCCCGACCACCCCGACACCCTCACCGCCCGCGAAACCCACATCCGCGCCGCCCTCAACGCCGATCACCTCGCCGTCGCCGGCCCCCTCGCCGAACGCAACGCCACCGACCGCGCCCGCCTCCTCGGCCCCGACCACCCCGACACCCTCACCAGCCGCGAAACCCTCGCCCGCGCCTACCAACGCGCCGGCCACCTCGACCACGCGACCCAGGTTTTCCAGCAGAACCTCACCGACCGCACCCGCATCCTCGGCCCCGATCATCCCGCGACCCTGGAAAGCCGCCACCGCCTCGGCGCCGCGCTCGACGACTCCGGCCGTGGCGACGAGGCAACCCGGATCCTTCGGCCTACTCTCATCGCCCGCGATCGCGTTCTCGGCGCCGACCATCCCGAGACTCTGAACACCCACCACCAACTCGCCGCCACCTACCAGCGCATGGGCGCCACCGGCGACGCTCTCGCCCACGCCGAACCGACCCTCACCGCCCGCGAACGCGTCCTCGGCCCCCACCACCCCGCCACCCTCGACAGCCGCCACCAGCTCGGCGTCATGTACCGCCACGTCGGCCGTCTCAGCGAAGCCACGCACGAACTCGATCAAGCGCTCGCTGGCCGCGAGCACGTTCTTGGTCCTGACCACAGAAGCACTCTCGACAGTGCCCACGCACTCGCCAGTGCCCACCGATCAGCCGGGCGCCCGGAGGTTGCTGTGCCTCTTTTCGAACGGGCCCTCACCAGCCGTGAAAATACCCTTGGCCCTGACCACGAGAAGACGACTCTCAGCCGAGAGCAGCTCGCCGTCGCCTACATCGCGTGCGGACGACCGGGCGACGCTACTCCGCACCTTGAGCGCCTTCTTGACCGCCATGAACGTGTCCTTGGTGGTACGCACCCCCGCGCTATGGAGGTCCGCGACACCCTCGCGGCCCATTACCGCGACACCCAGCAGCCTGAATCAGCCCGTCACCACCTGGAACGCCAGATCGACGCGGGGATCCAGACCGGAGGTGCCGATGCCCGCACTTTGCGATCGGCGACCAGTCTCATCGAGGTCTATCGCCAGACCGGCCGGACAACCCAGGCAGTCGAACTCAGCGAGCATGTCCACGCCATCCGCAGCCACACCCTTGGCCCAGATCATCCTGAGACCCGGGCGAGCCGGGCCACGCTCGCTGACTCGTACAGTCAAGCCGGCCGGTATACCGACGCCGCTCCGCTGTACCGCGCCGCTCTGACGGACGCGATGCGCGAACACGGCCCGTACCACCCGGACACCCTCGGCGCCCGTCGCGCACTCGCACACGCAACATCAGCGGCGGACTCCAACGGACCTCTCCACTCAGAGCGGCCGAACCTCACCGACAGTCCCCCTCATCCCGAAACCAGCCGCCCCCGATTCGGCGCCTGAACGGCCGGCATCCACCATGCCCATCAGCGAGGCGTCAATGGAGGTCAGCTGGCCCATCTCCATCTCCATCCGCGACCGAAGACGCATCCGGCTCCTCTGATGGCCGCTTCAGCCGCCCCAGCTTGTCGAACAACCGCGACCGCGCATCGTCCGCAGCAGGCCACTCCTCGGCGCGTTCACGCTCGCGCTCTTCACGAGCACGCGCCTCGCGCGCATCGGCAGCCGCATTCGCCTTGTCTCGAAACTCTCGCATCCTCTGATCGAGTTCTTGCTGCTCTGACGCGAACTCGTGCTCCGCGGCCAGACGATTCGTCAGTTCCTGATCGTCGCGAGAGTTCCAGGTGTGGGTGAAGGAGCCGTCCCAGTTGACGGGGCGTAGAGGCGGGCGATCGGCCGGCGGGGTCTCGGACAGTCCGGCAGGACCGCTGGGAGAAGGGTCGGATGGGGACCAGCTTCGAGGAGCCGCCGCGTCCGATGCGGGTACGGCTGGGTCCTGGTCGGCGTGGGGGGCCTGCTCGGGTTCAGCGTCTGGGTTGGGGTCGTCGGTCGGGGCATGGGACACGGTCGTCCTCCTTCGGCTGGCACCAGTGGTAATCATCCCACTGCGCGCCGCGCGTTCACCGCGGCCGGCAGCGTCCAGCGTCGCCGGGACCGCCCGCGGCAGTCCGCCACGCTGTGGGTCCGCCCTACCGCGTCGCGGTCAGGAGGCCTTGTCGGTGTGGTCGGGGTCCTCGTCGGCGGCGCGGTGGCGGTTGCGGGCCCAGGAGTCCGGGAGCGCGATCCACTCGCTTTCGGTCGCCAGTTGGACGAGCGCGCCGTCGAGACGCGGCGGGCGGGTCGGCTCGGGAGTCGGGCACAGCACCCAGACGGGCCGGGCGCCGGCGCGGGCCCGCTCGGCGAGGGTGAACAGAACGTCCATACCTCGTCCGCCGTAGCGGCCGAAGACCCCGGCGTCGTGCAGCAGAAGTGGCAGGCGGCGGCCACCGGCGGGGGTGCCGGCCACGACCAGGGCGGTGAGCCGCGGCTCCGCCCGATCCCAGGCACGGCGGACGTAGTCGGCAAGGTTGGTCGCCGCGCGGGTGCCGGGCTCGGCGGCGTCCGCGCGCAGGATCGTCGCCCAGGTCGGCTTGGGTCTGAGGTCGACCTCGGCGTGCAGGGCGTCGAGGAAGACAGCGGCGACGTCGACCAGCTCGGCGGCGAAACGCGGGCGGATCAGTCCCGCGCGGGCGGCCAGGTAGTGGTTGCGCCGCACGGTCAGGGCCCGGAAGCCGTCGACGGCGGCGGCGGCGAGCAGACGCTGCTCGACGAGTGCCGCAGCCGCCTGGTCGGGGTGGTCGAACACCGCGGGTGACGGCCCGCGGCCCAGGTCGGTGGGCTCGCGGACGACCGGGGTTGCCCGCGAGCCGAACCCGGCCGAGGACAGCAGGCCGTGCGGCGGCACGTACCCCTCTCGGGCCGCGTCCCATTCGAGGATGAATCCGGCGGCGGCCAGGGGCGTGTCCAGGGCCGGATGCGCCGGCAGGTCGACGGCCAGGTCCGGGAAGCGGTTGTGTACCCGCTCGTGGATGGTCGCCACGTCCAGCAACGGCCGCGGGACCTCGACGGGACGGATGGGCAGCACGCCGGCCTGGGCGAGCCGCAGCGCCCGGACGAGGTCCAGGTCGCGGGGGTAGATCTCCAGGCGAGCGTTGGCGGCCGCGGTACGGGAGGCGGCGGCCGCGAGACGGACGAGGCGCTGCTGGTCGAGCGCCGCCAGGCCGGCCGGCACGTCGGCCGTCGCGGCCAGTTCACGCTGCACGGTTGTCGGGGCGGGTAGTTCCTCGGCCCGCGCGAGCCGGTCCGCGGCCCGACCCAGGGCGATGGCGTAGTCGAACAGCGCGGGCGCGGCGGGCATCAGCGGGCCGTCATCCTCGGTTGCCTCCAGCGCGACCAGGATGCGCTCGTAGTACCGACGGCGGGCCAGGCGGGGCTCCGAGTCCAGGTCGGCGGTCTCCAGCGCGGCGCGGACCGCGGCGGCGGCGAAGGCCCAACGGGCGTCCGGGGCGAGCGGCGTCCCGGTGCCGCGACGTCCGAGGACTGTGGTGACCAGCTCCTCGAAGCCCATGACCCGGCCGGCGTCCGTGAGGATCTCGACGATTTCGTCATGCACCGAGCGGACGGCGTCGTCGGCGTGCCAGGCCCGGCGGCGGGCCACGAGCACCTGCGCGATCCGGCCGGGTGACACGCCGATCCGGTCGGCGATCTGCTGCTGCGGCGCCCACAGCGGCAGGTCCGGGAGCTCGCCCGCGGCGTCGGGCAGGCCGAGCAGCAGCCTCGACGCCTCCCGCTCGGCGGCGCCCCGTCCGCCGGACCGCGCCCGGGGCAGCAGCCGGTCGGCGAGCGCCTCGACCGGCAGGCGGGCGAAGTCCGCCATCGACGCTGCCGGGGACGACGCGGCCGCCGGCGCGCCGCCACTGGCGACAGCGGAGTCGGCGGACTCGACGGACTCGACGGACTCGGCGGAGCTGGCGGCCGGCCGCGATGCCGCCCCGGTCGTCGCCGGGTCACCGGACGGTCCGTCGGGACCGGCTGCGGCTGCGGGTGCGGGTGCGGCGAACGCGCGGCGCCACTGACGGATCCGGGACTGCAGCTCCTGACGGGTCTTCGCGCCGGTGCCCGGAAGGCTGATGATCTCCTTGGAACCGAGGGCCAGCAGCGCGCCGACGGTCGTCGCGTTCACCTGGTGCGCCGCCGACACCGCCCGCGGCGACAGGCCCGCCGCCTCCAGCGGGGTGTCCGGTGTCGTCGCCGCCGTGACGGGCGCCGGGGGGGTGGAGTCGACGGCCCGGAAGATGGCCTGCCAGGCGTCCCGCATGTCCTTCAGCGATCCGAACCGCTCGCCCGCATCCCGGTGCAGCGCCCGCAGGAAGAAGGCGGTGAGGCCGCCGCGGATCGCCGGGTCGAACGCCTCGGTGGCGAGCGTCGGCGGTCCGGGGGTGAGCCGGGCGTCACCCGAGCCGTTGCCCCACAGCGGCAGCTCGCCGGAGGCCATCTCGTGCAGGGTGACGGCGAGGGCGTAGCGCTCGGCGTGGTCGTCGTAGGTGGTGCGGATGCCGGCGCCGACGAAGGGGTCCAGGTAGCGGGGCGTGCCGGCGGTGGTGTCACGCACGGAGACGTTCGCCAGCGAGAAGTCGATGAGCACGAGCTGGTAGGTACGGTTCGGCCGGCGGCGGATGACGATGTTGTCCGGCTTCAGGTCGCGGTGGGCGACGCCCTCGCCGTCGAGGTAGTCGACCGCGCCGAACAGGTAGTCGCTGTACGTCTCCAGCTCGTCGACGGTCAGCCGGCCCTCGCGCAGCCTGCGGGCCACCGTCCGCTCGCCCGCGTGGTCGAGGACCAGCACCGTGCGCCCGCCGATGACGAGGGTGTCGGGGCGGGCCAGGCGGATCACCCGGGAGTCGTTCAGCCGGCCCAGCACGGACGCCTCGTGCGCGAGGCGCGGCGCCCGCTCGTCCGACAGCGCGACCTTGAGGACCTCGTCGCGGTCGGTCTTCTCGTTGTGGGCGAGGAAGGCCCGGCTCGTCGAACCGGTGCCGAGACGCTCCCGGATCCGCCACTCGCCTCCGACAAGGTCTCCGCGCTGTGCCTCGAGCGGATCGGCCTCGGGCTCGTCCGGCGCGGTGAACTCCTCCTCGACGAGCAGCAGCCAGTCGAGCAGATCGCCGACGCTGGCGAAACGGTCCTCGGGCACTGGCCGGGTCGCCTGCACGACCAGCTCGTTCGCGGCGTCCGACAGGGAGTCGACGACCTGGGCCGGGTGCAGGCCGCCGGACTGCTCGAGGCGCGACGTCAGCGCGTTCGGGCTGTCCGCCGGCGGCTGGCCGGTCAGGATCAGGTAGGCCAGCGCGCCGAGGCCGAACACGTCGATGCCGACCGGATCGGGAAAGGGGGCGCCGACCTCGGGCGCCAGGTAACCGCCGGCGGCGAGCTCCAGATGCGGCAGGAACCGGGCCGCGGGCTGCACCGCCAGGTCCAGCGACGTCCTCGTCATCGCGCTCGACAGGGTGCCGGTACCGGAGCCGGAGCCCGTGTCGCGGGCCGCGGCCTGCCAGTCGCTGATCACCAGCCGTGGGACGAGCCAGCCCTGCTCGTCGTTGCCACCCGCGCGGCGCCGCCGTCGGCCGCCGGCCGGCACGACCAGGACGCTGCGGGCGGACAGCGCCCGGTGGTAGAGATGCCTGCCGTGGGCGTAGGCGACGGCCTCGGCCAGTTCGCGGATCATGTGCAGGCGGGTGCCCGCGTCCAGGCGGTCGCCGTACCGGTCGAGGTAGTGATCGAGGCGCATCTCGTCGGGGCGGTGACGGAAGATCAGCGCTGGCCCCGCCTCGTGGCTCTCCAGCCCGTCGACCTGGACGATCCCGGGATGGTTGATCCCGTGCAGTACCAGGAACTCGCGGCGCGCGACCGCCTCCCGCGCGGCCCGCTCGGCCTCTCCGGCGGCCCGTTCGACGAGGTAGATGCGTACCCGGCGCCGTTCGGAGGCGACCTGGGCGTGGGCGGCGTGGTAGTCCTGCCAGCTCGGGCCGGAGTCGAACGCCGGGAACTCCAGCTGCCAGGAGCCCACCCGCTGGTGGCGCCGGCTGCGGGCGATCCCCGCCGCCGGCAGCAGCTTCGCCAGCGCTTTCGACAGTGCCGGGGTGACGCGGTGCCGCTCGTCGCGCAGCGGCGCGTCGAGCAGGCCGGACCAGATCGACGGCAGCGCGCCGCGTGCGCCGCCCCCAGCCACCGCCCCGCCCC
>NZ_FZMO01000248.1 GCF_900197875.1 Frankia canadensis | reverse complement strand
GCCAGGCCGCAGCCCTACAACTCAATTGATCACAAAAGTCGGGCTGGAGTACTAGCGCCTCCTCGGGCGCCTCTGGCAAGGTCCCGCTCCAGTTCCGCATATCGCGGACGCTGTCCTGAACTCGGATCGCCCCGGTTCGGCGAGTTGAACCGTTTTACATCAGTAGTAGTTTTACATCAGTAGTAGGAATATCCCGCACGCGGCGTCCGGGTCCCAGTGGTCAGCCGGATTGCTGGGGCCAGAACGTCCGCGCCGCCGGCGGCCTCACCTGACCCCGCCGGCAGGTGCCGCCTCAGAGCACCGCGGCCCGGCTCGGTGCGGCCAGTGCGCCTGGTGCGGCGGTCGGGGTGAGGACGGCGGCGAGGAGGCCGGGGAAGCGGGCCTCCAGGTCGTCGTGACGGATCGTGACGGATCGTCGGCGTCCCTCGGCCACGGTCGTCGTCAGGCCGGCCTCGCGCAGGACGCGGTAGTGGTGCGAGACCGTCGGCGGGCTGACGTCAACCCCGCTGGCGACGGTGGCACAGTCGACCAGCCCGGAGCTGGCGTACATCCCCCGCAGCAGGGTGAGCCGTACCGGGTCGGCGAGGGCGGCGAGCACCGTGACCAGGTCGATCGAGTCGCGGCTGGGCTGCGGGAGCTGTCGGGACATGGCGGACCGCCCGACTCAGACGCGCTGTCGGTCGATACGAACTTCCAAATACTTTGACATTCATCGAAGCGTACCCCTAGCCTCGACGCTGTGACGATTCGACAAGCATCGAATGACATGCCACCCGACACCGGCGGGGAGGCGCTGCGGGGGTGGCAGCTCGGCCTGCTGGCGGCCGGCACGTTCACGCTCGGTGTCGACGCGTTCGTCCTCGCCGGCCTGCTCCCCACGATCGCCGACGACCTGCACGTCCGGATCTCGACGGCCGGCCAGCTCACCACCATCTTCTCAATCACCTACGCGGTCGGCTCGCCGGTGATCGCGGCCCTCACCGGCCGCTGGGACCGGCGGGTGCTGCTCGGCGCCGGCCTCGCGCTGTTCCTGCTCGGCATGGCCGGCCAGGCGCTCGCCCCGTCCTACGCCGTGATGGCCGCCGGCCGCGCCGTCGCGGCCATCGGCGCGGCCGCGTTCCAGTCGAACGCCTATGTGATGGCCGGGGTGCTGGCCGGCCCGGAGCGGCGCGGCCGGGCGCTGGCCGCCGTGACGGCGGGGACATCACTGTCCACGGTGCTCGGCGTCCCGTTCGGTGTTCTGGTCGGGCAGACGTTCAGCTGGCGAGCCGTGCTCTGGACGATCGCGGCCCTCGCAGCGGTCACCGCCGTCCTGGTACCGCGGCTGCCGAAGGCCCACGTCCCGCCGACGAGCCTGCGTACCCGCCTCGGCGTGCTGATCCGGCCCCCGGTGCTGGTCCTGCTGGTCACGACGGTGCTTGTGGTGGCGTCCTCGCTGCTGCTGGTCATCTACCTGCCGGTCGTGCTCGGGATGGATGAGGGCGACCGGCGCCTCGTGGTGGTCCTGCTCGCCTTCGGCGTGGGCAGCATCGCGGGGAACCGTCTGGTCGGCCGGCTCGTCGACAGCCGCGGCGCGCTGGGGGTGCTGCTGGTCGGGATGGCCGGTGTCGGCGTCTCGTACGCGGTGATGGTGGGGGTGCGGACGTGGTTCGTGCCGGCGCTGGCCGTCGCGGTGGCGGTGGGCGCCTTCGGCGGGCTGACGATCACCCCGCAGCAGCACCGACTGTTCGCCGTCGCCCCGGACGTCTCCACCGTCGCCCTCGGGCTGAACGGCTCCGCCATCTACCTCGGCGCCGCGCTCGGCGCGGCCCTCGGCGGGGTCGCCCTCGACGCGGTCGGCGCCTGGGCGGTCCCCGCCACCGCAGCGCTCCTGGCAGCGGCCGCCCTCGCCCTGATCGTGCTCGGCGCCCCGGAGCGACGCTCCCGCTCCAGGGCCATCCAGCCCGCGCCCTTGCCCACGCGACCCGCCACTCCCCCGATGACACAGGTTGGCGTGGCGGCCTCCACCGCGTCGGCCGCATCGACGACACCCTGCAGCGACAACATCGGCCCTGGCTCGCGGCCGTGACAGGGCTGGCCGGGAACCGGCCTGGCACCGCGACCCCGACGGCCAGTTCCAAAGCGGAGCGCGCGAGGTCGGACTGTCAACGCTGGACCTCCGACCGCCGGCGACCACATGCGAACAACGCCCTCCGGCTCGGACCATCGTCTAAGATAGCGGCCTGACTGCACGCTTACCGATCGATTCGTAGCGATTCGACGGGAAGGGGCTCCTGGCAGCGCCGATCGACGACGTTAGGGCAACTATGCTGATCCGCTTCCAGGTAAGCAACTTCCGCTCGATACTGGGCAGCGCCGAGCTCTCCATGATCGCGGTCGATCGGGATCGCGAAGCGGCCCGCCCTGCGGAACTGCTGGGCGAGAGCATCCTCACCGTATCCGCGATCTTCGGCCCCAATGCGTCGGGAAAGTCCAATGTCATCGCGGCGTTCGACTGGCTTCGGGAGGCCGTCCGAGACTCCCTTCGATCCTGGGATGGCGAGATCCCCATCGACCCTTTCGCGTTCGACGACGGTCCGACCAGGCCGTCCGAATTCGTCGTCGACTCCCTCGTCGATGGGGTGCGGTTCGAATACGTACTGGAACTGGACCGCAGCGCCGTCCACTACGAGGGGCTTTTCCACTATCCAGAGAAAAAGCGTCGCCGAATCTTCGAGCGAGACGGCTCCGACCTCAAACTGCAGCGAGGCCTCGGCGGGCTGTCGGGAACGCGGGAGCTTCTCACCAGCGTCACACTGGCCTTGTCCGTCGCGCACCGGTTCAACGAGCCACTCGTCTCGAAGTTCGTCCGAAATCTTATCCGGGCGCAGGTTTTCGGGCCGCAAGGATTTCTGCTCGCAAGAATTGGTGGAGGACTCCGGCCCGCCGGCACCCTCTCCACCGTTCGCTGGTTCGACGAACAGCCAGAAGGCGGCAAAAAGGATCCGGGCGGCGACGCGAACGAAAAGGCCACCGACCGCGCTCAGGCACTCGCGCTGCTGCGCATGGCCGATCTGGGAATCGTTGACGTACTCGTCGAGGATCCGGTTCATTTTCCGATGCCGCCGGACGGTTCCGAGCCGCCTCGCCCTCGGCCCCGGCGGCGAGTTCGCCTTGTCCACGAGGCCGGGGACGAGAGGGCGCCGCTGAACTTCGTGGCCGAATCCGAGGGCACGCGCGCCTGGTTCGAGTTGATTGGACCGACCCTCTACGCACTCCGGTCCGGAACGCTGATCTTCTTCGACGAACTGGACGCGAGCCTCCATCCGACCCTGTCCGCACAGCTGATCGAGCTGTTCCATGATCCTGCCACGAACCCCAAAGGCGCACAACTGATCTTCACCTCCCACGACACCAGCCTGCTGAACCATCTCAATCGGGACGAGGTCTGGTTGACCGAGAAGAGCCGGTCGGGCGCGACCCGCCTCGGCGCGCTCGCGGATTTCGCCGGCGAGCGGGTCCGGAGGTCCCAGAACCTCGAGAACGCCTATCTCCACGGCAGATTCGGAGCGCTTCCCGACACGGACCGTACGGAGCTACTTCGCTCACTCGGTCTCATCGGTTAGCCTCGTGACTTCCAGGAGATCCCAGCCCACGCCACTGAGGCGAAAAACGCAGATCAGGCCGGAGAAGAAGACTATCGTCGTCTTCTGCGAAGGCAGAAGGTCGGAGCCCGACTACATCCGCGGTTTAAAGAGGATCTCAACGGTGGCGGCCAACGCCGCCATCAGGATCGAGATCGTGGTGGCCCCGGGGGTTCCGGCGACGCTCGTCCGCCGGGCGGTGGAGAAGGCCAGGGACCCCGAAATCGACGAATGCTGGTGCACCTTCGACGTCGAATGGCCGACGAATCATCCCAATCTGAAACAGGCGGTGAGCCTCGCCCGGGAGAATGGGATCAGGCTGGCGATCTCGAACCCCTGTTTCGAGCTCTGGCTCGTGCTGCACTTCGAGGACCACAGGAGGTTCTCCGACAACGCCACGATCGAGCGCCGGAGCAGGGAGCTCGACGGGAGGAGCGGCAAAGGGATCGATCCCGCGGTGTACATGCCACGAAGGTGGGAGGCCGTGGAACGCGCTCGGGCGCTGGAGGCGATGCACCTGCGGAACAGTGTCCGGTTCCCCGCCGACAACCCGTCCTCGTCCATGGCCGATCTTGTGATCGCGACCGGCGGCCAGGCCGCCGCGCCCGATTACTCCGAATCTCGAGGAGACGGTCCAGGCCGACGTGGAGTGCGCTCGAATCGCTAGCCAGGCGCTGCCCAACCGGTGCGTCTACTACGGCCGTTCCGTGGAGGATCCGCCCTGGACTGTCACGACGCGGCCGCTGACGCGACGGTCGAGCGGGTCGGCGCCGCCGGGGATGAGCTAGGCGGCGCCGACTGTGCCTCGATGGAGCGGGTGACGTCAGGCGGTCAGGCGCACTGGCCGGAGCGAGGTCCGGTCGCGGTGTTGCCGTCCTGCCGCAGGGTCGGCTGATTGCCGCTGCAGCTCAGGGGGCCGGTGACGCGGTTGCCCGTGAACGTGGGTGTGGGTGCGCCGCTGTTGCCGGTGATGCGCACCGGGCCACTGACCGTGTTGCCCGACGCGGTGAAGCCACCGGTGTTCCCGTCCACCGTGAGCGGACCGCTGATCGTGTTACCGGCGCAGGACGGCGCGCCGCCGACAAGCACGTAGCCGCTGCTGCCCTGGATCGACACCGGGCCGGCGAACGCCGCCTGGCAGACGCTGATCGCCAGCGCCCCGTCGGAACTCAACGGGCCGGCGACGGTGGCACCCGTGACGGCGAGGGCTCCGCCGGCCTTCACGGTGACCGGTCCACTCTGCCGGCCGCCCGGGCCGAGGCACAGCGACTGACCGGCGGTGACCGTCAACGGGCCGCTGCGGCTGCCGGTGACGCAGGGCTCGCTGAAGCTGACCGTCACGGTGGTGGTCGCGCTCTGGCCCGGTGCGTGCGCCGCGTCCCCGCCGTAGCTGGCGGTGATCGTGTGCGGGCCGGGCCGCAGGCCGGTGATGCCGAGTCCGGTCTGCCCGCCGTCCAGCGTCGCGGTGCCGAGGGGGACCTCGCCGTCGAGGAAGGTCACCGTGCCCGTCGGGGTGCTCCCGGCCGGACTCGTGACGGCCGCCGTCAGGGTGACCGCGTGGCCGAACAGCGGCGTGGGGGTGCTGGCGGACAGGGAGACCGTGCTCGCCCAGCGGAACGACACGGTGGCGTGGCCGTTGCCGTGGTTGACGCCCGCGGTGAGCGTGACGTCGGTCAGGGACGTGGCGGCGTAGCCGCTGCCACCGCCACCGCCGGCGCCGGAGAAGTTGCCCGGGTCACCCCCGCCCTGGGCGGCGCCGCCGCCGTCGGCCAGGGCGGCGGTCCGGCGGGCTCCGGTGCCGCCGGACCGC
>NZ_FZMO01000497.1 GCF_900197875.1 Frankia canadensis | reverse complement strand
CGGCTAGCCTCCACGGCGCGTTTGATCTCGAAGGAAGAGATCGCGAGGTCGACCGAGGGAAGCAGGTCATAGTTCCGCACTTCGACGGCGACTACGTCGGGACGTGTCCACTGCCCGCTTCCGCGAGCATAGCCTCGGGGGGATGCGGTCACTCGGACGCGCCCGAAGGCGGGCGCCATCGTATCGATCTCGGTCTGGTACCAGTCGACGAAGGGCTGGTACAACTCCGTTTCCCGGCTGACCAGCTTCCCAGGTCGGGAGAAAAGGAGGTCGAGGCTCGGCGACGTTGCTCCGGAGACGGGCGCCTCGACAGGTGGTGCTTTGCTATCTGCTGGCTGCGAGTCCAAGGTGACGCGGGCAACGGTGCCGCCACGGCCGCGACCGAGACGAACAAGGTGAGCGTTCTTGAGTTCGGCGAGACCGCTCTGGTAGCGGTCGTTGGTCAACCGGACGACGCTGCGTAGCTGCAACCCCCCGATAGATGTGCCGTCAGGCATAAGGCGGTCCAGGATCTGCGCTGCCTCAGCGGACAATCTCGAGTCCCCGACCTGACCTGTCGAAGCACGCCGAATACGGCGTCCGTCCATCACCGCATAGCCGGCCCCGGTCAACTCGTCGACAGCGTGGGCGAACGACGCGTCGCCCATCCCGAGTCGCTTGCGTAGTGGGCCGCAGTTCGACGGACTCTCGTAGATCTCCGCGTACAACCGAGCCGCCGCGCTCGAAACCATCGTCGCCCCCCAGCCAG
>NZ_FZMO01000382.1 GCF_900197875.1 Frankia canadensis | reverse complement strand
AGGTTGCCCTCCCGGCCCACCCGCACGGCGCCCCGCCGACCGGCGCGGCGCCGTGCGGGTGGGCCGGGAGGGCAACCTGGTGCTGTTCGTCGTCGACGCGTCGGGGTCGATGGCGGCCCGCGCCCGCATGAGCATCGTCACCACCGCCGTGCTCGCCCTGCTCGTCGACGCCTACCAGCGCCGCGACCGCATCGGCATGATCACCTTCCGGGGGTCCGGCGCCGACGTCGTGCTGCCCCCCACATCCAGCGTGGAGGCCGGCGCCGCGCGGCTGCGCGCCCTGCCCACCGGCGGGCGCACCCCGCTGGCCGCCGGGCTCACCCGCGCCGCCCAGGTGCTGCGCGCCGAACGCCGCCGCGACCCGGCCCGGCGCGCCCTGCTCGTCGTCGTCACCGACGGGCGGGCCACCGCCGGCGACGACCCGCTGCCCGTCGCCGCCGCCCTGCGCCGCACCGCCGGCCCCACCACCCACGCCCACACCGGCAGCGGCGCACGCGGCCACGGCGGCACCGCCGGGGCGGCGGGTGGCCGGGGCGGGCTGGCCAGCATCGTCGTCGACTGCGAGAGCGGCCCGCTGCGCCTGGGCCTGGCCGGCCGCCTCGCCGCCGCACTCGGCGCCCTCACCCTCCCCCTCGACGCCCTGCCCGGCGTGCACCCGCGAAGGAGCAGCTGACCGATGCCACCCCAGGGGCAGCCCGAGCAGGTTCCCGACGACGGCCTGAGCACCCGCCAGCGCCGCGACCGGCCGCTGCTGATCGTCCACACCGGCGACGGCAAGGGCAAGAGCACCGCCGCGTTCGGCCTGGCGCTGCGCGGCTGGGCGCAGGGCTGGCCGGTCGGCGTGTTCCAGTTCGTCAAGTCCGCGAAATGGCGCATCGGCGAGGAACAGGCCCTCGGCGTGCTCGGCGCCGCCGAGCAGGGCGGCACGGTCGCCTGGCACAAGATGGGCTCCGGCTGGAGCTGGCTCCAGGGACGCGTCGACCCCCACGGCGACCCGGCGGCGGCCGCCGCCGAGGGCTGGGCGCAGATCCGCCGCGACCTGGCCGCCGAGACCTACCGGCTCTACGTCCTCGACGAGATGACCTACCCGCTGGACTGGGGCTGGCTCGACGTCGACGAGGTCGTCACCACCCTGCGTGAACGACCCGGCCGCCAGCATGTCGTCGTCACCGGCCGGCGCGCCCCCGCCGCCCTGCTCGACGCCGCCGACCTCGTCACCGAGATGACCAAGGTCCGCCATCCGATGGACACCGGCCAGAAGGGCCAGCGAGGCATCGAATGGTGAGCCCCGCACCGCGACCGCCCGCACCCCGATCATCGGCGCGCCGTCGCGCGGTGGCCTGGACCCCGCGTCCCGCGGCGTCGCCCGGGCACGGCGCATGACCGCCGCCCTCGCCCTGCCGCGACTCGTGCTCGCCGCCCCGTCCAGCGGCGCCGGCAAGACGACGGTGACGACCGGGCTGATGGCGGCGCTGCGCGCCCGCGGGCTGCGCGTCTCCCCGCACAAGGTCGGCCCCGACTACATCGACCCCTCCTACCACGCGCTGGCCTGCGGCCGTCCCGGACGCAACCTCGACGCCGTCCTGTGCGGCGCGCACCGCCTGCCCGGCCTGTTCGCCCACGGGGCGCACGGCGCGGACCTCGCCGTCGTCGAGGGGGTGATGGGCCTGTTCGACGGCGTCGCCCGCCCCGCGCCCGGCCAGGACGGCGACCACGCCTCCACCGCGCACGTCGCCCGCCTGCTGGACGCACCCGTCGTCCTCGTCGTCGACGTCTCCGGTGCCGCCCGTTCGCTGGCCGCGCTCGTGTCCGGCTTCCGCGCCTTCGACCCGCGCCTGCGCCTGGCCGGGGTGATCCTCAACCGGGTCGGGTCCGACCGTCACCGTGACCTGCTCACCGACGCCCTCGACGCCATCGCCGTGCCCGTGCTCGGCGCCGTCCCCCGCGACACCGCGGTGCACACCCCCTCGCGTCACCTCGGTCTGGTGCCCGCCGCCGAACGCCGCCCCGCCGCCGTCGACGCCGTCGACCGTCTCGGCGCGCTGGTCGCCGCGACCTGCGACCTCGACGCGCTGCTGCGCGTCGCCCGCGCCGCGCCGCCCCTGCGCGTCACCCCCTGGGACCCCGCCGC
>NZ_FZMO01000252.1 GCF_900197875.1 Frankia canadensis | reverse complement strand
GGGTCGGGGTTCGGGGTGGCGGCGGTGATGACGTCCATCAGGTCGCGTTCGATGGGCAGGACGGCGAAGGCGAGGACGAGGGCTGCCAGCGCCGTCAGGGCGATCGCCGCGATGAGCCAGCCCTGGCCGAGCACGTCGAGGCTCTGCGCGGTGAAGAAGCCGAACAGCACGACGAGCAGCCCGAGCGCCGAGTAGACGCCGCAGATCCGGTACAGCGTGCGGACGACGCCGGCGGCATGCGCGTCACCCGGCCGGGTGAGCGCGGCCCGGGCGGCGGGCGGGAACATGCTCGCCGCCACGGTGACGGGACCGATGGCCACGATGGCCGCGAGGACGTGCACGCTGAGCAGGAACTTGGTCATCAGCGCGCCTCGCGCGGCCGGAGGGACGAGGAACGGTTCACACGGACACCTCACCGCGGGCGGAAGGGACACGGACGGTACGTCTGGAGACGCTACGAAACGGCGCCCGCCCCGATGCCCGGGCCCCGGCCAGAAAGCGCCGGCTTCCCGCCATCGGCCCGCACCTTCGAGCGCGCCCCCATCGCCGGCGCCCAGCCCCAAGGCCGACGCCCAGCCCCAGGCCGTCGCCCGAACGTCGAAACTGGGACGGAGCGCGGCCGGGCACGGGATTACGTTGGCCGCCATGCACGTGGTTGCCGTCCTGGCACTGGACGACGTCGTCCCCTCCGACCTGATGACGCCGCTCGACGTCTTCGGCCGCACCCATCTGCCCGGGGGCGGTCCGGCCTACGAGGTGCGGATCTGCACGCCTGCGGCGGAGGTGACCACCGGCGCGTTCACGCTGCGCGCTCCGTGGCGGTTCGACACGCTCGCGGCGGCGGACACCGTCATCATCCCGGGACGCGAGGATGAGGCGGGTGACCCGCCCGTCGCGGCCCTCGATGCCGTCCGCGAGGCCGCGGCGGCGGGTGCGCGGATCGCGTCGATCTGCTCCGGGGCGTTCCTGCTCGCCGCCACCGGCCTGCTCGACGGCCGGCGGGCGACAACCCACTGGGCGGCCGCGGCGGAGCTCGCGCGGCGCCACCCCGCCGTCACGGTCGACCCGAACGTGCTGTACGTGGACAACGGGCAGGTGCTGACGTCGGCCGGCGCGTCCGCGGGGCTCGACCTGTGCCTGCACATGGTGCGCCGAGACCAGGGCGTCGCGGTGGCGGCGCGCACCGCGCGGCTGTGCGTCGCGCCGCTCGAGCGTGACGGCGGGCAGGCGCAGTTCATTGACCGCGATCCGCCGCCGCCCGACGGCCTGGCTCTGGAGCCGCTGTTGCGCTGGCTGGCCGCGAACTCCCACCGTGAGCTCACGCTCGCCGACATCGCGGCGCACGCGAGGGTCAGTCCGCGCACCCTCAACCGCCGGTTCCGCGAGCAGATCGGGGTTACGCCCGTCGCCTGGCTGCGGCGCAGCCGGCTGCGGCATGCGCAGCAGCTGCTGGAGACGACCGGGCATCCCGTCGAGATGATCGCCGCGCAGGTCGGGTTCGGCTCACCGGCCGCGTTCCGGGAACGGTTCCGCGAGCTCGTCGGTACCAGCCCCCGCGCCTACCGGCGGGCCTTCGGGACGGGCGCCGGCACCGACGGGCCACCCGAGCCGGGACACGTCGCCGTGCCGGGTCACCCGGACGGACCGCCACGGCGAGTCGTCCACTCTTCTGGGGGATGATGCCTTCGGCGGGTGACCCACCTTGTGCCGTGCGTCTTCGGAGGGAAGTTCGGGATGCCATCGCAGGCCGCTGTTCGACTCGATGTCCGGCTGCTGCTGCGCATCGACAACCGGGTGCTGCTCGCCCGGCCGCCCGACGACGTCTGGCACGTGCTGCCCGGCGGCCCCGTCGAGGGCGGTGAGACGACGGACGACGCGCTGGAGCGGCAGGTCGGCCGGCTGGCCGGGCCCCGGGTGGTGTCCCGGCAGTTCGTCGGCGCGGTGGAGCATGACGGCAGCCTGACCGGCCGCTCCCCCGAGTCCGCGGACAATCACGTGCTCAGCGTGCTGTTCGCCGGCGTCTGGCCGGCCGACATCCCGACGCCGTCGCGCTGGGGCGACCACAGCCTGGTCCCGGTGGACGTGGACGTCCTGCTCGCCACCCGGCTGCGCCCGCTGTCGATGGCCGAGGCGGTGCGCCGCTGGCTGGCCGAGGGCTGGCCGCTGTGGCGCGGGCTGGATCCGCTCGGCGGCACCCGGCGGCTGCCGTCGCTGGCGTCGTTGCGCTCGCAGCTGTTCGCCCGCCGGGAGGAGCTGCGGACGCTGGCGTTCCGCGACGCGGCGGTGGCGATGTGCGCGCTGGTCACCGTCGCCGACGGCCACATCGACCCGACGGAGCGCGAGGGCCTGCGCGCCTTCGCCGCGACCGACCCGGTCCTGTCCCAGTTCCCCGAACAGGACACGGTCCGCCTGTTCGAGGAGCATCTGGACCGGCTGTCCACCGACCTGCCGGCGGGCCGGCGGGTGGCGCTGGCGGAGATCGCGAAGGTGCGGGGCCGGGTGGCGCAGGCGGCCGCCGTCGTGCGCTTCGGCGAGGTCATCGGTCTCGTCGACGGCGAGTTCGTGGCCAGCGAGCGGGCCGTCGTGCGGGAGGCCGCTCTCACCCTGGGCCTGGATCCGGCCGAGTTCTCCCTCTGACGCCCGCCTGGTCGGACGCCCACCCTGGTCCGCGGCCCTGTCCGGGTCCTGGTCCCGGCGGGACGTCCCGGGAGGCGCGCTGCCGGGCATCGGGGCAGGGAGCCGGGCATCGGATCAGGGGGAGGCGTCCCGGTCGGTGTCGAGGACCTGGACGATGGTGACCGCCCGCCAGTTCACCTCCAGGATGCTGCCGTCGGCGAGGGCGATCCGGTCGAGGCCGACGTTGCCGGCGTGGCCGCTCATCACGTCGGCCGCGCGGCGGCGCAGCGTGGACGCGTCCGTGCCGGCCGGTAGGTCGTAGGCCTGGCCATCGAGCACCAGCCGCACCATCGGCACCGCCCTCCCGTCCCGTCCGCCCAGCGACCCGACCATCCCCCGACGTCTACCGACGGTAGTATGATCAGTACACTGAGCGCATGGAAGGGTGGGGTCGGACGGCGCGTCAGTCCTCCTGCCTGATCCCGAACCAGGTCATCACCTTGCCGCCGAACTTCATGTCGCCATCAACCTTGATCTTGCGGGTGAGGAAAAGCTTGGCGCCGCTGACCTGCCCGGTCAGCACCCGGACGAAGCGCACCCGGTCGGTCGTGATGGTCAGCGCCCGACCGGCGGGGGCCGCGTCGCCGGGGGCGGGCTCGGTCACCAGGGTGCAGGTGCCGTCCAGGATGCGCAGCTCGTAGGTGCGGGTCGAGCCGCCGGGACCGCCGGTGAGGGCGAACCGGACCGAGGCGGTCTCGTCGCCGGCCTGCTCGGGCCGGAAGGTGTCGCGCATCTGGCGAAAGATCTCGTCGAGAACGCGCTCCCCGGCCGGACCGCCGAGAAGATCCGAGATCTCGCGTTCCGACATGGTGGACAGACCACTGACAAGCCTGGCCGGATCGGCGGTGGGGTCAACCGCGAGGTCGGACATTTTCCACTCCATTCGTTCGGCGGGCAATTCGTTTGACGAGCCATTCACGGACAAGCATCGGATCGGCTTCGGGTGGGCACCCTGGGCGTACCAGCACGCTAGCGAACACAGATGTGGTCTCCGTCGCCTGGTGGCCCGTTCGGGCGACCAGGCACCCCCGGAGATGCCCCCGCGCTATCGTCGGCAGGGTGAGCCAGGCCACGCCGACCCATGTCGAGGTCGACGGCCGGGCCATGCCGCCCGACGGGCCGCATCCGCTCGCGCTGGCCACGCACGGCCACTTCACGGTCATGCAGGTGCGCGGCGGCGGCGTGCGCGGGCTCGGCCTGCACCTCGCCCGCCTCGACGCCGCGAACCGTGAGCTGTACGGTTCGCCGCTGACCAGCGACCTGTTGCGCGCCCGGATCCGTCACGCTCTGGCCGGTGCCGGTGCCGGTGCCGGCGACGCGTCGGCCGGCACCTCGGGCGGCGACGCCACGGTGCGGGTCGTCGCCACACGGACGGCCGGTGACGGACCCAGCCGGATCATCGTCGCGGTCACCGCCCCGGCCGAGGCGTCCGCGGTACCCCAGCGACTGCTGTCCGTCCCCTACACCCGGCCGTTCGCGCATATCAAGCACCTGGGAACCTTCGGTCAGCTGCAGTACAACCGCGTCGCCCGCGCCCGCGGTTTCGACGAGGCCCTGCTGACCTGTCCCGACGGGACCATGACCGAGGGCGCCACGACCAATGTGGGCTTCCTGTCCGCGGACACGGTCGTGTGGCCGGCGGCACCGGCCCTGCACGGGGTGACGATGGCATTGGTGGAGCCGCTGACGAACGGCGTGCGCGAGCCGTTGCGGCTGGCCGACCTCGACCGCTTCGACGCGGCGATCGTGACGAACTCGCGGGGCATCGCCCCCGTCGCCGCCATCGACGACCATCGTTTCCCCGGGTCGACGCCGCTGGTCGAGGAGCTGATCCGCCGCTACCGGGCCATCCCGCTCGACGCTGTCTGACGGCCGCCGCGCGCCTCGCCGGCTCACGCCCCCCGGGGGTCTCGACGCCCTCTACTTAGAAGTCTAATTGGTTAGCCAATTATGCCGACCCGGCATTATCGCACGACGGGCGACCATTTATTCGAGATCTCGCGGATGCAACAACTGGTCCGCCATTGAACGGTCGGAAACCGTTTCCTCCGGGCGGAATGCTCGGTACCGTCGGAAGCCCCGAGTTTCCCCCTTGGTCCGAACAGTCCGGACAGCCCCGGTTCCCGCGCCGCCCCCGTGAAGGAACACCCCTCCGATGCCGCTTTCGTCAGCCCGGCTTCTGATCGCTCTCCTGATGCCTGAGCAGCACCGCGTCGAACCCGCCTGGGTACCCGTGCGGTACCCGTTCCCGCCGCCGGCAGAGCGGCATCTCGTCCGCGCGGCCGCCGCGGTCGCCGCCGGCCGCTCCAAGGGAGCGCTGCGCGAGCTCCGCCAGAGTGAGCACGACCGCGCCGACCCTGACCAGGTCGCCGTGCACGAGTCGCTCTACCTCGCCGCGCTCGCCCTCGACCTGAACTGGGCCCCGGACGACGCCGGCCTCGTGCGTCCCGTCGCCCGACCCGGGCCGGCCGCCGCGGCCGCGCGGGACTACGGCCTGCTGGCGGCCTGGGCGACCCAGGCCATCCACCGGCAGCGCGGCGACCTGCTCGACCCGGCGACAGCGGTCATCTGCGTGCTCGGCGCGGAAGTGATCCCCGCGATCCGGATCGCCCGCGCCCAGCTGCTCGCCGACCCGCCGCCCATCGATCCGACGCCGGTCGAGCCGCCCCCGC
>NZ_FZMO01000086.1 GCF_900197875.1 Frankia canadensis | reverse complement strand
CCACCCGCACCGGACGGGAGCACATCTGATGCGTGGCCTGACGTTGCCCGGCGCCCTCGACGAGGCGGCCGCGGCCCACCCCGACACGGCCGTGACCTTCCCCAGCTCTCATGAGCGGGTGAGCCTGGCCGAGCTCGCCGACGCGACGGTCGCCCTGGCCCGGGGCCTGGTCGCCGACGGCGTCGAGCCGGGGGAGCGGGTGGGGGTGTTCAGCCGCAACAACGCCGACTTCCTTGTCGCGGTGATCGGCGTCACCCGGGCGGGCGCTGTCGCCTGCCCGCTGCCGCTGCCCACCTCCGCCGCCGACCTCGCCGGCTACGCCGCCCGGCTGGTCGCGGTCACGGCCGCGGCGGGCGCGCGCCGGGTGGTGACCGGTGCGGGAGTCGACGGCATCGTGCGCCGGCTCGGCCCGATCCTGTCCGGACTGAGCTTCGCCGGGGTCGCCACGACGGCGGCCGGCGATGGACCGGCGGCCGGCGGCGGCGGCGCGGTGAGGCTCGGCGGGTCGGCGGCCGGTGGCGGGCGCGGCGGCGGGTTGCCGGTCGTCGCCGAGTCGGATGTGGCGATCGTGCAGTTCACCTCGGGCAGTACCTCCCTGCCCAAGGGCGTCGTGCTGACCCACCGCAACGTCGTGCACGGCACGGCGGCGATCGTCGACGGCATCGAGCTCGGCCGTCCGGGCGACCATGGCGCGACCTGGCTGCCGCTCTACCACGACATGGGGCTGTTCGGGACGCTTGCCGCGGTGCTGATCGGCACGCCGATGACGGTCTGGGCGCCGTCGACGTTCATCAAGGATCCGGCGGGGTGGCTGCGGGACTTCGCCGCGATGGGCTGCACGGTCTCACCCTCGCCGAACTTCGGTTACGACGCGCTGCTCACCGCCGTCGGCCCGGATGAGCTCGTGGGGGTGGACCTGCGCCGCTGGCGGATCGCGTTCAACGGCGCCGAGCCGGTGAACCCGGCCACCGTCGACCGTTTCCTCGAGCGTTTCGGCCCGGCTGGGTTCGCCGCCGAGACGATGTTCCCGGTCTACGGCATGGCCGAGGCCACCCTCGCCGTCACCTTCCCGCCGCTCGGTCGCGGGCCGGTCACCACCTGGGTCGACCGCGATCGCCTCGCCCGCGACGGTGTCGCGAACCCGGCCCCGGCCGGTTCGCCGGGCGCGCGCGGTCTGGTCGCGCTCGGCGGGCCGGTCCGCGGGATGCGGCTGCGCGTCGTCGACGAGAAGCGCCAGCCGCTGCCGGATGGCACGGTCGGCGAGATCGAGATCGGCGGCGACGCGGTCACCGCCGGCTACCTGACCGCCGACGCCGACCCGACCATCACCCTGCGCGCGGCAGCGGCAGCGGCAGCGGCGGCGGCTGCGGGAGCCGGCTCACCGGCGGCCGGCGACGCCTGGCTGGGCACCGGTGACCTGGGCTTCGTCGCCGGCGGCGAGCTGTACATCAGCGGTCGCCGCAAGGAGATGATCATCATTCGAGGGGTGAACTACTACCCCGAGGACGCCGAAGCCCTCGTCCGCGACGCGCCGGGCGTCCACCGCCGCCGGTGCGTGGCCGTCGCGGACATGGACGACGCGGGCGGCGAGACGCTGACCGTGATCGCCGAGACCAGCCTCGAGGACGCCGGGGGACGCGTCCTGCTGGAGGCCGAGCTGCGCGCGTCGGTCGCCGCGGCGCTCGGCCTGTCCGAGGTCGCGGTGCGCCTGGTCGCACCGGACGCGCTGCCTCGCACATCCAGCGGGAAGTTCCGCCGTGCCGAGGCCCGTGACCTGGCCCGCTCCCGGCCGCGGTGACCCGCGGCCCGACCCCCGAACCCCGACGGAGGCCAGACCCGAGATGCACGGCTACGACGTCTTCCGCCACTACGAGCGCAAGCGCTGGGCGATCGAGGATCTCCCGTTCGACGAGATCCGCCCGGACGACGTGCGCCCCGAGTACGTCACCATGGTCAAGAGCTCGGTGATGGGCGAGGCGAACTCCATCGCCGCCCAGCACGGGTTCCTCAACGAGTTCGACGACTACGACTTCTCCGCGTTCGTCGCGGTCTGGGGCTACGAGGAGCTCCAGCACCACTTCGCCTTCCGGACCTGGCTCGACGCGGTCGGCGTCGCCATGCCCATCGAGCCCGTGCAGGCGATGCGCGCCCCCTACGCGCCGGGCACGACGCCGTGCGCCACCCTCGCCACCAACATCATCTCTGAGCTGACCGTCAACCACGTCTACCGCTCGGTCGCCGCCTGGGTCGACGAGCCGGTGCTGCGCGGGCTGATGACCCGGGCCAGCCGCGACGAGGCCGGGCACGCCCGCGAGTTCCTCCACTACGCCCGCCGCCGTCTCGCCAGCCACCCCGACGAGCTGTCCTCGGTGCTGGAGACGCTCTACGTCTACACGTCCGAGCAGCGCATCAAGCATCCGGTCGGGGTGTTCAAGAGCGGCCTGGCCGAAGTAGAGGACCACGAGACGATCGACACGGCGTTCGACATGTTCCTCGCCGGCATCGCCACCGAGGGTGAGCTCGACCGGCTCCAGGAGAACATCCGCCGCGCCTTCGCCGCCCTCACCGGACTCGACGTCAGCACCAACGGCCGTATCCGCCGCCGCCTCGCCGAGGCGCTCGCGTGACCGCGCCGCACACGTCCGCCCCGCTGGACGCCCCCACGCCGATGGGGGTGTCCGCCGCGCCGGCCGCGCCGGAGCTGCCCTGGGCGGTGCTGGAGGACTACCGCTGCTTCGGGTGCTCGCCGCACAACCCGCACGGCATCGCGCTCGCCTTCACCGAGCATCCCGAGGGCCTGCAGACGTCCTTCAAGCTGGGCCGCAGCTACGAGTCGTACCCGGGGGTGGTGCACGGCGGCCTGCTCGGCGTCGTGTGCGACGAGACGATGGGCAACCTCATCGTCGTGCGCACCGGGCTGGTGGCGTTCACCGTCAGCCTGCGGCTGCGCTACCTCAGCCCGGTCGGCGTCGGCACCGCCTACACCTGCGTGGCCCGGCTGGGCTCGGACGACCCCGGCGGCCCGCTGACCACGGCGACGGCGGAGATCCTCGACGCCGACGGCACCACCGCCGTGACCGCCACCGCGACCTACCGCAACGTCCCGTTCGGCACCGCCCGGGAGCGCATCGCGCTGAGCGCGACCGAGGCGGGCCGGCTCGACCAGGCGCTGACCGCGACCGCGGGCAGCCAGACCGCACAGGAGATGGCGTGAGCACCGAACCCGACGACATCGTCGCCCGGATCACCGAGATCGTCGCCGCCGAGCTGGGCGTCCCGGCGGAGGGCCTGGCGCCCGAGACCGACCTGCGCGGCATCGAGGGCGCGGACTCCGTGCGGCTGCTGCGCGTGGTCGCCAAGGTCGAGCAGGTCTGGGACGTCGAACTCGACGACGCCGACGTGTTCGGCGTCTCGTCCGTCGCCGACCTGTCCGCCGTCGTCGCCAGTGCGCTGCAGGTGAAGGCGTGACGACCACCGCCGACGCCGGCATCGCCACGCCGAGCACGCCGAGCACGCCGAGCCGGCCGGGGGAGACCAACCAGCACTACGACCTCGACCCGCGGATCTTCGGCCTGTTCCTCGACCCGCTGCGCAAGTACTCCTCCGGGATGTACCGCACGCCCGGGATCACGCTGGCCGAGGCGCAGGAGGCCAAGCTGCACTGGGTCGCCGAGCGGCTCGGGCTCACCCCGGGCGGCGGGCAGCGGCTGCTCGACGCCGGCTGCGGCTGGGGTTCGCTGATCCTTTTCATGGCCCGCGAGTACCAGACCGCGGTGACGGGGATCAGCCCCGCTGGCCGCCAGCACGAGTACATCGCCAGCCGGGCGGCGGAACTGGGCGTCACCGATCGCGTCACCACAGCGGTCGGTCGGTTCGAGGACCTCGACCTGCCGGCGCGCTCCTTCGACGCGGTCACCATGCTGGGCTCGATCGTGCACATGCCCGATGTCGACGTCGCCGTGCGCCGCGCCCGGGCGATGCTGCGCCGCGGCGGCCGCTACTACGTGTCCGAGACGTGCTTCCGCAACGCGGCCGCCCGCGACGAGTTCGACAAGCGCACTGGCACCGAGTTCGTCCGCAACTCCATCTTCGGCTGGGGTGACATGCGCCCGCTGTCGGAGCTCGTCCGCGCGGTCGAGGACGCGGGCTTCTCGGTGGACGACGTCGAGGACCTCACCGAGGACTACCGGCTCACCATCGACGACTGGCTGGTGAACGTCAGCGCCGCCGCCGACGCGATCGACGCGCTGCGTCCCGGCATGGCGGCGCAGCTCACCCGCTACCTCGAGGTCGCGAACGCCGGCTGGGGGTTCACGACCAAGCACTACGCCCTGATCTGCCGCAACGCCAGGTAGGACGCCCCGCCAGGTGAGGTGCCTGGCCAGGTGGCAAGCAGCGCCAGGCGGCTGGCGCGGGTGCGCGGGCGTGACTCGCGCCGGCGCACCCGCGCGCCGTCACGGCGGCCGGCGTGGCCGCCCCGCCCGTCCCGGAGGAACCCCATGACAACCACGGCCGGCCCGTCGTCCCCGTCCGTCCGCAACTCCGAGCTCGACGCGAACGCCCCCACGGGGTCGGTGCCGCCGCGGTCGGTCGGCCTGCCCGCCGACGCGCTCGACACCGCCGTCACCGCCTTCATGACCGCCTCGCCGGTGACGCGGCGCTGGGACGTCGAGCGTGACTTCGACTGGGCGGCGGCCGACGCCGACCGGCTCACCGACGGTCAGCGCTCCGCGGTCCGCTTCATCTCCTTCATCGAGGACCACCTGCCGGGCTACTTCGCGGTCTACGGCAGCCGGTTCCCCCTCGACGCCGACGTCGACGTCGAGACGTTCCTGCTCAACCGCGAGATCTACCACTTCACCGTGCGCTGGGCGGCGGAGGAGGACAGCCACGCCCGCGCCCTGTTCCGCTACCAGGTGGAGTCGGGGATCGCGACGGCCGAGTCGCTGCGGCGCGAGCTGGCCGTGGAGGGCCGCAAGGAGTTCTCGCTGCCGCACGACCATCCCGCCGCGCTGTTCGCCTACACGCTCGTGCAGGAGAAGGCGACCCAGATCTACTACCAGAACCTGCGGGCCGTCGTCGGCGACCCGGTGCTCGCCGACGTGCTCAACCGGCTCAGCCGGGACGAGGCGCGGCACTTCACCTTCATGGCCGACATGGTGGAGCTGTACCTGCGCACCTACGGCGACGCGGTCGTCGAGCCGATGCGCGACGCCATCGCCCAGTTCCGGATGCCGCTGGCGGACACCCTGGGCGGCTACTGGCGCTGGGCGCTGCGCATCGCCGACACCGCCCGCTACGACCACACCGAGGCGTACGAGCACCTCGTCCGGGTGGCGCGCCGGGCGGTCGACGCCCCGTCCGAGCGTGTCGACGAGCTCGAGCGCTTCGTGCGCGCCGCCCGGGCCATCCCGGCCTGACGCGCCTGACGCGCCTGACGCGTCCCATGCGTCCCACGCGTCCCACCGAGCGACCTGGAGGCTCGCCGTGACCACCGTCATCGACCCGCCGACCGTCGAGCAGGCGGCGGGCAGGGTGTTCGATCCCGCCTGGCACCACGACACCTATCCCAGCTATCAGGTGCTGCGCGAGGCCGGGGCGTTCGTGCCCGGGCCGCTCGGCATGCGGCTGGTGACGCGCTACCGCGAGATCGACGCGATCCTGCAGGACCCGGCGTGGAGCCACGCCGAGGAACGCGAGCTCATGCACCCGGACAGCGACGGCTCCGACCTGCCGACCTCGTTCCTGTGGATGGAACCGCCCGACCACACCCGGATCCGCCGGCTGGTGAGCAAGGCGTTCAGCGCCCGGCGGATCGAGGCGACCCGGGAGCGCTGCCGCGGGCTCGTCGACGAGCTGCTCGACGCGGCGATCACCGCCGGCGAGGTCGACCTGGTCGAGGCGATCGCCTACCCGTTGCCACTGACGATGATCGCCGAGCTGATGGGGGTGCCGGCGGCCGACCACGGCGCGGTGCGGTCGATGTCGTACTGGCTCGCCCGCGGCCTGGATCCCGACATCCTGCTCAGCCCCGAGGAGGTCGAGAAGCGCAAGGCCGCGGCCCGCGGGTTCCGTGCGTACTTCACCGACCTCGTCGCGCGGCGGCGGGCGGAGCCGGCCGACGACCTGATCAGCGGGCTCGCGCTGGCCGAGGCGGAGGGCGACCGGCTCAGCGCCGACGAGATGCTCTCGACCCTGGTCGTGCTGCTGGTGGCCGGGCACGAGACGACGGTCAGCCTGATCTCCGGCGCCTTCCACGCCCTGATGCGCAACCCGGACCAGTACGCGGCGCTGCAGGCCGACCCGGACCTCGCCGGCCCGGCGGTCGACGAGCTGATGCGCTACTGCACCCCGTCGCACCTGACCACGCGCCGCGCGGTGCGCGACACCGAGGTGTCCGGGGAGTCGTTCGCCGAGGGTGACGGTGTGATCATCCTGCTCGCGGCGGCGAACCGGGACGCCGACGTCTATCCGGACGCCGAGCGGCTCGACCTGGCCCGCTACGCGCGCGGTGCCCGCCCGGCGCGCCATCTCGGCTTCGGGCGCGGCCACCACTACTGCATCGGCGCGCCGATGGTGCGCCTCGAGGTCGAGCTGCTGCTGCGCGCGCTGGCCCGGCGGGCGCCGCGGATGACGGCGCTGGCGGACCCGCCGCCCTACCGGCCGAACCTGATCGTCCGGGGAATCCAGGAACTGCGCGTGCAGCTGTCCGGACGGTAGGCGATCCGTACGCGTCCGGTCGCCTGGGGACCATCGGGCGCGGTCGGGCCGGCCAGTTCGCGAAAAAGTTGTTCATCTGTAGGGGAGCGGTGACGCGGTGTTCGGTGTGGCCGGGCTCACGCCCCGCGGCAGGCGTTCGCCACTCCGGTGACCCATGGTGGGAAGGTGTGGTTCACCAGGGGTTAGCTGGCGCCGTTAGGCTGACACTCGATGCCCCTGTGGAGGTGGCCATGGAGTTGCGGCATCTGGTGTCCTTCCTGGCAATCGCGGAAGAACTGCATTTCGGCCGCGCTGCCGCTCGCCTACATCTTTCCCAACCCTCGTTGAGTCAGCAACTACAACGACTGGAACGCAACCTCGGCGTCGAACTCGTGGCCCGAACGTCGCACGACGTTCGGCTCACGGCGGCGGGGAGGGCCTTCGAGACGGAGGCGCGGACCATCATCTCGCAGATGCGGAAGGCGACACACACCGCCCGCGAGGTGGCCGCCGGCCGCACCGGTGTGGTACGCGTCGGCTACAACTTCCCCGGCGGTCAGCATGTCGTTCCGGCGGCGTTGGCCAAAATGTCAGCCGAATATCCGGACGTGAGCGTGACCCTCGTCGAGCAGCGCACCGGACCGCAGCTGTCGGCGCTGTCCTCCGGCGAGCTGGACGTGGCCATCGTCTACGGCCGTCCGACGTCCCCCGAGTTCACCTCCCGGCGGTTGTTCCGTATTCCGCTGGTCGCGGTGGTGGGGCATGGTCATGTCTGGGCCGGGCGCGGTGGCATTCCGTTCGGCGAGCTCGCCCGCCAGCAGTGCGTGCTGTTCGCACGGGAGAAGAGCCCGGCCATGTACGACGCGATCCAGGCGGCGGCGGAGGCCAGCGGCATCACGCTGTCCGTCGCCCACGAGGTGGACGACCCCAGCGCCACGGCGATCGTCGTCTCGGTGAAACCGCTGGTCGGCTTCGCCTCCGTGACGCGCGGACTGCACATCGGCTCCGCCGTGGGCGGGCCCCGGCCAACGCCGGTTCAGCTCTACGACCCGGTGCCCACCCTCGACCTGTACGCCGTGTGGCGGACGGCGAACACGGCGCCGCTGGTCGACGTGTTCGTCGAGTGCATCGAGGCGGCGCGGCCATTCCAGATTCCAGCCTACCGGGGGCCCGAGCCGCGCGCCCGGCGATAGGGAACCCCGACCGTTCAATGCATTAGAATGAATCGCCTTGCCGCCTTGTCGGGATAATCCGAGACTCGGGCATGGAATCGTGGCCGCGTTTCACCGTGATATTCACGGTGAAACGACGCCCGGGCTACCGCGGGAAGGTGATGAAACGTGCGGAAATCAACCACGGCCGACGCCGTGGTCCTGCCGGACGACCAGGGCGTCTGGTCCGTGATCGACACCGGCGCCCGGCTCCACCCGGAGCGGGTCGTGCTGGTGCGGACGGACGGCGTGGCCGGCACCTCCGAGGACATCAACGGCCGGCGACTCGCCGAGGACCTTCGGATCGTGGGAACCGAACTGCTCGCCCTCGGGGTCGCGCACGGCGACCGGATCGCCATCATGGGGCGGACGAGCTACCCGTGGGCACTGCTCAGCTACGCGGCCCAGGCGATCGGCGCGATCATCGTCCCTGTCTACCCGACGGCGTCCGAGACGCAGGTCCGCCACACCGTCACCGACTCCGCGGTGGCCTGGGCGTTCGCGGAGACCGACGAGCAGGTGCGCCTCGTCGGCGACGCCGGCGGCGACACCCTGCGCCACCCGACCTGGCCGCTCACCCAGATCGACACCTGGCTGACCGGCGCCGGTGACGCCGGTGACGCTGGTGATGCCGGTGACGCTGGTGATGCCAGTGACAGCGGTGCGGACGGCGCCCGGGCCGGCGGAGACGGTGCCCTGCCGCGTGACGCGGCCGAGCGGGCGCGGCTGGCCGACGAGTTCGCCCAGCGCGCCGCGAAGGTCCGCGCCGACGACATCGCCATGATCATCTATACCAGTGGGACCACCGGACCGGCCAAGGGTGCCGTGTTGACCCACCGGAACACGTTCTCGTCGTCCGCGGGCACGGTCGAGCACACCGGCGACCTGTTCCGCACCGCCCCCGACGGCACCCAGGCCACCAGCGCGATCGCCCTGCCGCTGTCGCACGTGTTCGGCCAGACGATCCTGCTGGCCTGCCTGTACGCCGGCACCCGCACGGTGCTGCTGCCGGGCGTGCCGGAACTCGTGCCGGCGATGCGCACGATCCGCCCGAGCTTCCTGGCCCTCGTCCCGTACGCGCTGGAGAAGATCCGCAAGCGGGTGCGGGACCTGCCGCACGACGAGGTCGCCGCGGTGTGCGGCGGGCGGCTGACCCAGGTGATCTCCGGCGGGGCGTCGCTGGACGCGACGACGGAGGCGTTCTTCGCCAGTGCCGGCGTCAACGTCCTCAACTGCTACGGCCTCACCGAGGCGGCGACCGCGGTCACCGTCAACCAGCCGGCGACGAACCGGCGCGGCACCGTCGGACGGCCGATCCCGGGCACGACGGTCGCCATCGCGGACGACGGTGAGGTGCTCGTGGCGGGCGCCAACGTCTCCCCGGGCTACTGGTCGCGCGCGGCGGGCGACGTCAGCCGCGACGCCACCGGACCGTCCGAGCAGCGGTGGCTGCACACCGGCGATGTCGGTCATCTCGACGACGACGGCTACCTGGTCATCACCGGTCGCCGCAAGGAGATCCTGGTGACCGCCGGCGGCAAGAACGTCGCGCCCACCCCGCTGGAGGACCGGGTCCGGCTGCACCCGCTGGTGAGCAACTGCATGGTGGTCGGCGAGGGCCGGTCGTTCGTCTCGGCGCTGCTCACCCTGGAAGCCGCTCCACTGGCGGCCTGGGCCGCCGCGAACGGCGTCCCGCTCACGCCCGCCGCGGGCGACAGCGCGGGCGCGGGCGACGGTGTGGACGGCGACGGTGTGGACGGCGAGGGGGCGGGCGGTGACTGGCGGGACAACCCGCGGCTGCTCGCCGAGCTGCAGCTCGCCATCGACGACGCGAACAGTCTGGTGTCCCGGGCCGAGTCGATCCGCCGGTTCCGCGTCCTCGAGACCGACTTCACCGTCGACGGTGGTCATCTGACCCCATCGATGAAGCTGCGTCGCGCCGCCATCGAGCGGGATTTCACCGACGCGATCGCATTTCTTTACCAGTGATATCGGCCACTCGATTGTCTCGACTTATCGGCCGATGACATGTCGGCCGGTCCGTTGACCATGGATCTGCCAGGTCAGCACCATGACAAGGAACCCCAGCCCGCACCGAACGCAGCCGGCCGCCGCCGGCCGACAACGGGAGGACCCCGCAGATGTACGACGTCATCGTGGTGGGCGCACGCTGCGCCGGATCGCCCCTGGCGATGCTGCTCGCAAGGCGCGGCCACAAGGTTCTCGTGGTGGACCGCGCCACGTTCCCCAGTGACACGGTGTCCACCCACTACATTCACCAGGCCGGCCTCTCCCGGCTGCAGGACTGGGGGATTCTGGACCGCCTCGTCGCGACCGGAGTGCCGCCGATGCGCCACCTGAACTTCTCGTACACCGATATCTTCCTCGAGGGTTTCGCCGATCCGATCGACGGGATCGACGCGACGTACTCGCCGCGCCGGACCATCCTCGACGAAATCCTGGTCGACGAGGCCCGGAAGTCCGGTGCCGAGGTTCTCGAAGGCTTCACCGTCACCGAGGTGATCTTCTCCGAGGGGCGCGCGGCCGGCATTCGCGGCCGGTTCGGCGACGGTCCCGAGCAGGAGTTCCGCTCGCAGTTCGTGGTGGGCGCGGACGGCCGCAACTCGACGGTCGCGGGCCTGGTCGGCGCTGAGATCTACCGCTCCGTCCCGGCTGCCTGCTTCGTCTACTACTCGTACTACAGCGGCCTGGACTGGGAGTTCCAGCACCGGACCGGCAACGACCCGCAGCAGTTCGGCGTCTGGCCGACCCACGACAACCAGCACCTGGTCGCCGTCATGCGCCGGCGGGAGCGGCTGCGGGAGTTCCGCGCCGACATCGACGGCAGCTTCCAGGAGATCTTCGACCAGATCGACCCGGTGCTCGGCGACGACATCCGGGCCAACGGGAAGCGTGAGGAGAACTTCCGGGCGATGTCCTACCCGGACAACTTCTACCGCCGTTCGGCCGGTCCCGGCTGGGCCCTCGTCGGCGACGCCGGCTACCACAAGGACCCGTTCACCGGCTGGGGCATCACCGACGCCCTGAAGTACAGCGAGGTACTCGCCGAGAAGCTGCACGAGGGCCTTTCCGGCGCCCGCCCGATCGATGAGGTCGTCGCCGAGTACACCAAGATCCGCGACGCGGAGAGCAATGGAACGTTCGAACTCACCTGCAGCCTCGCGGAACTGAGCCTCACCCCCTACTATGACTCGGTATTCCGGGCCACCAGCATGGACCGTGAGTACACCACGAAGTTCTTCGGCCTCATCTCCGGCGGTGTTCCGGGCGAGGAGTTCTTTGCCCCCGCGAACCTCGCGGCGCTCTACGAGAAGGTCGACTTCCCGGCCGACCGACGCTTCCTCACCAAGTCCTGACCCTGCTTTCCGGCGCGACGCCACCCGGCCTGCCCGGGCGGCTCCCCGCGCTCTGATCCACAGCTGAACATCGCGTCGCGCCGCGGCCCCGACACGGAGGCGAACAATGCCCACAGTGAGGTTCACCGCTCTTGGTGACAGCTTCGTCGAGGGCCGCGGCGACGTCGGCGCCGACGGCTCGTACATCGGCTGGGCCCGCCGGTTCGCCCGGCGGATGGGGGTTTCCCCCCGCGAGTCCCGCAACCTCGGCGCCTACCAGGCGACCACCCAGGAGGTCGTCGACCGGCAGCTGCACCAGGCGCTGGCCCGCAAGGCGCCGCTGATCGGCGTCGTCGTCGGCGTCAACGACATGGTGCAGGACTGGGCGCCCGACCGCTTCGCCCGCAACCTGCACACCATCTTCGGGTCACTGGCGGGCCTGGACACCACCGTGTTCACCGCCAGCTACCCGGACATCCCCGCGAACCTCCCGCTGCCGGACGAGTTCCGCAACCTGCTGCGCGAGCGCTTCGCGTTCGCGAACACCGTGCTGCGCGAGGTCTGCGAAGCCACCCGCACGCTGCACCTCGACATCGCCGCCGGGCCCGAATGGTCGGGCCGGGGGCTGTGGAGCGAGGACGGCCTGCACCCGAACACCGACGGACACCGCCGTTTCGCCGAGGACATGGCGGACCTCGTCGAGCGAGCGTCCTGGCTGACGGCTGCCTGATCCGGAGCGTCCACACCGATCCGGACCGTCCAGCCGGCCCCCTGACCGGCCGAGAAGGGATTCCCGTGCCCAAGCCAGCGCAGCCCGCGCGCCCGAGCGAACCCGTCGACCTCGACGCCCGGCGGCTCGCCCGCAACCCGATCGCGATCGTCGGCATGTCGGGCCTGTTCCCGATGGCCCGCAACCATCGCGAGTACTGGCAGAACGTCGTCGACGGCGCCGACTGCACCACCGAGGTCCCGGCGTCGCGCTGGAGCCTCGACGACTACTACGACGCCGACCCCGCCACCCCGGACCGCACCTACTCGCGGCGCGGCGCGTTCATCCCGGACGTCGAGTTCAGCCCGCTGGAGTTCGGCATGCCGCCGAACCAGCTCGAGGTCACCAGCACCATGCAGACGCTGAGCCTCGGCGTCGCCCGCGACCTGCTGCGCGACGCCGGCGCCCGGGACCTCGCCGGCAAGGACGCGGACTGGTACGACGCCGGGCGCACCGGCGTCGTACTCGGCACCACCGGGCCCGTTCCGCTGATGCACCCGCTGGCCGCCCGGCTGTCCACGCCGGTGCTGCGCGAGGCGGCCCGCAGCATGGGCCTGTCCGACGCCGACGCCGACGAGCTCGTGAAGCGTTACGTCACCGCCTACGCGCCGTGGGAGGAGAACTCCTTCCCCGGACTGCTCGCGAACGTGGTCGCCGGCCGGGTCGCGAACCGCCTCGACCTCGGCGGCATCAACACGACAGTGGACGCGGCCTGTGCGGCCTCGCTGTCCGCGGTGCGCCTGGCCATCGCCGAGCTCGTCGACGGCCGTGCCGACACGATGATCACCGGTGGCGTCGACACCGAGAACACGATCTTCATCTACCTGTGCTTCTCCAAGGTCTCGGCGCTGTCGAAGAGCGGCACGATCAGCCCCTTCTCCGACGACGCCGACGGCACCCTGCTCGGCGAGGGCATCGGCATGCTGGCGCTGCGCCGCCTCGCCGACGCCGAGCGGGACGGCAACCGGATCTACGCCGTCATCCGCGGCCTCGGCTCATCCAGCGACGGCCGGTTCAAGAGCATCTACGCCCCGCGCGCCGAGGGGCAGCGGGTCGCCCTCGACCGCGCCTACGCCGACGCCGAGTGCACCCCCGACTCGGTGGAGCTGTTCGAGGCGCACGCCACCGGCACCGCCGTCGGCGACCGCACCGAGCTCACCGCGCTGAGTGGCCTGCTGCGCGACGCCAGCGACGAGAAGCACTACGCGGCGCTCGGCAGCGTCAAGTCGCAGATCGGCCACACCAAGGGCGCCGCCGGCGCCGCGAGCCTGATGAAGCTCGCCCTCGGGCTCTACCACAAGGTGCTCCCGCCGACGATCAACGTCGACCGGCCGAACAGCGCCGTCGACTTCGGCGACGCTCCGTTCTACGTCAACATCGCCAACCGGCCGTGGATCCGCGACCCGCACCGTCCCGTGCGCCGCGCCGCCGCCTCCGCGATGGGCTTCGGTGGGACGAACTTCCACGTCGTGCTGGAGGAGTACAGCGGCGACCGCACCGACCTGCGGGTGCTGCACCGCACCGCCCGCGCGTACCTGTGGCACGCCCCCGACACCGCCGCGCTGCTGGAGCTGCTGCGCTCCGGCGCGCCGGCGGTCGACGGCGCGGTCCCCCCGGACGCCGCCCGCGTCGGGTTCGCCGCCGCCGACGAGGAGACCGCCGAGGACCTGCGCGAGCTCGCCATCGCCCAGCTGGAGCGCGACCTCGAGGCGACCGAATGGTCGCACCCGCGTGGCGTCCACTTCCGCGCGAGCGGCCGCACGGATGTCACCGTCGCCGCGCTGTTCGCCGGGCAGGGCAGCCAGTACCTCGACATGGGCCTGGAAGCCGCGGTCAACGTGCCGCCGGTCGGTGCCGCCTTCGACGAGGCCAACGCCGCCTTCGATGGCGCGCCGCGCCGGCTCGCGTCGATCGTGTTCCCACCGCCGGTGTTCGACGCCGCCGAGCGCCAGCGCCAGGAGACGGCCCTGCGCGCCACCGAGCACGCCCAGCCTGCGATCGGCGCGCTGTCCGTCGGCCAGTACCGCTACCTGCACGAACTCGGACTGCGCCCGGCCGGCTTCCTCGGCCACAGCTTCGGCGAGCTGACCGCCCTGCACGCCGCCGGCGCCGTCGACGCCGAGGGCTTCTTCCGCCTCGCCCGCGAGCGTGGCCGCGCCATGGCCC
>NZ_FZMO01000109.1 GCF_900197875.1 Frankia canadensis | reverse complement strand
GGACCCCGGGACGGTGGGCGGCGGGGGCGGCGGGCCGTCGGAGGTCGCGGACCTCGGCGCGATGACCAGACCGGGCGCGGCCCGTCCCAGGTAGCGGCGGGCCCGCACCACGTCGACGATCATCGCGGGAGTGTGCCGGGTGACCCGGAACGTCCCGCCGGGAACCTCGGCCCAGCGAATCGGCACCTCGGCGATCCGATAGCCGATCGAGCGGGCGATGGAGAGCACCTCGACGTCGAACCCGAAGCCGGACGAGCGGGCGAGGCTGAACAGCAGCTTCGCCTCCGGGCCGCGGAACGCCTTGAAGCCGCACTGGGTGTCGGCGACGTCCAGGCTGGCCAGCGACCGGGTGATCTGGTTGAAGGCCCAGCTGCCGACCCGGCGGCCGTTGGAGCGGACCGCGCCGCCGCCGATGCGCCGCGAGCCAAGCGCGACCTCGGCGTGCTCCAGCGCGGCGAGCAGCAACGGGAGGTCACTCAGGTCGGAGGCGCCGTCCGCGTCGAGGAAGACGATCGACTCCCCGCGGGCCATCGACACGCCGGCGCGCACCGCCGCGCCCTTGCCCGAGTTCCACGGCAGCCGCATCACGTGCCCGCCGCGCAGCCCCGTCAGGTACTCCTCGGCGACCGCGGCGGTCCCGTCCGTGCTGCCGTCATCGACCACGATCACCTCGGCGCCGGGAATCCGGCGCAGGGCCGACACCAGAGGCGGAAGCGAACCGGGTAGACGCATCGCCTCGTTGTAGGCCGGGATGATGACGCTCACGGGCACGCTGTCCAAGGGTCAACTCCTAGGCTTCGACGGCGGAACCGGTGACAGACGCCGGCCAGGGCGTCGCGATTGGTGACAGCCGATCGAGATCAGCATGCAGTTTCGAGTGATTGACGACGAGTGTCAATGTATGCGCACCCGAGTCTGCATCCGACCCTCGTTCCTCTTACTTCCCGGACAGGCACTAACAGGCCATACATTGGGTTATCGGCGGATCTCTCTGTGGCGACCAGCATACGGACACCGCGGGACAGATGGCGCAGCGGGTCCGACACGTGGACACGGGAAGCACGAAAGCCTCCCCTACGTAAAGCGACCAAACAGCGCCGAGTCGGCGACCGACATCCCTCGAAGGTCACGACAAAAAGACACCGGACACCCAACAGAGAATGCGATCAAAGGGAGGAGAGGGCTGGGCGTATTTCGGCGGCGCCGGCCGCACGTGCGGCCGAACGCCGAATCCCCTCATGCACGTCGGTCACGGCATCGGCCGTCCGCTCGGGGCGCCGCACGAGCGATCCGCGTCAGGCCACGGATATGCGCCCCCGGTCGGTCGCGGCGACCTCCGCGGAGAGTTACGATCATCAGGCCGACCGGCGGCTGATCGCCTGGTCCCAGTGCACACGGTCGGCGGGCGGAGGAATGTTCGCATGGTCCCGACCGACCGTCCCGCCCGGCCGCGGCCGGCGCCGGGCGGGGACGTCGACGGCCAGTTGCGCGGCCTCATCGGCGCCGGGCGTTCCCGACTGCCACCGACGAGTGCGATGCGGGCGCGTGACGTCGACCGCCCTACCGAGGCCGACCTCGCCGACGCCGAGCGGACCGTCGTGCTGCGCCGCGGCCCTCACCCCGCGCCGCGGCCCGCGGACGGCGACGGGGCGCGTGCGGGCGCCGGCCGCCCGCGGCGGGGCGGCGCCCGGCGCCCGCGGCGGCCCGACGGCCGCGCCTGGCAGAACCAGCAGAACCAGGACCAGCAGGATCAGGATGCTGTCGAGGCGGCGCCCGGCGCCGCGGGGACCTCGCCCGTGCGCTCGTAGCTCGCCAGCATCCGCAGCCGGCGCACGTGCCGCTGCTCACCGCTGAACGGCGTCGCGAGGAAGACCTCGGCGAACGCGAGCGCCTCGGGCACGGTGTGCATCCGCGCGCCGAGGCTGAGCACGTTGGCGTCGTTGTGCTGGCGGGCGAGTGTCGCGGTCTGCTCGCTCCAGACCAGCACCGCCCGCACGCCGACGACCTTGTTCGCCGCGATCGCCTCGCCGTTGCCGGACCCGCCGATCACGATGCCGAAGCTGTCCGGCTCGGCCGCGGTGGCCCGGGCGGCGGCGAGCACGAAGGGCGGGTAGTCGTCGTCGGGGTCGTACTCGACCGGGCCGTGGTCGACGGGCGCATGCCCGAGCTCCACCAGGCGCTCGGCGAGCGCCGCCTTGAGGTGGAAGCCGGCATGATCAGAACCTAGATGGACGCGCATGATGCGTCATCATGCCGGATCACGTGAAGATCGGGTCCTGGTCCCGGGTGCGCTTGAGCTCGAAGAAGCCCGGGGTGCCGGCGACCAGCAGGACGCCGTCCCACAGCCGGCCCGCGTCCTCGCCCTTGGGTGCCGGCGTGACCACCGGGCCGAAGAAGGCGTTCTCACCGACGGCGATGACCGGCGTTCCGACGTCCATGCCCACCCGGTTGATGCCGTCGGCGTGGCTGGCGCGCAGTGCCTCGTCCCACTCGGTGGACGTGGCGGCCGTGGCGAGCGCCGGGTCCGCACCGGCCTCGGTGAGCGCCGCGGCGAACGTCTCGGCGTTCCACTCCGCCTTCTCCAGGTGCCGGCGGCGGCCGAGCGCGGTGTAGAGCGGCAGGAGCACGGCGTCGCCGTGGCGGGCCGCGGCGGCGATGCACACCCGCACCGGCCCCCAGGCCTGCGTCAGCAGCGCCTTGTACTCCTCGGGCAGGTCGCGCCCCTCGTTGAGGACGCCGAGGCTCATCACGTGCCAGCGCACCCGCACCGGGCGGACCTTCTCCACCTCCAGCAGCCACCGTGACGTCAGCCACGCCCAGGGACACGTCGGGTCGAACCACATGTCGGCGGCGACGGTGCCGGCGGGGGACGCGGCGCTCTCAGGCGACACGGTCTCGGCGGGCGACACGGTCTCGGCGGGCGACACGGTCTCGGCGGTCATGCGCGGGCCTCCTCGGGGGTGGGCGAGCCTTCGTCGTCGGGGTCAACCCGGTCGGGCCGCGCGGACTTCCCGGTCGCGGCGAGATAGCTGGCGACGCGGTTGACGACGGCGACGAACGGCACGGCGGCGATCGCCCCGGGGATCCCGGCGAGCACGCCGCCGGCGGACAGCGAGATCACGATCGCGAGCGGATGCAGCCGCACCGCCCGGCGCATGACGATCGGCTGCAGCAGGTGCCCCTCGATCTGCTGCACCGCGAGCACGACCCCCAGGATGATCAGCGCGTCGGTCACCCCGCCCGAGACCAGGGTGACCAGGACGGCCGCGATCCCGGCGACGGTCGCGCCGATGATCGGCACGAACCCGCCGAAGAACGTCAGCAGCGCCAGCGGCGCGACGAGCGGGACGCCGACGCCCAGCAGCCCCATCCCGATGCTGAAGGCGTCGACCGCGGCGACGAACACCGTCCCCCGGACGTACCCGGTGATGGTGAACCAGGCCTCCCGGCCCGCGCCGCGCACCCGCTCCTCCGCGCCGTCGGGAAAACGGGTGACGATCCAGTTCCAGATCCGCTCGCCGTCGTAGAGGAAGAAGAAGGACGAGAACAGCGCGACGAGCAGTCCGGTGATGACCTCCGCGGCGACCGACGCCCCCGAGATCACCCCGGAGACGACCCGGCCGCGGTTGTTCGCCAGATTGCGGCGGATGTCGTCGACCAGATCGTCGAGCTGGCTCTGCGACAGATGGAACGGGCCGTTGGTGAGGTAGCCGCGGACCTGCTCGACACCCTCGCTGACCTGGTCGGTGACCGTCGGAAGCTCGTCGGCGGCGTTGAAGCCGACCGCGACCGCCGCCCCCGCGACCACCACCAGGAACACGAACAGCGCGGCGAACGCGGCCCCCAGCCGGGGCACGCCCATCCGCTGGAACCGGACCACCAGCGGATGGATCAGCGCCGCGATGAGCAGGCCGGCGATGATCGGGATGACCACCACCCGGACCCGGCCGACCGCCATGAGCAGGATGTAGATCGCCGCGCCGGTGAGGATCAGGCGCCACGACCAGCCCGCCGACACCCGCAGCGCCACCGGGATGTGCTCCTCGGCCCGGCTCGCCGACGACAGGCGCCCCCCGTCGCCGCCGTCCTCGTCGCCCACCGCGGGATCCGCCGGGTCCCGCCGCCCGGCCGTCCGCTCGGCGAGGGACACCCGCAGCCACCGCGGGAGGATGCCGGCCTGCCGGCCGCCGCCGGCCGATGTCTCGCCCGCCGCGCCGCCTGGCCGGTGCGGCGCCGCCGACGAGTCCGCCGGGTCCGCCGGGTCCGGCGGGCCGCCGCTGGTCGGCGGGCCGGGCGTGGCCGGCGGGCCGGGGGCCGCCGCGGCGCGTTCCCTCGGCGGCACGTCGGGGCTGGCCGGCCCGGGGGCACGCCGTGACGTGCCCACACGGCCCAGCCCGGCGACCCGCCTCACCCGTGCCTCCTCCTGAGGTTCCCACCCCGCTCGCGGACCGCGCCGCCCGGCGCGCGGGACATGTCGTCATCGTGCCGTACCGGCTTCCCGGATGGCGGAGTGACCCCAGGCGAACTGGTGCAATCCGTCGTCCGCCCGGCGCGCCGCGATGCCCGCGGCCACCGCGGACCACGCCCGTCGACGATGTCCGAAACCCCTCCCGGCGTGCGAGACTGGGCCCGCGCCCACCGCAATAACCACGTGCCACCGCACGCAGCGCGGAGCACGTGCCATCGCAGAAGTCCGTGCCTTTCGAGAGGATCCGGGTGCCCAACAACCTCACCCGCGACGAGGCGCGCGAACGCGCCCGCCTGCTCAACGTGGCGTCCTACGACGTCGACCTCGACCTGACCACCGGTCCGGTGAACTTCCGCACCTCCACGGCGGTCACCTTCACCTGCACCGAGCCGGGGGCGTCGACGTTCATCGAGCTCGCCGCGGCCCGCGTCGACGAGGTCGTGCTCAACGGCCGAGCGCTCGACCCGGCCGCCGTGTTCGACGGCGAGCGGATCCGGCTCGACGGGCTGGCCGAGTCCAACCGGCTGACCGTCGTCGGCGACGGCGTCTACTCCCGCACCGGTGAGGGCCTGCACCGTTTCGTCGACCCCGTCGACGACGCCGTGTACCTCTACACGCAGTTCGAGACGTACGACGCGCACCGCATGTACGCGTGTTTCGACCAGCCCGACCTGAAGGCCGCGTTCACCCTCTCGGTGACGGTGCCGGCCGAGTGGTCGGCGATTTCCAACGGTGCGGTCGCGGCGCAGGCGGAGGCCGCGATCGGCGTGCGCGTCATCCGCTTCCTGACCACGCCGGTGATGTCGACCTACATCACCGCCCTGGTCGCCGGCCCGTACCACGAGGTGCGCGACCAGCATGACGGTATCGACCTCGGGTTGTTCTGCCGCCGCTCGCTCGCCGAGTTCCTCGATCCGGGCGAGATCTTCGAGATCACCAGGGCCGGGTTCGACTTCTATCACCGGGTGTTCGACTACCGGTACCCGTTCGGCAAGTACGACCAGCTGTTCGTGCCGGAGTTCAACGCCGGGGCGATGGAGAACGCCGGCTGCGTCACGTTCCTGGAGGAGTACGTCTTCCGGGCGAAGGTGACCGAGGCCCGCCGCGAGCGCCGCGCCGAGACGATCCTGCACGAGATGGCGCACATGTGGTTCGGCGACCTGGTCACCATGCGCTGGTGGGACGACCTGTGGCTCAACGAGTCGTTCGCCACCTACATGTCGGTCCTGGCGCAGGTCAGCTCGACCCGCTTCACCAACGGCTGGACCACGTTCGCGAACGCCGAGAAGGGCTGGGCGTACCGGCAGGACCAGCTCTCGTCGACCCACCCGATCGTCGCCGACGCGCCCGACATGGACGCGGTACGGACGAACTTCGACGGCATCACCTACGCGAAGGGCGCCTCGGTGCTCAAGCAGCTGGTGGCATGGGTCGGTCAGGAGGAGTTCCTCTCCGGCCTGCGCAGCTATTTCCGCCGTTACGAGTACGCGAACACCTCGCTGCGGGACCTGCTCGACGAGCTGGAGAACGCCTCCGGCCGCGACCTGACCGCCTGGTCCGCCGAATGGCTGGAGACGACCGGCGTCAACACGCTGCGCCCGCGTTTCTTCACCGACTCCTCCGGGCTGTTCACGGCGTTCGACGTGGTGCAGGAGCCGGCGAGCTCGCCGCCGACCGCGTCACACACCCTGCGCCCGCACCGGCTCGCGATCGGCCTGTACGACCGGGACGCGCGCGGCGCGCTGGTCCGCCGCGAGCGGGTCGAGCTGGACGTCACCGGTGAGCTGACCGAGGTGCCCAAGCTCGTCGGCGCCCGCCAGCCGGACCTGATCCTGCTCAACGACGACGACCTGACGTTCGCCAAGGTCCGCCTCGACGAGCGCTCCCTGGCCACCCTGGTCGACTCCATCGGCGCGATCGCGCAGAGCCTGCCCCGCACCCTGTGCTGGGCCGCTGCCTGGGACATGACCCGCGACGCGGAGCTCGCCGCCCGCGACTACGTCCGTCTCGTGCTGTCCGGGGTGACCGCCGAGGACGACATCGGCGTCGTGCAGTCCCTGCTCGCCAAGGCCGACCTCACCGTCGACACCTACGGCGACCCCGCCAACCGCAAGGCGGCGCTGCGCGCGCTGACGGAGCGCACCGAGGCCCTGGCCCGCTCCGCCCCGCCCGGCAGCGACCTGCAGCTCGTCTACACCACCTCGTTCGCGCAGGCCGAGGACGACGACCAGGTGGCCCGCGTGCGGGCGCTGTTCGAGGGCGGCGACGTCATCGAGGGCCTGGTGCTGGACACCGAGCTGCGCTGGACGCTGCTCACCCAGCTCGTCGCCCGCGGCGTGTACGGCGACGCCGAGATCGACGGCGAGCTCGCCCGCGACCGCACGGCGACAGGCGAGAAGCGCGCGGCCACCGCCCGCGCGGCCCGCCCGACCGCCGAGGCGAAGGCCGCCGCGTGGTCCGCGGTGATGGACTCGGACGAGCTGTCGAACCATCTGGCGGCGGCGACGATGGGCGGCTTCTGGATCTCCGACCAGCTGGAGCTGACCCGTCCGTACGTCGACCGCTACTTCGCCGAGATCGCCGGTATCTGGGCGTCGCGCAGCTTCGACACCGCCTCGACCATCACCCAGATGCTGTTCCCGGCCGCCGTCATCGAACCGGAGACGGTCGCGAAGGTCGACGCCTACCTGGCCGAGGCGAACCCGAACCCGCCCCTGCGCCGAGCCCTCCTCGAGGGCCGCGACGGCCTGGTCCGCGCCCTCGCCGCCCGCGCCAAGGACACCGCCGCCGCGTCCTGACCCGCCCGTTCCAGGCCGGCGCCGCCCACTCCTCCACCGGCGCCGGCCTGGCAGCCCTCACCTTTCCCGCCGTCTGTAGCCTTCGCCCTCGCCGTCCCAGTGGTCGCTGGCGACCAGGACGGCGGCGACGGCGGGATGGCGGAACTCCCACACGGCGCCCACTCGGAGCAGGACCCCCCGCTCGCAGGCATCGTCGAGAAACCCGAGGATGTCCCGCGGCAGCCCGCGCCGCCACGCCAGCCAGTGCCGCGCGATCACGAACTGCCCCCACGGGCACCCGAGGGTGAACGCGACCACCGCCACACCCTCGGCGACGGCGGCCACCGCGAGGGACGACGGCGCGACGTGCAGTAGGACGTACAGATAGCCCTCGTAGGACGCCTGAACGGCGGCGATCAGAGGCGCCGCGAGGTACAGCGCGTAGCCGCGACACTGCCGCATCGACCACCGCGGGTCGTCGTCCTGGCCGGCGGCTCCGCGCTCCCCGTTGGCGGGGCGGCCCGCTGCCTTCGCCGTTCGTTCGAAGCGCGGTCTCGGCCTGCGCAGCGGCACGTGTCTCGGTACCCGGCTATCGGGGCGGGTGCTGTCCCGGCGACGTCGCCATTCGAACACGAGACCCGCGAGGAGGCCGAACACGATGCCGAGGGTGAGCCCCAGCTGCGTGCCGAAGCCGATGCCGACGCAGATACCGCCTACCAGCCACGGCAGCGTCTGCAACGGCCTCGGCATCGCCCTGTGCAGATCCCACCAGCCCAGGCCGGTGACCCGTTCCGCGGCCATCCGATCGGCCAGGAACGCCAGGGCCCGCAGGTGGCGTTCCGCGTCCCCAGCGGCCGTCCGGTCCTGATCGAGACGGTCGCCCGCCGATCCGACGACGACGCGCAGGTAGAGCCGGGCCAGCCGGGCACGGACCGCATCGGCGGAGTCGGGGGCGTCGGGGGCCCCGGCCCGGTCGCGCGGCGCCAGGTCCAACGCCCAGCGCACGGTCTCCCCGTCGTCCCGACCATCACGCCGTCCGGCGTCGCAACGCGGCGCGGACCGGGCGCGTTGGACGGTGTGCAGCAGGTCGACGACGAGGGGCTCCCGCAGCGCCTCGGCCGCTGCCGAGCCGGCCGAGCTGGTCAGGACGTCGGCGACCACCGCACGGACATCCGACGCACCCGGCCCGTTGCCTGGCGCCACATACTCGGCTACCAGCCGCGGCTCCACCGGGCGCACCTCGACCAGCGGTAACTCGGCCAGCCGCGGTTCGGCCAGCCGCGGTTCCGCCAGCCGCGGTTCCGCCAGCCGCGGCGCACCCGGGCCTGGCACCGACGCCGACCGGACCGCCGGGGGCGTGTCCCCATCATGGGCAGGCCCGCGCAGGCTCTCCGCCGTACCGCCCACCACCAGCGGACCGGTGTCGCGCAGCCACGTCTCGAGAGCAGCCACGGCGGCAGGCCGCTGGGCGGCCGGTACCTCGTCCAGTCCGTCGAGGACAGGCAGGACCTCGCCCACCGGGATCGGCGTCGAAGGCCGCCTGCCAGACGGTCTGCTGCGCCCCGGCTTCCGTGTAGTGCGGCGAAACGACCACGAGCACGTGGTTGACCAGAGGCAGATGCTCGTTGACCGTCGCGGTCCAGCGGGAACCCGCAACGCCGTCCCACGCCTCGACGATCACCCGCAGACCGGCGCGCTCCTCCATCTGCCACGCGATCCACTCGGCCCACCCGACATCGGCCGGAGCATACGAGACGAGGATGCCCCCGGGCGGTTCCTCTCCCCCCGCGCCCAGCCCTTCATCATCGCAGAGCGTTGCGGCTCACTCGCCGGCGGAAGCAGAATGCCGACAGGCCGCAGCGCCCCGATCGCGGTGGGCCAACCACTGGTGGAACCGTGCATGCCCACGTCGCTGCCGCACGGACCAGGAGACGGCCGGACGTCAGTGGTGCGTGGCGTGGGAGTCCGTGGTGGAGGACCTGGTTCCGACGGCGGCCGCGGCGGGACCGGCGGCCTCGCCGAGCTGGCGCAGGCCGGTGAGCAGGCCGCCAACCAGGTCGCCGAGGGAGAAGCTGGACGTCATCGTCAGCGCGGCGAGGCCGGCGGCCGGGTTACTGACCCGCTTGCGGGCCGCCGGCGTGGTGGCCACGTGCACGAAGCACTGGCCGGGCGAGACGACGATCAGCACGGCCGGGTCGCGATCCGGGTTGTCGACGAGCGTCGACAGGATGCGCTCGGCGGCGAGGCGCACGTCGCCGCGCAGTGCGCCCACCCGGACCGTGAACGGGATGCCGCTGTGCTTCTGTGCCTGGTCCAGCGCCCGGTTCAGCCGCTCCAGCTGCTCCGCGCTGAAGGCCTCACCAGTTGCCACTGGCGCCACCCGCTCCCGGGACCGCCTTGGCGGACCGCTCGCCCTCGAGCTCCTCCGGGCGGGTGCCGACCCAGACCTCGTCGTGCTCCCACGGCTGACCCGGGCGGTAGCGCGGCGGGCCACCACGGCGGCTCGACGCGGCCGTGATCAGGATCGCGACGAGAAACCCGCCGACGATCGTGCCGCCGTAGATACCCCAGGTCTGCAGCGCGGACAGCGGGTCCGGGTTGTACTTGCTGCCGATCTCCCCGGCGGACGCCGTGGCGGCGAACACCGGCAGCGCGAACACGGCGAGGCCGGCGACGCTCAGCACCCGGCGCACCGCGACGCCTCGACGCGACGCGCGGCCGGCCGCCGCCCCCCGTGTCGGATGGGACATACCGGCGGGCGACGGCCGGCGGGACCAGCGCGGTTGACGTGAAGTCACGGAGCGAAGGTTACCGGGAAGTGTGTCCTGGGTCCTGCGTCAGGGGTGGCTGCCGGCCTCGCCCGAAGGTGAGATGGGCCGCTTGCCCGCGGGCGCGTCGCGCACCTGGTCGAGCAGCGCGGCGAGGCGGTCGACGGCGGGGTCGGCGCGCAGCCGTTCCAGGGTGATCTCGGCGCCGTCCGCGTCGCGCACGGGCAGCCGCCAGTTCGGGTACTCGTCGATGGTCCCGGGAAGGTTCGGCTGCTGCCGGTCGCCGAGCGCGTCGCCGGGCGCCGCGAGCACGATGCGGCACGGCGACCGGACGAGCAGCCGGTGCATCGCCAGCACCACCTCCGCGGTCGGCACTCCGTCGATCACCGCGTTCGCCGTGCTCCCCGGCTCCACGACGGTCGACGGACTCGGGACGGACGGCGCGCCCGGTGACGGCGGCGGGGCGGCGGGCAGCAGGTGCTCGGCGCGCAGCAGGTCGAGCAGGGCGTCCCGCTCGGCGAGCCAGGCGGCCGCCTCGGCCTGCTCGGACCGGCCCAGCACGCCCAGGGACGCCCGCAGGCGCACGTGTTCGCCGACCAGGTAGCCGGCCGCCGTGGGCAGGTCGTGCGTGGTGATGCTGGCCATCGTCGCCGCCCGGTACCGCTCGGGCGGCAGCGGTGCGCCGTCGGCGTCCTTCTCGAACCACAGCACCGCCGAGCCGAGGACGCCGGTGCGGGCCAGCGCCGTCGCGACGGACGGCTCGACGGTGCCGAGGTCCTCGCCGACGACGAGCGCGCCGGCCCGGGCGGCCTCCAGGGCGACCAGGCCGAGCATCGCCTCGGCGTCGTAGCGCACGTAGGTGCCGTGCGCCGCGCCCGCGCCGGCCGGAACCCACCACAGCCGGAACAGCCCCAGGATGTGGTCGACCCGCAGGCCGCCACCGCGGCGCAGCACGGCGGCGACCATCTGGCGCAACGGCGCGTACCCGGCGTCGGCCAGCGCCGCCGGACGCCACGGCGGCAGGCCCCAGTCCTGGCCCTGCTGGTTGAAGGTGTCCGGCGGGGCGCCGACGGTCGCGTCGACGGCGAGCACGTCGCGCAGCGCCCAGGCGTCCGCCCCGCCGGGATCGACGCCGACGGCCAGGTCGTGCACGATCCCCGCCGCCATCCCGGCGTCGCGGGCGGCGGCCTGCGCGGCGGCGAGCTGGTCGTCGCAACGCCGTTGCAGCCAGGCGTGGAAGGCGATCCGGTGGGCGAGCTCGACACGCGCGGCCGCCACGGCCGGCGCGTCGGGGCGGGCCAGCTCCGCGGGCCAGCGCCGCCAGTCCGGCCCGTGCCGCTCGGCGAGCGCGCACCAGGTCGCGAAGTCCGCCAGATCCTGGTCCATCCCAACGGGGCCGTCGCCCGCGGCGGCCTGGACCGCATCGGAGGGGTCCACCGCGTCGGAGGGGTCCACCGCGTCGGAGGGGCCGACCGTGTCGGTGGGGCCGACCGTGTCGGTGGGGCCGGTGGGGTCGACCGTGTCGGTGGCGCGGCGCCCGCGATCGGCGTCGAACAGCAGCTCCAGCGCGGCGCCCTTCGACCGCCAGACGGCGTCGCGGTCGAGCAGGCCGCCCGGACGTGCCTCGCGGCGGGCCTGCCGGGCCAGCTCGTCGACGGCGGCGCGGGTCGCCCCATCGGCGTCCGCGTACTCCCGCGTGGCCTCCGGGCGCAGGTACAGCGGTGCGGCGAAACGGCGGCTGACCGGCGAGTAGGGCGACGAGGCCATCGGCAGCGTCGGGGCGGCGGCATGCAGGGGGTTCACCAGCAGGACGTCGGCGCCCGCCCCACCGGACCAGGCTGCGAGCTCGGCGAGATCGGTGTAGTCGCCCATGCCCCAGCTCGCCGCCGAGCGCAGCGCGTACAGCTGGACCATCCAGCCCCAGGCCCGTGACCCGGCGAGCGCGGGCGGCCCGGGCACCGCGTCCGGGACCGCCACGACCTGGCAGCGCAGCGTTCGCGAGCCGGCGTCGACGCGCAGCTCATGGTCCCCGAGGGGCAGCCCGGCGGGCAGGACGACCGGCCGGGCCGCCCACGTCTCGCCGTCGAGCACCCGCTGTTCCCGGGGTTGTCCAGGCGGATCGAGCACGACGCGCCGGCCGCCGTCGAGTTCCAGCTCGGCCCGCGCGTCGACACCGGCGGGCAGGTGCACCACGACCGGTCGGGGCGTCGCGGCGGACACGACGGCACAGGCCGGCAGCTGGCGGCGCCACCGCACGTCGACGACGCCGGCGAGGGCGGCCGCGGGGTCGGTCGGATCCACGCCGAGCAGGCGCAGCACCGCGCGGACGGTGTCGGGCGCGACCCGCACGAGACGGTCCTCGGCGTCCCGGTACTCGGTCGCCACCCCGCAGGCCTCGGCCAGCGTGGCGAGGTCGGCGCCGACCGGAGGAACCTGGGGGTTCGTCGGCTCGTCGGGGCGGGGCCGAGTATCGGGACCTGCGGCGGGGGTCGTCTCGCCGGGCCGGATC
>NZ_FZMO01000002.1 GCF_900197875.1 Frankia canadensis | reverse complement strand
ATCATGCCGTTGTCATCCTGACGCCGGAGTTGATGTGCTGACCCCGCCCTGAAGGGCGCGGCCTGCACGCTACGTTTCCCGGTCACCATGGCGTGACCCGCGGGGCAGGGGTGATCATGCTCGGGTCCAGGTAGGCCACGCTGGCCGCGCCGAGCAGCTTGATGGTGGTGGAGATCTCCTCCCGCAGCAGTTCGTGCAGCCGGGCGAGAGCCTCCTCCCCGCCCGCCGCCAGCGCCATCGCCGCCGCCCGGCCCAGGACGACGACGTCGGCGCCCAGGGCGAGCGCCTTGACCACGTCGCTGCCGCGGCGAATCCCGGAATCGAGCGCGATCGGCACCGTCCCGCCGACCGCCGCCACCACCTCCGGCAACGCCTCAAGCGCGGCGGGCACCGCGTCGAGCTGGCGCCCACCGTGGTTGCTCACCAGCACCGCGGCCGCGCCGGCGCGCACCGCCCGCACCGCGTCGGGGCCGGTGAGCACGCCCTTCGCGATCCACGGCAGCGGCGAGGACGACGTCCGCTCGGCCAGTTCGTCCCAGGTCCAGACCGGCTCGTGCCGGATGAACAGCTGGCCGAGGGTGTCGGCCAGGTCCTCGGCGGTGGCATGCGGGTAGTTGCCGCTGACCGTCTCGACGTCCACGTCGAACCGGTTGCGCATGTTGCGCTCGCGCCAGCCGGCGCTCGGGCAGTCCAGCGTCAGGCACAGGGCCGCGAAGCCGACGTCGGCCGCCCGGTCCAGCATCGCGGTGAAGTTCGCCACGTTGCCCATCGGGTGCAGCTGGGCGATGCGGGCCGCGGCCGGCGCCGCCGTTGTCACCTCCTCCCAGGAGAACGAGCCGGCCTCGGGCACCATCGAGGCGACCCCCGCCTTCGCGTTCGCCCGGGCGACGGCGAGGTGCCCCTCGGGATGCAGCAGGCGGTCGGCGCCGAACGGGCTGGTCAGCACCGGCATCGACAACGCGATCCCGAGGAAGGTGGTGGACAGGTCGGGCTCGGCGACTCCGGTCATCAGCCGGGGTCGCAGGGTCCAGCGGTCGAAGGCCGCCCGGTTGGCCCGCAGCGTCTGCTCGCCGCCCGCGCCCCCGTCCAGGAAGTCCCAGATCTCGGGCGGCAGCGCGGCGCGGGCGGCGTCGTAGATCTCCCCGACCGTGGCGAACGTCCCGGCCGAGGCAAAGCTGACAAAGGTTTCCATCAGGGCTCCCGGTTCTCGCCTCAGCCGGCGAGCAGTTGGCGGTCGGTGGGTGCGTCTCCCAGGCCGGCGATGATGTCGACCAGGTCGGACGGGGTCAGGTTCGTCTTGTCGGGGCCGGCGGCGTCGAAGACCACCCGCCCGCGGGCCATCACCAGCAGCCGGTCGCCGACGTCGATCGCCTGGCGCATGCTGTGCGTGATCATCAGGGAGGCGCAGCCGAGCCGGTCGTGCATCCGGACGGTCAGCTCCAGTACCCGGGCCCGGGTACGCGGGTCGAGGGCGGCGAGATGCTCGTCGAGCAGCAGCAGCTTCGGCTGGGTGAGCCCCGCCATCAGCATCGTCACGCTCTGTCGCTGTCCGGCGGAGAACAGCGCGACCGGGTCGGTCAGCCGGTTCTCCAGTCCCAGCCCGAGCGTCGCGAGCTGGGCGCGCATGAGCTCGCGGCGCTGACGGGTCAGCGCGGGACGCAGCCGCCGCCGGCCGCCGCGGGCCATCGCCAGCGCGAGGTTGTCCGCGAGGGACAGCTCCGGCGCGGTGCCGGCGAGCGGGTTGTCGAAGACCCGGGAGATCCAGGCGGCCCGAGCGTGGTCGGGCAGTCTCGTGACGTCCCGCCCATCGATGATCACGCGGCCGGACCGGGGGCGGTGCACCCCGGAGACGACGTTGACCAGGCTGCTCTTCCCGGCACCGTTGCTGCCGACCACCGTCACGAACTGGCCGGCCGGGATGTGCAGGTCGAGGCCGTCGAGGGCGGTGACCTCGGTCGGCGTGCCCGGGTTGTGGACGAGCCGGATGTTCTCCAGGCACAGCATCAGCCGACCTCCTCGGCGACGGGTTCGGGGCGCCGCGACGCCGTGGACCGGACCGGGGGCGACGATCTGGCTCCCGGCGCGGCGCGCGAACGTGGGCGGGGCAGGATCTTGTTCAGGGTCGGCAGGTACCGGTTGACGGCGACCGCCGCGACGAGGATCAGCGCGGTGATCCCGTCGAGGTCGGTGGCCTCCAACCCGGCCCGCAGCGCGCCGACCAGGATCGCCCGGTAGAGCACGGTGCCGGCGAGCACACTCAGCGCCACCCGGCCGACCCGCGAGGCGGAGCCGGGCCGGGCCACCAGCTCGCCGAGCAGCACCGCTCCGATCCCGGCGAGCAGCGTGCCGGTGCCGGTGGAGCTGTCCGCGAAGCCCTGGGACTGCACGATGAGCGCTCCCGACAGACCGGCACCGGCGTTGGCGAGCGCGAGGCACAGCGCGAGCGAGCGCCGGTCGTCGACCCCCTGGGCCCGGGCCATGCCGACGTTGACGCCGGTGGCCCGCAGGGCCAGTCCTACCTCGGTGAGCAGCAGCAGACTCACGCCGGCCAGGAACACCAGGGCAAACGCCGCGAGAATCGCGATCACGATCCAGTCGTGGGCGGTCGGTGCCAGACCGCTCAGGCCGCCGAACAGGCCGGCGCCGGCGTCGAGACTGGTCGAGGGCCGACCCAGGACGCGCAGGTTCAGGGTCCTCATCCCGATGCTCATCACCAGTCCGGCCAGGATGACGGGGACGCGGAACGCCAGGTGCAGCGTTGTGGTGACCAGACCGGCGAGCATCCCGGCGGCGATGGCCGCGATGATCGCCACCGGAACGGGCAGGCCGTGGTTGAGGGAGACCGCGGCTACCGCGCCGCCGAGGGTGAGGCTGCCGTCGACGGTGAGGTCGAAGTCCTGCCGGATCCGGATGACGAGGTAGATCCCCATCACCACCGGCAGCAGCGGGAGCCCCGCGATCAGGGTGTCGGTGAGAAGGTAGTGCATCGGCGCTACCTCGCCGTCGCCGGCAGGGTCAGGTGCAGCGCGGTGAGCGTCTCGGGGTTGACCTCCCAGATCAGCCGGCCCGGCCGGCCGAAGGGCGTGGTCTCGGGCTTGGCGCCGGCGACCACCTTCGCGGCGAGGTCACCCGCGGCCGAGCCGAGCTCGGCGTAGCTCGGCCCAAGTGTCGCCAGCACGCCACGCGTCGTCGCGACCCCGGAGGTGAGGTAGAGCGGGATGGAGTTGGTCGCGGCCACGGCGCCGACCGCCGCGGTGCCGGTGGCGACCGCGGCGTCCGGCCCGATCAGCATCGTGTCCGTCCGACCGACCAGGGAACGGGCGGCGCTCTGGACGTCGGCGCTGCCGGCGATGGTCGCCTCGCGCAGCGACAGCCCCGGTCGGGCCTTGATCGCCTTGCGAAGCGCGGCCACCCAGACCTGACTGTTCTCGTTGGACGGGTCGTAGATGGTCGAGATCCGCTTGGGGGCGGGGCTCACCTGGGCCAGCTCGTCGAGCAGCCGGGCCGGATCGATGAAGTCGATCGTCCCGGTCACGTTGTGGCCGGGGCGGTCGAGGCTGTCGGCGACCTTGCCGCCGACGGGATCGCCCATCGCCAGCGCGATGATCGGATGTCTGGAGTCCTGCTGGGCCATCGCGATGACGGCCGGCGTGCCGATGACGGCGATGAGCGAGGAGTCGGAGCGCGACAGGTTGCGCGCGATGCTCTGCACCAGCGACGGGTCCCCGTTCGCGTTGCTGACCGAGAAGCTGACCTTTCGAGGCGCGAGTGCACTGGTCACCCGCTTCCTGAACGCGGCCTCGACGGTGGTGACGATGTCGGCCTGGGCGATCTCGAAGATGTTGACCTTGACCGGGTCGCCGGACGATGCCGACGACCCGGAGCTTCCTCCGGAGCCTCCGCACCCGGCCGCGACGAGCCCCAACGCGCCTGCCAGCACACTCACCGCCAGCCGACGGCGGAGGGAGGTCATATTCATCCCGTCTCCTAACTGAGAAGTTCTTCTCAGATGAGGATCGACTGGAGGTGTTTCGCCTGGATAACGCACATCGGCCAGCCCTGTAACGGATGTACCGGGTGGTCGCCAGCCGCCTGGCGAGCGTCGGGGTGGGGAAAACCCGACCCTGGCTGGCAGGCCACGCCCCTCGTGCGCGGCCACGACGGTTCCTGGCGTCGATCTCGACAGATCGCCAGTGTCACGGCGGCCCGTGTCGCATAATCCGGGGCAAACCGGACGAGGAACCGCGAGTTCGCGACACGATGCCGCTGTCCCCCGTGCGCACTTCCCGCCCACGGGAAGTGCGCCCGATATGCGACGTACCGGTCGAGGTCGACCCCGGTGCCGATCATCGCCGCTCCCAGCCGACGGTCGCCATGGGTGAGGCCGCTGGCCGGGGCGTGCACCCCGACGGACGCGGTCCCCGCGGCGCTCCGGTCCGTTCGGGTGGGGACGTAGCCTTGCCGACATGGCACGAGGGCCCGACGGCGCGGAGCTGGAGCGGACGCTTGCCGAGGTCGGGGCGCGGTTGCGGCGGCTGCGGCACGAGCGGGAGATGACGCTCGCCGAGCTGTCGGCCGGCACCGGGATCTCCGCGAGCACGCTGTCCCGGCTCGAGTCCGGGCAGCGCCGGGCCACCCTCGAGCTTCTGCTGCCGCTGGCCCGGATCTACCAGGTGCCGCTGGACGACCTCGTCGGCGCGCCCTGCGCCAGTGACCCGCGGGTGCACGGCAAGCCGATCACCCGCGGCAACATCACCATCCTGCCGCTGTCGCACCGTCCCGGCGGCATCCAGACGTTCAAGCACATCATCGCGGCCGGCCCGCGGACGGAGGATCCCGATCCCCGCAGCCACGACGGCTACGACTGGCTGTTCGTGCTGAACGGACGGTTGCGAATCGTGCTCGGCGAGCACGACTTCGTCCTCACCGCGGGTGAGGCGGCCGAGTTCGACACCCGCGTCCCGCACTGGTTCGGCGGGGCCGACGAACATTCCGTCGAGTTCCTCAGCATCTTCGGGGCCCAGGGGCAGCGGGTCCACCTGCGGGCCCGCTCCCGCCCGTCAACCGGTGCGGTGTAGGCGGACGACCGAGTCCGTCCGGGTGCCCGGTTCGCCGTCGGGGGACGGCACGCTGGGGACGACCACGGCGCGGGCGGCGACGACGCGCCAGCCGTCGAGGTCCAGCGCGGCGACGATCTCTTCGGGGGTCGGCAGGTCGGCGTGCGGCGGCGGTTCGGTCATCCAGGACGGGAAGCCCAGGTGGCCGATGATGATCAGGCTGCCGCCCGGGGCCACCGCGGCCGCGGCCCGGCGCAGGATCCCCTCCCGGTCCAGCCGGACCGGGGAGTGCAGGTAGGACGTGGTGACCAGGTCCCACGCGCCGGCGGGGAAGTCGGCGTCGAGGTTGTGGCACGCCCAGCGGATCCGGTCGTCGACACCGGCCGCCCGCGCCGCGCCGGCTGCCCGCTCCAGCGCGGTCGGGGAGATGTCCACCGCGTCGACCCGCCAGCCCTGCCCGGCCAGCCAGATCGCGTCGCCGCCCGTGCCGCAGCCGAGGTCGAGCGCGGTGCCCGGGCCCGCGGGCGACGGGCGTTCGGCCAGTTCGTCGACGAGGGCGGGGTTGGCCCGTCCGCTCCACGGCTCGCTTTCGGTGTAGAAGCGCTCCCACATCTCGGTGGGATCGGTCGAGGGATCGACGTCGTGAATCCAGTGCCGCCCGTGGCCGGCCTGGCCCGCGGCGGCGCTGTCCCGTCCCTCGTCGAGTTCCGCTTCGTGATCCATCCGCACGTCCGCTCCTGTCTCCGGCACGGTCTGTCACCTGCGCACCTAGCATGCGCAACCCGCCCCACTCCCGACAAACCTTCGTGCCGCAATGGCAACGCGGCGGCCGGCGGGCCCCGGTCACCCGGCCTGTCGGCCGAGCGTCACAGGGACGCCGGTGGTGGTGCTCAGATGGGAGACTCCGCGTCGACACGGGGTCGGAGGGGTGCGCGGGTGGACTGGGAGCTGCGGGCGTGTGCCCGCAAGGGGCATGTCACGTATCGGCCCGACGAGCGGGAGCTGGCGGAACGGCTGACCGCGCCGACTCCGGCCGGGCCGAGCTGGCGTTGCCTGCGCTGCGGCGACTTCGTGCCCGGCGACCCGAAGCTCACCGGGCCCGCGCAGGACGCGCCGGTGCTGTTGCGCGGCCGGGCGCTGCGGGACGCGACGGTGCTGCGGCTGCTCGCGCTGGAACGATTCGTCCGGGCGCTGCTGATGGTCCTCGTCGGGTACGCCATCCTGCGGTTCCGCCGGTCCGAGGCGCGCGTCCAGCACCTGTTCGACCAGGCGGTGCCCGCCGCGAAGCCGCTCGCCGACGTGCTGCACCTCGATCTGGACCATTCCCCGACCCTCGATCACCTACGGCACCTGCTGCACACCCGGCCGCAGACGCTGCTGCTCGTCGCCCTGCTGCTGTTCGGGTACGCGGCGGTGCAGATCGTCGAGGCGATCGGGCTGTGGCTGCTCAAGCGGTGGGGCGAGTACTTCGCGGTGGTGGCGACCTCGGCGTTCCTGCCGCTGGAGGTCTACGAGCTGACCGAGCGGATCACCGTGCTGCGGGTGGGCGCCCTCGTCATCAACGTCGCCGCCGTGGTCTATCTGATTGTGAGCAAGCGGCTGTTCGGGGTCCGCGGCGGCACGGCCGCCTTCGAGGCCGAGCGGCACGCCGCCTCACTGCTCGAGGTCGAGCAGGCCGCCCACCCGCAGGCCGCCGACCCCCACGCCGGCCACCCCCATGCCGGCCCCTCACGGTCCGGCCACGACGATGCCACCCATCCCGCGACCGCGCGGGACGTCACCGCCGGAACCGGCGGCGCCCCCAGCGACCCGGCCCGCTGATCTCGCTGTCGCCGGTGTGGCGACTGACCAGCGGATTTCGGCGACCACTCGGCCGTCTCGACGACTCGGCCCCGTAGCGGCGACCTCCCACGCCACCGCTGACGCCGGACCGCCGTCCGGGTGATTCCGGCCAGGGTGCGCGTCCAGGGTTTCCACACTTCGCCGTTCCGATTACGGTCACATGTACGCGATGCGCGTTAGCTGAGCAGATACAGCGCGCCGTCCGGACAGTCCAGAGACGATCACACTGTCAAGGGCAGGAAATTCCTGAGCAGCAATTCCGCCCACCTGTGGCGGGCCCCGGCGGGGAAGCGGATGCGAACGATACGTGGATGTGTTCCGAGGGTCATCAACCTGACATGCACAAACTTTGTACTGATTCCATGACGCCCGCCGGGATCGCCGACGCGCACCGCCACCTCGGGGTACTCCCGGCGTACCCGTTCTACGGAGGTCCGGCCGTGAACCCGGACATCGGCGCCCGCGCCACCGTGGCGCAGCTGATCGCCGACCTCGACCGGGAGGGCACCGAACGTGCCCTGGTCATCCCGAACTACGGGGTGCCGGACGTGGCGCGGACGTTCGCGCTCAACGACCTCGTCCTGGAGGCGGCCGCGCATGACGACCGGATCCGGGCCGGGCTGTTCGTCTCCCCCCGCCCCCAGGACGCCGAACGCACCGGGTACGCCCTGAGCCTGGCGGGAGAAGCGGGGGTGCGGGCGCTCAAGACCACGTTCCTGCTCGGCGGCAGTGTCGATGACGCCGACTGTCTCGCCCAGCTGGAGCGGATCTTCGCCGCCGCGGTCGCACACGACCTGATCGTGCACGTCCACACGTCCCCGGGCGCGGCGAGCGACATCGACCAGGTCGGGAAGCTGGTCGACCGCTTCGGTGACGAAGCGAAGATCCATCTGGTGCATTTCGGCGGAGGAATGAGCGGGCACATCAAGCTGGCCGGTGGCAGGTTCTTCGACTGGATCGCGGCCGGAAAGCGGGTGTATACCGACCTGAGCTGGTCGATCGGATTCGCGCCGCGCTGGCTCGCCGCCGAGATGGACCGGCGCGGCCTCGGCCACGACCGGCTGTTGTTCGCCTCGGACGAACCCTGGGGCGACCACGCCGGCGAACACGCCCGCCTCAGCGCCGCGGTAGGCGATGGAGAACTCGCTCGTCAGGTGTTCACCGCGAACTTCGCCGCCCTCTACGACTGACACCGCCGCGACCCGGCGCCGCCGCGACCCGGCGCGCCGAAAGCCCGCCCCCGCTTTCCCGACCTTCCCTAGTTTCATCCAAACTCCCCGACTTTCCCGACTTTCCCCGCATGCTCATCCACTCACCCGCCCAGGCCCGCACCCGCGGGTCGCCACCATCGTCCGCCGCGCCCATCAGTCGCCGCGGCCGCGCATCCGAAGGAGAGCACATGTCGCTGGACGACACGATCGCCGAGAACATCGCCCGGAGCCTGGCAGAGATCCCGCACCCGTCCCTGCCCAAGGGCAGCAACATCTACGGCAGCACCAAGATCTTCCCGGACTACCAGGCCGAGAACGGCGAGTGCTACTTCACCCTCGTCCACGGCATCGCGCACGAGTCCTCGGTGAGCTTCGTCGCCGTCCTGCAGGCCACCCGGGCGCTGCGCAAGGGCTTCGAGTCGGCGATCTACTTCTACGGGCCCGGTGCCATCAACTGCGTCGCCAACCGCGGCTTCCCCACCACCGGCGACGCCGCGTTCCCCGGCGAGACCAACATCAACCTCGCGCTGGAAACCTTCGTCAAGGAGGGCGGCACCGTCTACTGCTGCCGCTTCGGCCTCGCGCTGCACGGCGCCCGCGAGGAGGACCTCATCTCCGGCGTCATCCCCGCGCACCCCCTCGACGTGCAGGACGCCGTGATCCACTACGCCCGCAAGGGCGCCATCATCAACTCCACCTACATGGTGTGACCCGATGACCAGCACCGCGCTGAGAAGTGAGCTCGCGGTCCGCGGCGTGGCGGTCGACGCGGGCGACACGCCCGTGTCCCGCCGCGGCGGTGCCGGCCCCTCCGACGACGGTCACGTCCTGCTCGGCGGGGTCGGCACCGCGCTGCCGATCGTGCCGACCAGCCGCTACCGGTTGCGCGCGGGCCGGCTGCTGCTCGACGGGGCCGACCTCGGGCTCGACGTCCAACCCGTGCGCCGGCCGGCGTTCTACGACCTCACCACCGCCGACGGAGTCCCCTACCACCAGCTCGCCCGGCTGCACGGCGCGGACGTGCTGGCCACCACCGTCGTGCAGACCTGCGTGCGGTACGGCGCCGACGAGCGCTGCCGGTTCTGCGCGATCGAGGAGTCGCTGCGAGCGGGCGCGACGACCGCGGTCAAGACGCCGGCGCAGCTCGCCGAGGTCGCCGAGGCGGCGGTCCGTCTCGACGGCGTCCGCCAGCTGGTGATGACCACCGGCACGACCGCCGGGCGCGACCGTGGCGCCCGGCATCTGGCCCGCTGCGTACGGGCGGTGCTCGCCGCCGCACCCGGACTCGCCATCCAGGTGCAGTGCGAGCCGCCCGGCGACCCCGCGGTCCTCGCCGAGCTGCGCGACGCCGGTGCCGCCAGCATCGGCATCCACGTCGAGTCGCTCGACGACGCGGTGCGCCGCCGCTGGATGCCGGGCAAGGGCTCGGTGCCGCTCACCGAGTACCGCGCCGCCTGGCGGGAGGCCGTCCGGCTCTTCGGCCGCAACCAGGTCTCCACCTATCTGATCATCGGCCTCGGGGAGGACCCCGAGGAGCTGGTCGCCGGGGCCGCCGAGCTGATCGAGCTCGGCGTCTACCCGTTCGTGGTGCCGCTGCGCCCGATCGCGGGCACGCTGGCCGTCGACGTCGACGGGGCAACCCCTCCCCCCGCCGCCGTCGTCGCCGACGTCACCGCCCGGGTCGCGGCGCTGCTGCGCGAGGCGGGCATGCACGGCGCGGACCAGCGGGCCGGCTGTGCGGCCTGCGGGGCGTGCAGCACGCTGCGCTCGGCGGGTGCCTGATGGACCGCCTGATGGACCTCGGCGGGGTCCTGCTCGGCACCCCCGCGCCGGCCGGGTTGCGACCGGCGTGGACGATCGACGCGGCCGCCGACCGCCGCGATCTCGCCGACTACCAGCGGCTTCGACGCGAGGTGTTCGTCGCCGAGCAGGAGCTGTTCGCCGGCTCCGACCGCGACGACGCCGACGACGACGAGCGCACCGTCGTCCTGCTCGCCCGCGACGCCGACGGCGCGCTGCTCGGCGGCGTGCGGCTGCACTGCGTCACCGAGGCCGATCTCGGCTGGTGGCAGGGCAGCCGGCTGGCGGTGACGCGTGCCGCCCGCGGCCGCACCGGGATCGGGACGGCCCTCGTCCGGGCGGCCTGCGCCTACGCCGAGCAGGCCGGGGTGCTGCGCTTCGAGGCGACCGTCCAGGCCGGAGCCGAGCCGATGTTCACCCGCCTCGGCTGGCGCCCGGCCGGTCCGCGCACGGTGGCCGGAGTGCCGCACCGGCTGATGCGCTGGCCGCTGGAGCGCTTCGCCCGGCAGGCGGCCGCGGCGAAGGCGCCGCTCGGCCCGCTGCTCGCCGGTCTGAGCCCCGGTGGGGCCGGTTACGTCGGCGACGACGGCGCACCGGTACCCGGCAGCGACCTGATCGCCGCCTGCGACGCGATCGTGCCGTCGCTGGTCGAGCGCGACCCGGAGTGGGCCGGCTGGTGCGGGGTGCTCGTCAACGCCAACGACCTGGCGGCGATGGGCGCCGAACCCGTCGGGCTGCTCGACGCCGTCGGGGCCCGGGACGCCTCGTTCGCCGCGCGGGTGCTGTCCGGGCTGCGCGCCGCGGCGAGCGCCTACCGGCTGCCGATCCTCGGCGGGCACACCCAGTTCGGCGTGCCGGCGGCGCTGTCCGTCACGGCGCTCGGGCGGGCCACGCGGCCCGTGCCGTCCGGTGGCGGGCGGCCCGGCCAGACAGTGACGCTGACGGCCGACCTGGGCGGCGACTGGCGGCGCGGCCACACCGGGCGGCAGTGGGACTCCACCACCGCGCGGCGCGCCGACGAGCTCGCCCGGCTCACGAGCGTCGTGGCCCGCACCGCCCCCGCCGCGGCGAAGGACGTCAGCATGGCCGGCCTGGTCGGCACCCTCGGCATGCTCACCGAGGCCAGCGGCTGTGCCGCGGTGCTCGACGTGGCCGCGATTCCCCGCCCGCCCGGCGCCGGTGTCGCGGACTGGCTGTCCTGCTTCCCCGGCTTCGCGATGTTCACCGTCGACGAGCCCGGCCGGGGTGTCGCCGACGCGGGCCCCGCGACCACGGCCGCCTGCGGTGCGCTGGTCGCCGGCGACGGCGTCGCGCTGCGCTGGCCGGACGGCGAGCTCACCGTCGGCGTGCCCGGCGCCGTCACCGGCCTCGGCCCGGCGGGAGAGGTCCGGCCGCCTGTCGGCGCATGGCCGGCGGGCGACATCAGGCCGGCCGCGACATGAAGCCGCCGCGTGAGGTCCGGCCCGCCGGCACGGCGAGGCCGGCGGGCGGAACAGGAGCGGCGGGCGGGCCCGGATCCACGGACGGGCCCGTGCTCAGGGGGAGTCGTGGATCGGTGGGGGGACCGGTTCGACCAGTGGGCCCGGATCATCCCGGCCCGGATCGAGCAGGGAGATAACATGATCACCGTAGGGGCGGTCGCGGCCGAGTTCGGTCGTGACCTCGAGGCGGCGTTCACCCGGATCGCCGCGATCCTGGACGACGCGCGGGCGCGGGGGGCGCACCTCGTCGTCCTGCCCGAGGCGGCGCTCGGCGGATACCTGACCACCCTCGACGACAGCCCCGCCCCGACGGGCGCCGAACCCCCCACCGCCGACCCCGCGCCGGACGGCTCCGGGCGCGTCGAGGCAGCGCCGGGCGACGACGCGGCCGAGGACTCGCTTCCGCCGGCGCTCGCGCTGGACGGCCCGCAGCTGCGCCGGCTCGCCCGGCTGGCGGGCGACCTGGTCGTCGTCGTCGGGCTGTGCGAGGACGGCGGCGGCGCCCGGTACAACACGGCCGTCGCCGTCAATGGAGACGGGCTGCTCGGCGTGCACCGCAAGGTCCACCAGCCTCTCGGCGAGGGTGCCTCCTACCGGGCCGGGGACAGCTTCACCGCCTTCGACACCCCGCTGGGCCGTATCGGCATGCTGATCTGCTACGACAAGGCGTTCCCGGAGGCGGCGCGGGCGCTGGCCGTCGACGGCGCGCAGATCGTCGCCTGCGTCTCCGCGTGGCCCGCGTCGCGCACGTTCCGCGCGCCCGATCTCGCCGACGACCGCTGGACCCGCCGCTTCGACCTGTTCGACCAGGCCCGCGCGCTGGAGAACCAGGTGCTGTGGGTGTCGTCGAACCAGGCCGGGTCGTTCGGGTCACTGCGGTTCGTCGCCAGCGCCAAGGTCGTTGACGCGGGCGGCGAGGTGCTCGCCACGACCGGCACCACCGCCGGCGTCGCCTACGCCACCGTCGACCTGCCGCGGATGCTCGCGTCCGCCCGGGCGAGCATGTTCCACCTGCGCGACCGCCGCCCCGACGCCTACCCCGACACGGCGCTGCCATCCGGCACGAGCCCGCTCGACCCCTTCCACTCGATCCTGGGTCCCGGCGCGCCGGCCGGCGGCACGCGGGCCCGCAAGGTCCGGTGCGCGTGACACCGCCCGACGCCGCGGCGCCGACCGGCATCCAGACGCCGACCGGCATCGAGACGCTGCCCGTGGTCGTCATCGGCGGCGGGCAGGCGGGGCTGGCGATGAGCTGGCACCTGGTCGCCGACGGCGTCGAGCACGCCGTCCTGGAACGTGACACGGCCCTGCACACCTGGCGCGACGCCCGCTGGGACGCCTTCTGCCTCGTGACCCCGAACTGGCAGTGCCAGCTGCCGGGCTACGCCTACGACGGGCCCGACCCGGACGGCTTCATGGTCAGATCCGAGATCATCGACTGGCTCGACGGCTACCGCGCGAGTTTCGACCCGCCGCTGCGGGAGGGCACGGCGGTGACGTCGCTGCGCCCGCTCGGCGACGGCCCCGGCGCCGAGGATCCGGCCGGTGGCTTCACGGTCCAGACCGATGCCGGCACGATCACCGCCGACCAGGTGGTGGTGGCCACCGGCGGCTACCACACCCCGGCCGTGCCCCGCCTCGCCGAACGGCTGCCCGAGGACCTCCACCAGGTCCACTCGGCCGCCTACACCAGTCCGGCGGCGCTGCCGGACGGCCCGGTGCTCGTCGTCGGCACCGGCCAGTCAGGCGCCCAGATCGCCGAGGACCTGCACCTGGCCGGCCGGCGGGTGCACCTCGCGGTCGGCAACGCGCCGCGCTTCGCCCGCCGCTACCGCGGCCGCGACGTCATCGCCTGGATGCACGACACCGGCCACTACGCGAAGCCCGTGACCGACCGGCCGCTGGCGGAACGCACCCAGGACCGCACCAACCACTACGTGACCGGCCGGGGCGGCGGACGGGACATCGACCTGCGCGCCTTCGCCCGCGACGGGATGGTGCTGCACGGGCGGCTGACCGGCGTCGCGCGCGGCCGGTTCCACTTCGCCGCCGACCTCGCCGCGAACCTCGACGCCGCCGACGAGGTCTACAACGGCATCAACGGCCTCATCGACGAGCACATCGCGGCGCACGGCCTGGACGTGCCGATCGGCCCGAGCCGCTACCGCGCGGACTGGGTGCCGGCCGCCGATACCGGGCCGCGCCTCGACGTCGGCGACGTGGCGGCCGTGGTCTGGGCGACCGGCTTCACCCGCGGCTACGGCTGGCTGCACGCCGGCGTCTTCGACGGCGCGGGGCATCCGCAGCACCGGCGCGGCGTCACCGCCGTTCCCGGGCTGTACTTCCTGGGCCTGCCGTGGCTGCACACCTGGGGTTCCGGCCGCTTCGCCGGCATCGCCCCGGACGCCGCCCACCTCGCCGACCACATCCGGGAGCGGGTCCGCGCGCGCTGCCGGGACGGTCGGTGACGGGCCTGCGCGTCGCCGCCGCCGCCGCCCACTTCGGCCGTGACCTCGCCCGCTCGCTGGAGCGCATCGCCTCGATCATCGACGCGGCCCGGCGCGCGGGCGCGTCGCTGCTCGTGCTGCCCGGTGGGGCGCTCGGCGGCTACCTGGCCGACCTGCGCTCGCCGGATCCGGACGCGCTGCCCCCCGCGGTGGCGGCGGACGGGCCGGAGATCCGCCGGATCGCGGCGCTGGCCGGGGAGATGGTGGTCTGCCTCGGCTACACCGAGCTCGACGGCGGGCGGCGGTGGAACTCGGCGGTGTGCGTGCACGGCGACGGCGTGCTCGGCCGCTACCGCAAGGTCCACCAGCCGCCCGGGGAGGCGCTCGTCTACGCCGCCGGCGACCGGATCGCCGCGTTCGACACCCCGCTGGGCCGGCTGGGGATGCTCATCGACTACGACAAGACCTTCCCCGAGGCGGCGCGGACGCTGGCGCTCGACGGGGCGCGCCTGGTCAGCTGCGTGTCCGCGTGGCCGGCGAGCCTGACCCGGCGCGCCGAGCGGCCCACCCAGGACCGCCAGGCCAGGCTGTTCGACCTGTACGACTGCGCCCGGGCGGCGGAGAACCAGATCGTCTGGCTGTCGTCGAACCAGACCGGGACGATGGGCGGCCTGAGCTTCTTCGGGCAGGCGAAGGTGGTCGGGCCGGGCGGGGACGTGCTCGCCCGCACCTGGGCCAAGGGCGGGCTCGCGATCGCCGAGCTGGACGTCGACGCGGAGATCGACCGGGCCCGCCTCGTCCTGCACCACCTCGCCGAGCGCCGTCCCGAACTGTACGGGCACAAGGAGGCCCGGTGACGGCCACGCCCGGGGGCGTGCGGGTCGCACTGCTGACCTACTCGACGCGGCCCCGCGGCGGCGTCGTGCACACCCTGGCGCTCGCGGAGGCGCTGGTCGCCCTGGGGGCCGGCGTCGAGGTCGACGTGTGGACGCTCGCCCGCGGCGGGGACGGCGGCTTCTTCCGACCCGTCGACCCGCGGGTCCGGGTGCGGGCGGTGCCGTTTCCCGAGGTGCCGGACGAGCCGGTGGGCGCCCGGATCACACGGTCCATCGCGGTGCTCGCGGACGCGTTCGACGCCGCCGGCTACGACGCCGTGCACGCCCAGGACTGCATCAGCGCCAACGCCGTCCTCGCCGCCACCGAGGCCGCCGACCCCATCAACGCCAGCACCGGGGGCGGGTCGGGACCGCGGGGGGCGGCGAGGTGCGTGCGCACGATCCACCATCTCGACGCCTTCAGCACCCCGGAGCTCGTCGCCTGCCACGATCGCGCCGTCATCGCGCCCACCGCGCACGTGTGCGTGTCCACCGCGGTCGCCGCCGAGGTCGAGCGGGGTTTCGGGATCCGGCCGGTGGTGATCCCGAACGGGGTGGACGCCGCGCGGTTCGCCGCCGGCGCCGCCGACCACGACGCCCGGCGGGCCTGGGCGGCTCGGCTCGGCCGGTACGTCCTCACCGTCGGCGGGATCGAACCGCGCAAGGGCACCGCCGATCTGGTCGAGGCGATGGGCCTGCTCCGCCGGGTCCGCACGGACCTGACCCTGGTCGTCGCGGGCGGCGAGACGCTGTTCGACTACCGCGACTACCGGCAGGCCGTGCTCGCCCGGGCGGCGCGCCTCGAGGTGGTCCCGCGGATCCTCGGGCCCGTCGACCACGCGGCGCTGCCGGCGCTCGTCGCGCAGGCGGAGGCGTTCGCGTTCCCGTCGACGAAGGAGGGCTTCGGCCTGGCCGCCCTGGAGGCGCTGGCCGCCGGGGTGCCCGTGGTCGCCCGGGACCTGCCGGTCCTGCGGGAGGTGCTCGGCGGCGCGGCGCGCTACGCGACGACCGCCGACGACCTCGCCGCCGCCCTGCTCGACTCGGCCGGCCACCCCGACGAGCAGCCCGACGTGCGACGGGCGGCCCACGGCCAGGCCGTCGCCGCCCGCTACACCTGGGCCGCCGCGGCCCGCGCGCACCTGGACCTCTACCGACGCCTCGCCGCCGACCCCGACCCGAACTCCGAGCCGACCACGAGTGCCGGTAGCCAGTCGCGATCCGCCGGGTAGATCCGCACGCGAGGGTCCGCGGCCGACTTCCCATGGGTGGGAGGAGCACCAAGTCCACCAGGACGGTGCCCACGGCCGGCGTCCACGGCCCGCTTCCCCTGGGTGGACCCGACCCGCCATTGTCCCCGGGCCCGCTCGTCTGACCTAGCACGCCGGTCCCGGCCGGGATCGGGACTGACCGGGCACGCTGGCACCTGGCCGGCGGCCGGTGGGCGGTTCGGGGCGCGGGCGGCCGCCGCCGGGGGTCGTCGACCGCAGCGTCTGGTAGATCTCGGCGAACTCGCGGACCGCCCGGACCGAGCGATAGCCGGCGAGCCTGCGGGCGAGCATCCGCAGCCGCTCTGAGGTCCGCGCGGAGTTCACCCGGACGTCGAGCCGGGCGGCGCGCGTCGCCCGCGCGCAGGCCTCCTCCACGTCCCCGCGTTGCAGGTGGACCTCGGCGAACCAGGTCTCGTACAGCGAGATCTCCCGCGCCCGCAGCGGGTCGTAGCCGGTCAGGCCCTGGCGCAGCCGCTGCTCGGCCCGGTCGGGCCGGCACAGCTCCGTCCAGCACCGGCCGGCCATCACGTCGATCTCGCGGCCGTCGAGCCAGTAGACCCACTCGGGGTCGGCGTCCGGGTCGCGCCGCGCGAACAGGCGCTCGACGGTGGCCAGCGACCGCTCGCACGCGCGCCGGTCCCCCGCCCGGGCATGCGCCCAGGCGAGGCGGTCGGCGAGCAGCGCCTGCGTGGTCGCCGAGGCGGCGGAGCCGACACCGGCGCAGGCGGTCTGCGCGAGCAGCACACCGCGGCGGACGTCCCCGCGGTTGACCATCTGGTAGGCCTGGGTGGAGATGAGGTTCGCGGCGAGCGAGGGGTCGGCGCCCGCGTGGGCCGCGCGGATCCCGCCGGTGAGGTAGCGCTCCGCGGCGGCGTGCCGGCCGGCGTCCGCGGCGATCCAGCCGGCGAGCTGGCACAGCTGGGCCACCGACGACAGCAGCCGCCGCCCTACCTCGGCGCCGTAGACGGCCTCGCGCAGCATCGTCACGGTGCCCAGCAGCTCCCGCTCGACAAGGCTGACGAGGTCTCGCCCGCCGACGTAGTCGTCGAGGCGGCGGAACTGCCCGACCCGCCCTTCCACCCGCTCCGCCAGCGCGGCGCCGACGTGCCGGCCGGCGGCGAGCTCGGCGAGCTGCGGCGGTTCCATCAGGAGCCATTCGTGGGCGAGGCGGACGGCGTCCCATCCGTCCGCCTCACCGGCGGGACCGGCGGGACCGGCGGGACCGGCGGCGGGTGTGACCGGCGCGGTCGCCGTCCGCGCCGCGACCGGCTGTCCGGGCACCCGCGGGCGCGTGGTCGCCACCGCCCCGGCCGACGGCGCCGCGGGGAGCGAGCCGCGGGCGTGCGCCGCCGCGGCCGGGGAGGCGCCGACGCGCGCCGGCGCGGAGTTCAGGGCGATCCCGGCGGCCGCGGCGGAGCTCGGGGAGGCGGCGGCGCCGGCGGACCCGCGGGCGCCCGCGGACACGGCGGGTGACGGGCCGGCGGGTGACGGGCCGGCGGGCGACGGCCTGACGCCGGTGACCGTGGCCGACAGGTAGGCCGCGAGCAGATCGTTGCTGTGCCGCGTCCACGCCGGCGCGCCCGGGCTGATCCCCGCCGCGCCGCCGGCCACCAGCTCACCCGCACCCCCTGGCGCTCCCTCCAGCCGGACCGCCGGACCATCCAGCAGCGCCGGGCGCCGGCTCCCGGGGGCCGGCACACCCGCGGGCAGCCCTGCCGTCTCCGTCGCCGGGCGGGCCAGGCCCGCCGGTGGACGGCTCACCTCCGGCGGCCCGTCGGCCCGCCCCGGCGGGGTCGCCGGCCAGCCGGGGTCGGGCCGCGTGCCCGCCGTCCCGCCTGGTGGCGGCTGTGGGCCAGGCCAGGTCGGCGTCCCCGCCGGCTGCCCGCCGACGGCCTCGCCGGGCAGCGGAGGCCGGAAGCCCAGCTCCGGCTCGGTCACGCCGAACAGCCGACAGTACGAACGGCGGTAGGCAACGCCCGGAAAGACCTTTCCGAGCTCATGGCGGCGGACCATTTCGGCGGTGGCGGCCGGCGGGGCAAAACCGTCCTTCGCGGGCAGTCCGCGCAGTCGTTCGGCGAGTCCGTCCTGAGTCAGGCCATGCGCCTCGCGAAAACGCCGAAGTATGTTCGGCGTCCATCCCGGATGCTTATCGACAGACACGTCGACCCCGTTCCCTCGACACCGTCCGTGCGGCCTAGATCAGGATAGTCAGCGGGGTCAGGTGAACGGGCCGAACCAGCGGAACAGGGACCTCCGCCACCTCCGTGTCCGTTTCCTGTCCGGTGCACCGCCGGCCCGGAGAATCACCTGTCGGCTGCCCTGGTCCGTTTGCGGTGGATGCGGTCGACTGGGACTCCAACGCGGTTTCCGACCGGGTCGACGGGAGGTCCCCGGACGCGGGACCGCGCCCCGGGCGCCGGTCGGCAACGAGTTGCCCCCTCGATGGCCGACGCCCAAGCCGGTCCCGGGCGGGACCCGTGGGCCACACCTGCCCGCCCGGGACCGGCGCCCCCCTGCTCCGCCGCAACGCGCAGCGCGAGGGGCGGCCGGCGGGAGCCACGCCGCGAACCAGGCCGAGCGTGGGCCGAGCAAGCGTGGGCCGAGCAAGCGTGGGCCGAGCAAGCGTGGGCCGAGCGCCGGCGGACGCTGACGCCGGCCGAACCGGCCGCCTCGGTGCGGGCGGTATCAACCGGGGCAGCCGGCCGGCCGGGCGAAGGGGCCGGTGCGGCCGTCGCCCACAGTCACCTCAGCATGCGGCACGCCCGGCCGGGCGTCTACCTCCAGGAATTCGGCCAATTCCACACCAGCGGGAATCCGGGACGCGGCGGAACTCCACTCCGGGAACATTCTTTCGGAACGCCTGACAAAGACTCGGCCGGTCCGGAACAACTCTCGGCAGCCCGGCGACGGCAATATATTCTCAATGCCCGACGTCCGCCACGGAAGACACGGGAGCCGCCCGTCGCGTCGTTCGACGAACTCGATTCGACAATGCCCGTCGGCGTGTTCGCCGGATTCGATTCCCGGGACCGCGCCGGCCGCGGACGCCCGGTCTCACCGACGCCGGCCACCTGGCGCCGACGCCGGGTGCGGCTCTGGCGCGACGCCGGTGCTGGACGCGGAGCCGCGCAGGCCGGGCCGCCGGGTCCGCCGGGCGGCACCCGGTCCAGGGTGGACGCGCATGCCTGTCGATCGTCCGAGCGGGCCGCCGGAGGCGCGTGGGCGGATCGGTCGCCCCGCCCGCCGCGGGACGCAGGCACACCTCGATCGCGACGGAGGCTCACCCACCCGGGCGACCACCTGACGCCGCCAAGCCAGTCCGCACACAGAGAGTCGCACTCGGCCTGGTCACGGGGCCGAGCACGCGCGGCAGACCCAACGTCGTAACAGACAACCAGCGACGGACTTCCACCCGTTATCCCGGGAAACCTGCATGTACGAGAATCTCGGCATGGTCCGTCCAGTAGTCAGGGCCGGGGCCGCGCGGGACGACTGGCGGACCGATGGCACTGCGGGGGGGATGACCGATTGACCACGTCGCCACCTCCCCCACGGCGATTCCGCCTGGTTCGGATCACCCAGCTACTACTCATCGTCACTGCACTTTTTCTTTCCGTCGCATCGTTCGTGGACATGCCGCGATTCGGCGCGGAGGCACGGTCGATGAGCTACGGCGTGGCGATCGGCTCGGGGCTGCTCTGCCTGAGCCGGGCCGTGCTCGTGCGCGGGGAACGCACGCCCTGGGCGCTGCTCGGCGCCGGCCTGGTCAGCTACGGCTGCGGGACGGTCTACCACAACGTGGCGGTCCACGACAGCGGCACGGCCATTCGGCCGTCGCTGGCGGATCTGGGCTGGCTGCTGTTCTACCCGGCCTGCTATCTCGCGGTGATCCTGCTGCTGCGCCGCCGTCTGGTGCGCCTGCACCGCAGCGTCTGGCTGGACGCGTTCGTCGGACTGCTCGGTGTGGCCGCGCTGACCAGCGGCATCGGCGTCGCGATGGCGCGGGCGAACCCGGAGTACAGCGCCTGGACGATGACGGTCAACGTCATCTACCCGCTCGCCGACCTGCTGCTGATCCTGCTCGTGGCGACCGTGTTCGGGGTGCTCGGCAGGCGGTCGGGGCGGGTGTGGTGGCTGCTCGGCGCCGGGCTCGCGGGTTTCGCGGCCGCCGACTCGCTGCTCCTCGTGATCGTCACGATCGGCGGGGAGCCATCGGGCGGCGTCCTGCCCAGTCTGTGGATGTTCTCGGTGCTCATGCCGGCGCTGGCCGCGTGGCTGCGTCCCCGCTGGCGGCCGCCGGCGAGCATGTCCGGCTGGGGCGTGATCGCGGTTCCCCTGGTCCTCGCCACCGTCGCGCTCGGCCTGCTGGTGCTCGGCGCCACGATCGCCCTGCCGCCGCTGACCGTGGGCCTCGCGGCCGCCACGGTGCTCGCCGCCCTCACCCGGGCCGCGTTCACCTTCATCGAGGTCCAGCAGCTGGCGGAGAGCCGGGTGCTGGCCCGCACCGACGACCTGACGGGCCTGGCGAACCGCCGTGGCTTCATCGAGCGGCTCGCCCGGGTCGAGCAGAACCTGGGCAGTCCGGGCACCTTCGCGCTGCTGCTGCTCGACCTCGACCGTTTCAAGGTCATCAACGACTCGCTCGGCCACCAGGCGGGCGACGCCCTGCTCACCCAGGTCGGTTCGCGCATCTCCGACGCCCTGCGCCCCGGCGACCTGCATGCCAGGCTCGGCGGCGACGAGTTCGCGGTGCTGCTCGAGGACGCCGACTGCGACGCGGCCCGCAGCGTCGCCGACCGGGTGCTGGCCGTGCTTGCCGACCCCTTCGACGTCGGCGGGGTGACCCTGCACGTGGGCGCGAGCATCGGCGCCGCCGTCTATCCGGAGCACGCCCAGGACGCCCAGACGCTGCTGCGCCGCGCGGACGTCGCGATGTACTCGGCGAAGACGAACCGCAGCGGCGTCGAGGCCTACCATCCGGGGGCCGACACGAACAGCCTCGCCCGCCTGGACCTGATCGAGGCGCTGCGCGCGGCCCTCGGCACCGGTCAGCTCGAGGTCCACTACCAGGTCAAGGTCGCGTTGGACTCCGGCCGGGCGGACGCCGTCGAGGCGCTCGTGCGCTGGCGGCATCCCACCCGCGGGCTGCTCGCGCCGTGCGACTTCGTCCCGTTGGCCGAGCAGGCCGGCTTCATGCGGATGCTCACCATCGAGGTGCTGCAGAGCGCGCTCGACCAGTGCCGGCGCTGGCACGCCGCCGGCCTGGACGTCGCCGTCGCGGTGAACCTCTCCGCGTCCGACCTGCTCGACCGGGGCTTCCCGGAGGAGGTCAGCCGCATGCTCACCGGCTTCGGGCTGAGCCCCGCCGCACTGGAGCTGGAGGTCACCGAGACGACGCTGATGCTGGACCGGGCCCGCTCGGCGAACGTGCTCGGGCAGTTGCGGGAACTCGGCGTCGGCATCGCCGTGGACGACTACGGGACCGGGTACTCCTCGCTCGCCCGGCTGCTCGAGCTGCCGGTGACGGTGCTGAAGCTCGACAAGTCGTTCATCCAGCGGCTGGAGCACGACAAGCGGGCGGAGGCGATCGTGCGCTCCACCGTGCAGCTCGCCCACTCGCTGGACCTGCGCATCGTCGTCGAGGGCGTGGAGACGCCGGCCGCGCTGCGGATGCTCACCGACGTCGGCTGCGACCTGGCCCAGGGCTACCTGCTCGGCGAACCCGGACCACCCGAGCAGATCACCGAACAGCTGCGGCGGCGCGCGTCACCGGATGGGACGATCGATGTCGGGTCCGTGCCCGGCTCCGGCGGCCGGACCACGATCGCCGGGCCGGCGTACCCGCCGTCCGGGGAAGGCGCCATCGGCCGCGATGCCACCGCCCGCGACGGCGGAGCGCGCGACGGGGGCACGCGGGAGAGCAGTTCTCGCGACGGCGATGCCCGCGACGGCGGCGCCCGCGACGGCGGCGCGCGGGAGGGTGGTACGAGGGAGGCCGCCGCGCTGGCGGCGCGTGCCGCGGCCCGCGGCGGCCGGCGGGCGGGCGGGCACGCCACGACGAGGGAGGTACCGTGCTGATCACATCAGTCGCGGCGCCCGCGCGCGGTCCCGCGCGGGGCTCGTGGCGCTGACCGCCCCGCCCCGCCCCCTGGGGCCCACCGTGTGGGATGGCGTCTCGCTGTGGCGCAGTCCGGGCCGGGCGCCCGTCGCGGTCGGCGGCACGCTGGACCCGCCGACTCTCATCGGCGCCTACCGCGCGGGTGCCTTCCCCTGGCCCAGCGACGACGACCAGGACGCCGACGGCAAGGACGCCGACGGCAAGAACGGGGAGGTCACGAACGGGGAGGGGTCCGGGACGGGTGTGGCGGTACGGCTGCGGGACCTGCTACGGGCGGCCGTCGCCGCGCGGCGGGTCCTGCACCTGTCGCCGGAGCGCCCCGGTGGCTACGACCTGCCCTGGTGGAGCCCGGACCCGCGGGCGGTGATCCCGGCCGGCGGGGTGCGGGTGAACCGCTCGCTGCGCAAGCGGCTGCGCAACTGCGGCTGGACCACGACCGTCGACGAGGCGTTCGTCGACGTGGTCCGCGGCTGCCAGCGCGGCGGCACGTCCGGCTGGATCACCGACGAGCTGATCGACGGCTACGCCGAGCTGCACGCGCTGGGCTGGGCGCACAGCGTGGAGGTCTGGGACGGCGACGACCTCGTCGGCGGCGTCTACGGGGTGGGGGTCGGCGGGGTGTTCGCCGGCGAGTCGATGTTCCACACCCGCACCGACGGGTCCAAGGTGGCGCTCGCCGACTTCGACGCCCGGTTCGCCGCCGCGGGCGGCGTCCTGCTCGACGTGCAGATGACCACCGACCATCTGCTGAGCCTCGGTGCCCGGGAGGTGCCCCGCCGCGACTACCTCGAGGTGCTCGAACGGGTCCGCGACGTCGACGTCCGGCTAGAGCGGGACCGTCACCCCGTCAGCCGCCTCGCCCCGCCGGACGCCTGACCCACCGGGCGCCCCGCCGCACCGGACGCCTGGCCGTCACCGGGTGCCGCAGCCGCGCCCGACGCCCTTCAGGCAGGAGGCCGCACCCGGCGGCGACCCCCGGACGGGCCCACGGCGGCGGTGGCGCCGTCCGCCGGCGTGAGGCAGACCGTCAGCCGGCCGGCGGGGCGCCCACCGGCAGCAGGGGGTAGCGTGCGGCCGCGTCACCGAGGACGGTGAGCAGGTCGTCGATCTCGGCGTCGGTGTTCGCCGCCGTGATCTGGATGCGCACGCCGACCTGGTCGCGCGGGACCACCGGGAAGGGCACCACGGAGGCGAAGACACCCCGGTCGTACAGGTAGCGGCCCAGCTCGTCGGCCCGATCCGGGTCCGTGAGCGGGATCTCGACGATCGGGAAACCGCTCGTGTTCAGGGTGCCGAGCCCGAGCCGGCGCAGCCCGTCGAGAAGGCGGGACGTCAGCCGGTGCAGCCGGGCCCGCAGCTCGTCGCCGCGCCGCTCGTTGACCTGAAGCCCCACCAGACCAGTGGCCAGGGAGGCCACCGGCGAGGGTCCGGAGAAGATGTACGGCCCGGCCGCGGACTTCAGGTACTCCTTGACCTCCGTCGGGCAGGCGACGAAGGCGAGCAGCGACGAGTACGCCTTGGAGAACCCGCCGACCAGGATCAGATGGTCGTAGGACTCGCCGAGATGGCGCACGATGCCGTTGCCCCGATCGCCGTAGGGGCTCGACTCGGCCGGGCCGCGCTCCCCGACGACGCCGAAACCGTGCGCGTCGTCGACGTAGAGCAGCGCGTCGTGCTCCCGGGCGAGCGCGAGCAGCTCGGCCAGCGGCGGCCCGTTGCCGGTCATGCTGTGCACGCCGTCGACACAGATCAGCCGGGGGAACGGTGCGGTGCGCAGCCGGCGCTCCAGCCGGTCGAGCCGGTCCTCGCGGAAGCGGCCGACGGTGCCGCCGCGGGCGGCGGTCATCGCGGCACCCTCGTGGGCGGTCTGGTGAGCGTGGACCTCGACGAACAACGAGCCGGTACCGACCAGCGCCGGCAGCACCGACAGCTGGATGTGGGTGATGGTGGGCAGCAGCAGCGCGTCCTCGGCGCCGAGCAGGCTGGCCAGGGAGCGCTCGATCTCGTCATAGGGCACCGGACTGGCGATGAGTCTGGACCAGCTCGGATGAGTGCCCCACCGGTCAAGATAGGACGGGACCGTCTCGATGATCTCGCGATCCAGATCGAGGCCGAGATAGTTGCAGGATGCGAAATCTGTGAGCCAATGGTCACCGATCCGTATCCGGCGACCGTCGATCTCGTCGACGATGGCATCGTAAAAGGGTGCGTGCCGGCGCATCCGATCAAGTTCCGACCGCAGGCCCATTGAGTGGTCGAGCACATAGCGCCAGGCAGGCGAGAATGTGTCGCGGGCCCGTGGTAGAGATCGGGCTGGCGCCTCGAAGGTGTCGGTCATCCCGGCGCCTAGCTGGCCAGTTGGCACGAGTCGAAGATCATCCGACCGGGTGGGGCGATCTCGCCTACCACAGGAGGTCGAAGAAGTCCGGCCCTTGGCAGCACTGCCGGAATGAGCCGGGCGGTCGGGCACGCCACAACCATCACCAATCCTTGGGATCGTCGAGAACATACGTCGCCGGGACAGGGAACGAGGAAGCACCAAACGGACCAAGGTAAATCTTTCGCAATGAGACGATAAGCCTTGCGTCCAGGTAATTCCAGAAATTGCCGGCGACCAGGCCGAACGACCCGAACTGGATGATCAGTACGGCCCACGGTTCGACGGGTCCGACGACTCGGCCGGCGGTTCCGACGGCGCGGCCGATCCCCGGGCCGGGTGCCCGGCCGCACGCCCGGCCCGGGGTCGGGGCGGGGCCGGGGGGTGCCCACCGTGCGGGTGTTATCGTCCCCGCCATGTCTGACACGGCGGCATCCACGGCGAAATCCGCCGAGCCCACGGGAGAAACCGAGCCCACGGGAACCGCGGCGTCCTCCGCCGTCCCGGCCTCGGCGGCCCCGGTGGCCTCGGCGGCGGCCCCGGACCAGGCGTCGCCGTTGCGCACCCTGCCCTACTCCGGCTGGGGCCTGAACCGGTCGAAGACGCTGTTCCTCGCGCACCGCAAGGAGCCTGTCGACCCGGCCGGCTTCTACTCGCTGATCGCCGCGGACTCCGTCCGCCAGCTGCTGCGCTACACCTCCCTGACCGACCAGCTGGTCCTCGACGTCGGCGGCGGCCCGGGCTATTTCCGCTCCGCGTTCCTCGACGCCGGCGCCCGCTACGTGTGGGTCGAGCCGGACGTGTCGGAGATGGAGGCGGGCGGCATCGACGACGTGCCGGGACGGGTCCGCGGCAGCGCGCTGGACCTGCCGTTCCTGTCCGGCAGCATCGACCTGTGCTACACGTCCAACGTGCTGGAGCACGTGCCGGACCCGTGGCGGATGTGCTCCGAGCTGGTCCGGGTGACCCGCCCCGGCGGGCTGATCTTCCTGAGCTACACGAACTGGCTCTCGCCCTGGGGCGGCCACGAGACGGCGCCGTGGCACTACCTCGGCGGCGACCGCGCCGCGGCCCGCTTCGAGCGGCGCCGGGGCCACGCGCCGAAGAACATCTACGGCCGGACCCTGTTCCCGGTGTCCGTCGCCGACACCCTGTCCTGGGCCCGCCGCCGCGCCGACGTCGAGATCCTCGACGCGATGCCCCGCTACCTGCCCGACTGGGCGAAGGTGATCCTCCGGGTGCCCGGCGCCCGGGAGATCGTCACCTGGAACCTCGCCATGGTGCTGCGCAAGCTCTGACGCCGATTCACCGGCCCGGACCGTGGCGCCCGGGCCGACGCGGGTCAGACGAGGCGCAGCTGCTGGCCGGCGACCGGCCGGCGGGCCGCTCGCCGGGACGAGGCGGCGGTGGCGCCGCCGGTCGTCACCAGCGACGCCCCGATGTCGGCGAGGAACGGCGACGGCCGGGTCTCCCCGTCGCCGCGCACGCCCGGCCGGCGGGCCGCCGACGACAGGATCAGCCGGTCACGGGCCCTGGTGACGCCGACGAAGAACAACCTGCGCTCCTCGGCCTCCGCCGCCGCCTCGGCCGCCGCCGCCTCGGCCGACGACCCCTGCCGACCGGCCGGTCCGAACCGCATCGGCAGCAGTCCGTCCTCACAGCCGACGAGGAACACCAGCCCGAACTCCAGGCCCTTGCTCGCGTGCAGGGTGAGCAGACTGACCCGGTCAGCCCGCGGGTCGTACCCGTCGACCTCGCTGGCCATCGTCACCGCCGTGAGGAACCCGTCCAGGTCGGTCCCGGCCGCCGCGGCCGACGGGGCGAGCAGTTCCATCGCGAGCCGCAGCTCGGCCTCGGTCGGTACCCGCCCGCCGGGGAAGCCCTCGGCGCCCGCGGGAGTCGTGGCCGCGCCGAGTTCGGTGCGCAGGGCATCCGCCAGGTCCAAGGCCCGGCTGACCGCGTCCCGCAGCAGCACGGCCACCGGCCGCCCGCCGCCGTTGCCCGGGCCCCCGGCGGTGACGGAACCGTTCATCGCGCCGGATCCGCCACCCGCGCCGTGGCCCGTGGCCGCCTGCGGTCCGGCGCTCGCGCGCAGCATGGCCAGCAGGCCGGCGACGGCGGGGGCGTCGGCCAGCGGCAGGTGCGAGCGCCGCTGGAAGGGGAAGCCGCGCTTCGCCAGCGCCTCCATGATCGGCTCGCCCTGGCGGGTCGTCCGGTACAGCACGGCGATGTCGGCGAACGACAGACCGGCGTCCACCGAGCCGTCGACGCCGGAGTCCAGGGCGTGGAACGAGGTCCCGCCGAGCGCGACGTCGATGCTGTCGACGACGGCGATCGCCTCCTCGGCCTCGCTGGTGTACCGGCGCAGCAGCACCGGGCCGTCGCCGGCGGCACCGCGCACGGCGGTCAGCGTGCGGCCGGGCACGAGGCTCGCCGGCGCGATCACGTCGAGGGCGGCCCGCACGATCGTCGGCGTCGACCGGTAGCCGCGGGTGAGCGCTACCGTGCGCGCGCCCGGATAGTCCCGCTCGAAGCGCAGGAAGAAGCCCACGTCGGCGCCGCGGAAGCTGTAGATGGCCTGGTCCGGGTCGCCGATGACGCTCAGGTTCGCCGCCGGCGGGCACAGCAGCCCCAGCAGCCGGTACTGCAGCTCGTCGGTGTCCTGGTACTCGTCGACCCAGACGTGGCGGAACCGGGCGCGGTAGTGCTCGACCAGCTCCGGGGAGTCCCGCAGCAGGGTCAGCGGCAGCGTGACCAGGTCGTCGAGGTCGACCATGTCTCGTTCACGCAGCTCCGCGTCGTAGCGGGCGAGGACGCCGACCAGGTCGTGGTCGCGGCGGGCCTCGCCGAGGGCTCGCAGCCGCTTGAGCTCGGAGATCCCCGCCGTCACCCGGCGGCGCGCCCGGGCGTCGCCCTCGCCGTGCAGCGCCGCGTCGAGCAGCTGCGCCCGCACCGCGTCGTCGGCGACCCGCACGTGCGCGCCGCGGGCGAGCCGCTCGTGCTGCTCCCGGACGATCGCCAGGCCCAGGCCGTGGAACGTCGTCGCGAGCACGCGCCGTGCCCGCTCCCCCAGCATCGCGTCGAGCCGCTCGGTCAGCTCCCCCGCGGCCCGGCGGGTGAAGGTGACGGCCAGGCACTGCTCGGCCGGCACACCGAGCTCGGCGACGCGGTGGGCGATCGCGTGCACGAGGGTGCGCGTCTTGCCGGTGCCGGGCCCGGCGAGCACGAGCAGCGGTCCGCCCGGATGCGCCGCCGCCCGCCGCTGATCCGGATCCAGCCCGTCGAGGACGGACGGCTCCCCTGACCGCAGCGGAGCGCCGTCCGGCTCCCGCGCCGGACCGTCGGCCTGGTCCGCCCCGCCGTCGGTGCGGTCCGCTCCGCCGCCGGCGCCGATCACGGCGACAGGCGCCATGGCGGGCGCGGCGGCGAGGGCCTCGTCGAGGGATGGGCCGAGCTCGGCGCCCTGTCCGCCGTCAGCCGCCGCGTCGGGCGCAAGCGCGCTGTGCCGGGACCGGCGCCCGCGCCCGGTGGTCTGGCGCGGCACCGGGCGCGCCGGCGCCGCCTCGCCCTGGCGGGGCACCGCCGCGCCGGGCGCGGCCGGGTCGTCGGCCAGGTCGTCGTCGGCCAGGTCGAACAGCGTCCCCCCGCCGCCGCCCAGCTCGTCCGGCTCGAACAGGCGAATGACGCCGTACTCGCCGTCGAAGCCGGCCTGGCGGATCACCTCGCCGCGCCGCAGTCGGGTGATCGCCTCGACCAGCTCGGCGGACCCGACGTCGGCGATGGCCGAGGTCGGGACGTCGCCGAGGATCCGGAGCTCCGGGCCGAGCCGCGACACCAGCGAACTCACCTGCGCGGCGACCGCCTTGCTCTTCGGCCCCACGCCGAGGATCTCGCCGACGACCTCCGGCAGCGGCACCAGTGAGCTGACGTCGCCGGCCGTCGCCGGCCGGGTCCCGGCGGGCCGGTCGGACAGCGCCTCGACCCGGTTGAGCACCCCGACGGTCAGCGGGCCGCCGCAGGTGGGGCAGCGTCCGCCGACCTCCCGGGTCTGCTCCGGGGTCAGCACCACGCCGCACTTGCGGTGACCGTCGAGGTGGTACTTGCCCTCCTCCGGGAAGAACTCGACGGTCCCGGCGAAGCCGTTCCCGCCGCGCAGTGCGGCCTCGATGGCGAAGTAGTCCAGCTCGCAGCCGAAGGCCGTCGCCTCCCTCCCGAGCATCGGCGGGGAGTGCGCGTCGGAGTTGCTGACCAGGCGGTACCGGTCGAGCCCGGAGATCCGCCAGAACATCTCCGGGTCCGCGGACAGGCCCGTCTCCAGGGCGAAGATCTCGTCGGCGAGGTCGGCGTAGCAGTCCTCGACCGCGTCGAAGCCGGACTTCGAGCCCAGCACGGCGAACCACGGCGTCCACACGTGCGCCGGCACCAGGTAGCAGCCGGGACCGCCGGCGAGGGTGATCTCCAGCAGGTCACGGGAGTCGAGGCCGAGGATGGGGCGCCCGTCGGCGGCGAGGTTGCCGATGCGTGCGAGCGCGGCGGTGATGCCGGCGGCGGCCTCGCGGGTCGGCGCGTAAAGCAGGTGGTGCACCTTGCGGGTGCGCTCGCCCCGCTTGTAGATGGTGGAGATCTCGCTGGAGATCATGAATCTGGTGGCCGTGCGGCACGACGCCGGCAGCGTGCGCAGCACCTCGCGCTCGAGGTCGGGCCGCAGCCGGAACAGGCCGGGCTCGGCCGGCACGAGCTTGTCCGCCAGTTCCTGCGACCACGCGGGGTGGGTGAAGTCACCGGTGCCGACGACGGCGATGCCCTTGCGCGCCGCCCACCAGGCCAGGTGCTCAAGGTCGCAGTCGCGGCTGCAGGCCCGTGAGTACCGGGAGTGGATGTGCAAATCAGCATAGAACCGTGACATCACAGATGCGTATGTTGTCGCATCCACCGCCGGCCGTTCGCGGCGGCACGCCGGGCCGGCGGCACCCCGCACCCCAGGCCAACAGCGGGCACACACGTGTCCACCGCTCGCTCATCCCACGGCGACGACGAGGCGACGAAGAACGACGAGACGACGACCCGGCGGCAGCGCGACGACGACCCGGCACCGCGGCCGTCCGGTGGTGTCCCCTGGTGTCCCCGCACGGGGGTGCGGCCCGCGGCCACCTCCGCGACAGGTGGCGCCCGGCGGCGCACCTGCATCGGCACCCCCGGGCGGCGGGGCGGGGCCCACAGCCGGCATTATGCGTAGGAGTAGGGACATCGCCGTGGTCGCGGGCATCCCACCCCCTGGGTCGCGATGCTGGCGGTCCGTGTCGGGACACCACGCGTGGTGTCCCGGCGACAGGCAGGCGCGCGGGGCGCGCCCACGTCGGACTTCCGAGGAGGGCATCGGTTGGCAGTCCACGGACCGCGGGCCCTGCCCCCGGACGGCCCCGGTCGGCGCCAGGCCGCCGGCGCGGCGTCGCGGTGAGCGGCCCCGGCGAGGCGCACGCCCCGACCGCCGACGAGCGCGCCGCCCTGGCGGACCGCTGCCACCGGCTGGTGCGCTTCCTGCACGAACTCGCCGTCGCCCGCGGCACCCGGGTCCGCCGCGTCGAGGAGCATCCGCTCGTCGTCTGGCTGGCCGACCTGCCCACCGGCATCGACCCCGTCGAGCACGCCGGGCCCGGCGAGGTCCTGCTGACGGCGCCGGCAGCCGCCGCGCTGCCCCCGCCACCACCGCCACCACCGATCCTCGCCGACCGGCTCCGGCTGCCCGACGCGGCGCACGCCGACCCCGGCGATCCACCCACCTGGCAGGGTGGCACCGGTCCCGACGACGAGCGGGCCGAGGCCGCCTATCGGGACTGGCTGCCGGGCTGGCGGATCTGGGCTGGGCGGGCCCGCGCCGACGCCGAGCGACGGGCGCTGCACAACACGCTGCACGCCCTCGCCGCCCGGGTCGCCCAGGAGGGTGACGCGCTGGAGCTGGTGCTGGCCACGGGCCTGCTCACCTGGCGGCCGCCCGGCGGCCCGCTCATCCGCGAGCACCTGCTGACCACCCGGGTCGGCTGCGAGATCGACCCGGTCAGCTCCGACATCCGGGTGCGGATCCCAGCGGGCGCGTCGACCCGGCTCGGCGACGGGCCGCTGCTCGACGCCGTCCCGGGCTTCCGCCCCGAGCGGACGAACACCCTGCACGAACGCCTGCACAACCGCCCCGCCGCCCCGCTCGGACCGCTCGACGCACGCCTGCTACGCGACTGGCTCACCCTTGCCCTGGACATTCCCAGCGACGGCTTCACGCCGCAGGCCGCGCCGCCACCGCCACCGGACGGCGACATGCCCGCCCAGGTGAGCCTCGCGCCGGCGCTCGTGCTGCGGGTCCGCGGCCAGGCGGCGCTGCTCGGGTACTACGAGCGGATGCTCGAGGCACTGCGCGGCGACGGCCCGCCACCCCTCGGCCTCGCCCAGCTGGTGGCCACCCTGGACACCCCGCGGCGGCTCGCGTGGCTCGCGGCGGAGGGCGCGACGAGCGGCGACGTGCTCGGCGCGGACCCGCTGCTGCCGCTGCCGACCAGCCCCGAGCAGTCCCGGGTGCTGGAACGGCTCGGCGCCGACAACGGCGTCGTCGTCGAGGGCCCGCCCGGCACGGGGAAGACGCACACGATCGCCAACCTGATCTGCGCGCTGCTCGCCGAGGGCCAGCGCGTCCTCGTCACCAGCCAGAAGGCGCAGGCCCTGCGGGTGCTGCGGGCGAAGCTGCCCCCGGACCTGCAACGCCTGTGCGTCTCGCTGACCGACACGGCGGACCCGACCGAACCCGCCGCCGAGACGGCCGCCGGGACGGCGTCGGGTTCGGCGGGACCGGCCGGGGCGCCGGGCGCGGAGGTCGGGTCGCCGGAGCTCGCGGCGAGCGTGAACGCGCTGGCCGCTGAGCGGGCCACCTACCAGCCCGAGGCCCTCGAACGCCGCGTCGAGCGGGCGCTGCGGCGGCGCGAGGCCGCGCTAGCCGCCCGGGAGGCGCTCGCCGACCAGGCCCGGACGCTGCGCGCCGCCGAGCTCGCGGTCCATCCGGACGCCGAGGTGGGCCCGGGCTGGGGTGGCACCCGCGCCGCGGTCGCCGCCCGGGTGCGGGCCGGCCGTCCCCGCCACGGCTGGCTGCCGCTGCCCGTCCCCGCGACACCCGCCGCGGCGAGCCCCGCCGGACCCGCCGGACCCGCCGGATCCGCCGTCGGGGCGGCGCCGCTCACCGACGAGCAGGCGTCGGAGCTGCTCGTGCTGCTCCGGCGGGTCCCCGTCGGTGCGGACGGGGACGCGGGCGTTTCCCTGCCGGACGACGGGCGGCCGGGCGCCGCCGGGCAGTGGCCCGTCCTGGCGGCGACGCGCTTCGCGGCGCTGCTGGACATCGACGCGGCCGCCCGCGCCGCGGCGGACATCGCCCGCGCCGCGCTCGACCCGCCCGCCCGCGGGCTGCTCGACGCGCTCGCCACCGCTCCCGCCGCGTCGGTCGAACCGCTGCGGGTCGCGGTGACCGCTCTCGCCCGCGCCCTCGACGGCCTGGACGCGCACGCCGAACGGCTCAGTGAACGGGACTGGATCCCCGCGGCCCTCGACGACGCCCTGGCCGGGCGCGACCGTCTCCCCTGGGCGAAGGTGAGCGCCGCCGCCCCGCTCGTCGCCGAGGCCATCCGGCACGTCACCGACCTCGGCCTGCACGCCGTCGAACTCCCGGCGGCCGCCCTCGCGCCCGGCATCACCGGCCCGGCCTCGGCCGTGGGTGCCGACGCGGGCGCTGTCGGCGGCGCGGCCGCCGACAGCGCCCTCCTCGGTGCCGTCGCCGCGATCGACCCCGACGCCGACACGGCCCCGCATGGCTACTCCGCACCCGACATCGCGAACGCCGTCGCCGCGGGCACCGGCTGGGACACCACGGCACGGCAGGGCACGGCGCCGGACCCGACCGGCGACGGCGACGCGCAGGATCCCGCCGCGGGCGCCGGCCTCGATCCCGCCACGCTGCTCGCGCGCGGTGAGGCCCTGGCGGCTCACCTCGACGAGGGCGGGGAGGTGCGCCGCCGCTGGCGGTCCCGGGTGCAGCGGGAGGCCGACGCGCTGCTGCGCCACGTCACCGTCGACGGCCTGGCTCCGACCACGCCCGACCTGCTCGCGCTCGCGTTGACCCGGCTGCGCGCCCAACTCGCCGTCGACGCCGCCGAACGGGCCTGGACGCTGATCGGCCGCCCGCCCCGCCCCGCCGACCCGATCGAGTTCCGCCTGTCCCGCCTGGTCGAGGGCCAGCAGGTGATCGAGGCGATCGACGCGGTCGTGGCGGCGCGCGACCAGGTCACAGCGCTCGCCGGCCAGCTCGCGCCCGGCCACCCGCCCGCCGTCGCCTCCGCGCGGCAGATCCGCGGCCTGGCCGCGACGATCGCCGCGCTCGCGCCGGTGACGGCCGCCGCCGCCGCGGACCAGGCACTGACCGACGTCGCGGCCGAGCACGACCGCCTGGCCGCCGCGTCGCACGCGCCCTCCCGCCTCGCCGACGTCGCCGCGGCCACCACCGCCCGCGACCGCGACGCCTACGCCGAGGCCGAGGCCGCCCTGTCCGCGCAGCTGACCCGCCAACGGGACGCCGCCCGGCGCGACGCACTGCTTGCCCAGGTCCGCGCCGCCCATCCGGCCCTCGCCGACCTGCTCACCACCGCGACGACCGCCACCGCGATGACCGCCACCGAGCCGCGCACCGGCGGCGACACGCCGCCAGGTGCCGAGGCCGACGAGGATCCCTGGCCGGGACGGCTGGGCGCGTTCACGGCCGCCTGGTCCTGGGCGCGCGCCGCGAGCTGGCTCGCCCGGGTCGCCGACGCGGACCAGCCGTCCCCCACCGACCTGGACGCGGAGCTGGACGCGGCCGAGGACGTCGTCGCCGCCACCACCGCCGAACTCGCCGGCGCCCGGGCCTGGCGACACTGCCTGGCCCGGATGGGCGCGGAGCAGTCGGCGGCACTGCGGGCCTACGCGGACGCCGTCGCCGCGGGCGGCACCCTGGGCGGACGGCACACCGAGCGCTACCGGCAGGCCGCCCGGGAGGCGATGGAGGTGGCCCAGTCGGCCGTCCCGGCCTGGGTGATGCCGATCGGCGAGGTGCTCTCGACGATCCCGCCGGTGCGGGACAGCTTCGACGTCGTCATCGTCGACGAGGGCAGCCAGGCCGGGCTCGACAGCCTGTTCCTGCTCTGGCTCGCACCCCGGGTGATCGTCGTCGGCGACGACCGGCAGTGCACCCCGCCGGACGATCCCGCCCAGGACTCCGGCGCCGTCCTCGACCGGCTCGACGCCCTGCTGCCCGACGTGCCCTCCTGGCTGCGGGTCGGGTTCACCCCGCGGTCGAGCCTGTTCGGCCTGCTGCGCACCCGCTTCGGCGAGGTGGTCCGGCTGCGCGAGCACTTCCGCTGCATGCCGGAGATCATCGAGTGGTCGTCGGCGATGTTCTACCGGGACGCGCCGCTGGTGCCGCTGCGCCAGTTCGGCGCGGACCGGCTCCCACCGCTGGCCGCCCGGTTCGTGCCGCACGGCGCCACCGTGGCCACCCCCGCCGGCCCGCGCAACCCGGCCGAGGCCGACGCGCTGGTCGCGCAGGTGCTGGCCTGCGCGGAGGACGCCCGCTACGGCGGTCTCACCTTCGGCGTGGTGGTCGCCCAGGGCACCGCGCAGGCCACGCTGATCCGCGACCTGCTCACCGAGCGGATGTCCGCCGCCGAGCATCTGCGCCGCCGGCTGCGGGTCGGCACCCCGGCCGACTTCCAGGGCGACGAACGCGACGTCGTGTTCGTCTCCCTGGTCGTGGCGCCAGCCGACCGACCGGTCCCGCTCACCCGGCTGGAGTACCAGCGGCGGTTCAACGTCGCCGCGTCCCGCGCCCGCGACCAGGTGTGGCTGTTCCACTCGGTGGGCCTCACCGACCTCGACCACCAGGACCTGCGGCACAGCTATCTGGGGTACGTGCTGTCCTCGGCGCGCTCGGCGGTCCCGCCGGCCGGAGCGCGGGCGCCGTCGCCCGCCGAGGTCCCGCTCGACCGTCCGCATCCCGCGTTCGGCTCGCTGTTCGAGCAGCGGGTGTTCCGTCGCATCGCCGAGCGTGGCTACCTCGTCGCTCCGCGACTGGAGGTCAACGGTCAGGAGATCGACCTGGTCGTCTACGGCGGGCGGGCCCGGTTCGCGGTCGGCTGCGACGGCGACGCCGGCACCGGGCCCGAGCGGATCGCCCGTGACTTCGACCGGGAGCGGGAACTGCGCCGCGCTGGCTGGCGGTTCTGGCGGGTCCGCCAGTCCGACTTCGAGCGCGACCCCGACGCGGCGCTCGCCACGCTGTGGCCGCGCCTCGCCGCCGTCGGGATCGCCCCGCTGGCCCCCGCCGTGACGCCCGGCGCGGCCGGGGTGCCCCTGGTGGGGGCGGGTGCGTGCCGGCGTCGACGAGGCGCTCGCCCGCTGGCGGCCGATCGCCCTGTCCGAACTGGAGGGCCTCGATGACGCCCCCGCGCCTGGATGGACGTTGGGGTCCGGCACCGAGCGCGGCTGATCGATGGCGGCGGGATGCCGCGGTCCCGCGGGACCGTCGGACCCGCCCGCGGCCGAGCGCCGGGCCGTCACGTCCTGATCAGTGCGGTAGCTCAGCCGGGCTGGGCACCGCCGGCGACCTCGTCCGGTTCGGGCCGCGCACGGGTGGCCTCGCCCAGCGGCTGGCGCGGGCTCGGCCAGCCGGACTCGTCGGCGCCGCCGGCCGCGGGCTCGCCGAGTTCCGGGTCCCCGCCGTGGGTGGGATCGGCGTCAGGGCCGGGATCACCGGCGTCGCCGCCGCCGCCGATGCGGGCGAACGCGGGGCGGGCCAGCCGGGTCTTCGTCGCCAGCGGGTCGGGGAAGTCGGCCCGGCGGATCAGGCAGAACGCGGTCTGCGGCCCCGGGCCGAGGTGGCCGACGCGCAGATGGGCCGCGGCCGCGAGGTAGGCCACCGCGTCCGCGCGGTCCAGGCCGAGCCTGCTGTGCAGGAACAGCACGGCCGAGCGGGTGGCGCGGCGGATCGCCTCGGCGAGCTCCATGTCGACGCCCACCGTCACCCAGCTCGCGTCGGTCTCGATGAACGGCTCGCGCAGCGCGCCCAGCACGGCCGTCGCGCCCGCGTCGCGCAGGGCGCTCAGCCGCAGGGTCGCCCGCAGCGGGCCCTCCAGCGCCGTGGCGCCGATCTTTCCCTCGCCGAGGGCGTAGTGCGGGTCGCCGACGGCGAACAGCGCGCCCGCGACCTGGACCGGCAGGTACAGGCGGGCGCCGGTGCCAAGCTCCCCGCAGTCCAGGGCACCACCGTGCGGTCCGACCGAGGTCGACGCGATCACCTCGGTGGTACTGTCCACCGCGACCGCCATGACGCCCAGGAACGGGGCCAGCGGAAAGCGGGTGCGGGTGCCGCCGACTCCGGCCAGCGCCCCGAACAGGCGGCCGCGTCGGCGCTCGACGGCACAGAAGGTGGTGAGGGTGCCGAAGCGCTGCCAGTGCCGCTCACCAGCGCCCGGCTCCGGCGGGCCGCCCTCGGGGACCTCGCCGGCGAGCAGGCCCGCGCCGTGCCGGGTCGACACGATGCCGTACCGGGCCCGCGGATGCAGCGAGACGACGTCGACCCGCAGCACGTCGCCCGGCTGGGCGCCGCGCACGAGCACCGGGCCGGTCACGATGTGCGGAGCGTCCACCCCGAACCGGTGGGGCAGGCTGGACGACGCGATCGCCCGCGCGTCCGCCAGCACCTCCGGGGCAGCCACGCCGAGGTCCGCGAAGAAGGCGTCCGGGTCGCGTCCCTGGTCGCCGAGAACGCCCTCCTGGCTCACGGTGTCGAACGTCACCGTGGCACCCGAGTCGACACTGAGAACCGGTCTGGTCAGCGCGTTCGGTAGTTCACCCCAGGTGACGGTCTCCGGGGTGGAGGGCAGGTAGTGCCTACCCTCGATCTTGCCGCGGCCAGGTTGCAGCGCCACCGGCGGCCCTACAGGGCCCGGGGCCGGCCGGGCGGCCCGCCGGCGTGCCGAGCCGCCGCGGCGGGCACTCGAGCGACCCGCTGGGGCCAGGTGGACGACGCGGGTCGCGCGAAGTGACAGGGCAGGTTGCGCACCCGCGACAGATTTTCAGTGGAATATGACAGAAAGGTCACGTAATTGTTGCGATCACCGTCATTCCGCGCCGACCTGCGGTTCGGGTGGGTGAGCACGGCGTCCGCGCCCGTGGCGAACGGTCGGATCCCGACGGTGGGGGGGCGCCTCGGTGCCATCGCGTGGGCCCCGGCGCGGTGAGCCCGACACTGCGCGACCTCGGCGAGTTCGAGCTGATCAGGCAGCTCACCGCCCGGTTCGCGAGAACCTCGGACGTGCTGGTCGGGCCCGGCGACGACGCGGCCGTCCTCGCCGCCGCGGACGGCCGGGTGGTCGTCACGACCGATCTGCTGCTACAGGGCCGCCATTTCCGCCTGGACTGGTCGTCCGGGACGGACGTCGGGCACAAGGCAGCGGCCCAGAACCTCGCCGACGTGGCGGCGATGGGGGCCCGCCCGACCGGGTTGTTCGTCGGCTTCGCGGGGCCCGGGCAGCTCGACGCCGCGTGGGCGCTGGCCCTCGCCGACGGGCTGGCCGCCGAGTGCGCGCGGGCCGGCGCGAGCGTCGCGGGCGGCGACGTCAGCTCGGCCGACTCGATCATGCTGGGCGTGACCGCTCTCGGTGATCTCGCCGGACGGCCGCCGGTGCTGCGCTCCGGCGCCCGCCCGGGTGACGTGGTGGTACTTGCGGGGCCCGTCGGCCACGCCGAGGCCGGGCTCGCGCTGCTGACCGCCGGGCGCGACGGCTGGGAGGATCTCGTCGCGGCGCACCGCCGGCCGCGCCCGCCCTACCGGCTCGGGCCCGTGCTGGCGGCGGCGGGCGCGACGGCCATGTGCGACGTGTCGGACGGGCTGGCCCAGGATCTCGGCCACATCGCGGCCGCCTCCGGGGTGCGCGTCGAGATCCGCTCGGCCGCGCTGGAGATCGGCCCGCGGATGCGCTCGGCGGCGGCGGCACTCGGCGTGGATCCGCTCGGCTGGGCGCTGGCCGGCGGGGAGGACCATTCCCTCGTCGCCTGCCTGCCACCGACGGTGCCGCCGCCCGCCGGGTGCGTTCCGATCGGAACGGTCCTGCTCGGTGACGGCGTGACGGTGGACGGCCAGCCGCCCGCCGGCCCGGGCGGCTGGAACCACTTCGACTGATACCGCCGAGACGCCAGCCGCCCCGTGCCTCGGGCGTGCTGGAAGGTTGGGCGCCGGCCCGCCAGGTCGCCTCACGGGCGTAGGTCGCTCGAAGCGACTTTTATTGGGTCCGGGGGCCATGATGCGGACCGGCGCTACCCACTCTAACGGATGTCACCCGCGCCGCGTTCCCGAGACGAAAAACCTCGACGAAAGGCCCGGATCGGACACACGTCGCCCACCCTGGCGACCACGGACGGTATCGCCCTCTCGGCCCGCCGCTGGCCGCGCGTGCCGCCGGGCGGACACCGGCCGGGCACGCAGCGCCCGTGTGACCCGACAGGGCGGGACCAGTGCGGCTGCCGCCGCAGGGAGCGGGTAGCCTGAGCAGACGGTGGCAGAAGGGCCTTTCGGAGGCCGTGAAGTGAGACCGTGGATAGAGGCGAATGGCCCCGTGACAGCACCGACGGTTCCTGCGTCCGGACCTGACTTCGGACCCAACGAATGGCTGGTCTTCGAGATCTACCAGCAGTTTCTCGAAGATCCGCAGAGCGTGTCGCCGGAGTGGCGGGAGTTTCTCTCCGACTACGAGCCGACCGCGCCGCCGACCGGCCCAGGCACCGCCGGGACGGCCGCCGCCGCGGCGCCGAACGGATCGTCCCCCGCCGCGGCCGGCGAGCCGGCGCCCAGCACCGTGGCCGCCCCGGTGCCCGCCGCCGCGGCCAGCGCGACCTCTCCCGCCCCGGTCGCGCCGGCCGCCCGCGCCAAGCCCGCCACCGGGGCCCCCGCGGCGTCGCCGGCCGCCGCCACCTCGGCGGCCCCGGCAGCGAAGGCAGCCCCAGCCGCGAAGGCAGCCCCAGCCGCGAAGGCAGCCCCGGCCGCGCCCGCCGGTGCCGTGGCCACACCGCTGCGCGGTGCCGCCGCGCGCGTGGTCACCAACATGGAGACCTCGCTGCACGTCCCGACCGCCACGTCGGTGCGGGCGTTCCCGGCGAAGCTCCTCGCGGACAACCGCATCGTGATCAACCGCCACCTGGCCCGCTCCAGCGGCGGCAAGGTGTCGTTCACGCACGTCATCGGCTACGCGATGGTCAAGGCGCTCGCCGCCCACCCGGCGATGAACGCCTCCTACACCGAGGTGAACGGCAAGCCGGCGGTCGTCCAGCCGGAGCACATCAACCTCGGCCTCGCGATCGACCTGGTCACGCCGAAGGGCCGCCAGCTCGTCGTCGCCGCGGTGAAGAAGGCCGAGGCGCTGGACTTCCGCGAGTTCTGGATCGCCTACGAGGACCTCGTCCGCCGGGCCCGCACGAACAAGCTGACCACGGAGGACTTCTCCGAGGTCACCATCAGCCTCACCAACCCGGGCGGCATCGGCACGGTGCACTCGGTGCCCCGGCTGATGCAGGGCCAGGGCACGATCATCGGCGTCGGCGCGATGGAGTACCCGGCCGAGTTCTCCGGCGCATCCGCGAACACGCTGGCCAGGCTCGCGATCTCGAAGACGATCACGCTGACCAGCACGTACGACCACCGGATCATCCAGGGCGCCCAGTCGGGCGAGTACCTGCGCCGGATGCACCAGCTGCTGCTGGGCGAGGACGGCTTCTACGACGAGATCTTCCGGTCGCTGCGGGTGCCCTACGAGCCCATCCGCTGGGTGGCCGACATCCCCGTGGTGCACGAGGGCGACCTCGACCACGGCGCCCGGGTGCAGGAGCTGATCCACGCCTTCCGGGTGCGCGGGCACCTGATGGCCGACACGAACCCGCTCGAGTTCGCCATCCGCAGCCACCCCGACCTGGACATCATCAGCCACGGGCTGACGCTGTGGGACCTCGACCGCGAGTTCGCCGTCGGCGGGTTCGCCGGGCAGCGCACGATGTCGCTGCGCGACGTCCTCGGCGTGCTGCGCGACTCCTACTGCCGCCGGGTCGGCATCGAGTACATGCACATCCAGGAGCCCGACGAGCGGGCCTGGATCCAGGCCCGGGTCGAGCGCTCCGCCGAGCGCCCCGACCCGGCCGAGCAGCTGCACGTGCTGGAGCGCCTCGGCGCCGCGGAGGCGTTCGAGTCCTTCCTGCAGACCAAGTACGTCGGCCAGCGCCGGTTCTCCCTCGAGGGTGCCGAGTCGACCATCCCGACGCTCGACGAGGTGCTCGACCGGGCGGCCGACGCCGGCCTGGACGAGGTCGTCATCGGCATGGCGCACCGCGGCCGGCTCAACGTGCTCGCGAACATCGTCGGCAAGTCGTACCGGCAGATCTTCGACGAGTTCGAGGGCCACCTCGACCCGCAGACCGCGCACGGCTCCGGCGACGTCAAGTACCACCTGGGTGCCGACGGCGTGTACAGCGGTCGGTCGGGGCGCGAGGTGCCGGTGTCGGTCGTCGCGAACCCGTCGCACCTGGAGGCCGTCGACCCGGTCACCGAGGGTGTCGTCCGCGCCAAGCAGGACATCCTGGACAAGGGCTACTCGGGCTTCACCATCCTGCCCGTGCTGGTGCACGGTGACGCCGCGTTCGCCGGGCAGGGGGTCGTCGCCGAGACGCTGAACCTCTCCCAGCTGCGTGGCTACCGCACCGGCGGCACCATCCACCTGGTCATCAACAACCAGGTCGGCTTCACCACCTCGCCGGACTCGAGCCGCTCGTCGGTCTACGCCACCGACGTCGCCCGGATGGTGCAGGCGCCGATCTTCCACGTCAACGGGGACGACCCGGAGGCGTGCGTGCGGGTCGCTGCGCTGGCCTTCGAGTACCGCCAGGCGTTCCACAAGGACGTCGTGATCGACCTGCTCTGCTACCGGCGTCGCGGCCACAACGAGATGGACGAGCCGTCGTTCACCCAGCCGCTGATGTACGACACGATCGCCAGCAAGCGCTCGGTGCGCAAGCTCTACACGGAGGCGCTGATCGGCCGCGGGGACATCACCCGCGAGGAGGCCGAGGAGGCGATGAAGTCCTACCGGGCGGAGCTGGAGAAGGCGTTCGCGCAGACGCGGGACACCACACCGTCCGGCGCGGCCCCACAGCCGCGGATCGTCACCACGCCGGAGGAAGCCGCCGCGGCCGCCGCGGTGAGCACCGCCGTGCCGCTGGAGGCCGTCAAGCGGGTCATCCAGACGCAGGTCACCCTGCCCGAGGGCTTCACCGTGCACCCGCGGCTGCGGCCACAGGTCGAGCGGCGCGCGCAGATGGTCGAGTCCGCCGGGATCGACTGGGCCCTCGCCGAGACGCTCGCGTTCGGCACCCTGCTGCTCGACGGCCGCTCGGTCCGCCTGACCGGGCAGGACAGCCGCCGCGGCACCTTCGGCCAGCGCCACGCCGTGCTCGTCGACCGCCACACCGCCGAGGACCACACCCCGCTGCGCACGCTGCGCCACGGCCTCGACGGCACGGAGAACAACACCGCCGTCGGCACCTTCTACGTCTACGACTCGCTGCTCAGCGAGTTCGCGGCGATGGGCTTCGAGTACGGCTACGCGGTGGCCCGCTCGGACATGCTGGTGCTGTGGGAGGCGCAGTTCGGCGACTTCGCCAACGGCGCCCAGTCGATCATCGACGAGTTCATCACCGCCGGCGAGGCGAAGTGGGGGCAGCGCTCCTCGCTGGTCCTGCTGCTCCCGCACGGCTACGAGGGGCAGGGGCCGGACCACTCCTCGGCCCGCATCGAGCGGTACCTGTCGCTGTGCGCGGACAACAACATGACGGTGTCCGCGCCGTCGTCCCCGGCCAGCTACTTCCACCTGCTGCGCCGCCAGGCACTCTCGCCGGTACGCCGCCCGCTCGTCGTCTTCACACCGAAGTCGATGCTGCGGCTCAAGGCGGCCACCTCGGCGGTGGAGGAGCTCACCGGCGGCGCCTGGCAGCCGGTGATCGACGACGCGGCCGTCGCTGACCCGTCGGCCGTGCGCCGGGTGCTGCTGTCCTCCGGCAAGGTGTACTACGACCTGGCCGCCGCGCGGGACAAGCACGACGACGCCGGCCGGTTCGCGCTGCTGCGCGTCGAGCAGCTCTACCCGACCCCCGGGCCGGAGCTCGCCGCGGTGCTGGAGCGCTACCCGAACGTCGACGACGTCGTCTGGGTGCAGGAGGAGCCGGCGAACCAGGGCGCCTACCCGCACATGGCGCTCAACATCGCCGAGTACCTGCCCCGCGGGATCCGGCTGCGCCGCATCTCCCGGCGGGCCGCCGCCGCGCCGGCATCTGGTTCGTCGCGAGTGCACGAGCGCGAGCAGCGGGCGCTCGTCGAGGCGGCCTACGAGATCTGAGCCGTACCCGGCCGGTGGCTGCCTCCCGTGGGCGGTGGCCACCCGCCGGTGGGCTAGCCTGATCCTCGCGGACGGCATCGTCAGCGGGCACCATCCGCGACGGCGCCCGGAGCAGGCACCGGGGCGTCACGGGGGCGGGGGATCGGCCGGGCAACAGGAGCGCGGATGTACTTCACCGATCGCGGTATCGAGGAACTCGTCGACCGTCGCGGCGAGGAGACGGTCACCTTTGAGGGCCTCGCCGACTCGCTGCGCGCGTTCGTCGATGTGCACCCGCAGTTCGAGGAGGCGGTGGAACGCCTCGCCACCTGGCTCGCCCGCCCCGACGACGACCCGGACCTCTGAGCTCCCCGGCCGGGGGGCGAGATGATCAGCCGGGAACCAGGACGAGCTTGCCGAAGACGTCCCCGGCCGCGAGCCGCTCGAACGCGCCACGCGCCTGCGCCAGCGGCCGAACCTCCTGCACGGGCGGGCGGATGCCGGTACGCGCGAGGAAGCCGACCAGATCCGCGAGTTCGCCGCGGCTGCCCATCGTCGAGCCGATCACCGACAGCTGCAGGAAGAAGATCCGGGTGAGCTCGGCCGGTGGATTCGGCCCGCTGGTCGCGCCGGACACGACGATCCGGCCGCCCGGGCGCAGCGAGCGCACCGAATGCCCCCAGGTCGCGGCACCCACCGTCTCGATGACCGCGTCGACCCGAGCGGGCAGGCGCGCACCGGGCTCGAACACCGCGTCCGCGCCGAGCGCCGCGGCGCGACGCCGCTTGTCCTCGTCGCGCGACGTCACGAACACGGTGTGCCCGGCGGCCTTGGCGATCAGCAGCGCGGCGGTGGCGACCCCGCCGCCCGCGCCCTGCACGAGCACGCTGCCGCCACCGGCGGCCGGCAGCCCGGACCGGGAGACGACCATCCGGTACGCGGTGAGCCAGGCCGTCGGCAGGCAGGCCGCCTCCTCCCAGGAGAGCTCCGCGGGCTTGGGTACGAGGTTGCGCCGCGGCACCGCGACCCGCTGCGCGAGCGTGCCCGGATGCAGTTCGGAGAGCAGGGTCCGGCGCGGGTCCAGCGTCTCGTCGCCGCCGCCCGCCGCCGGATCCCCGATCACCGCGTGCACGACGACCTCCTCCCCCTCGGCGGTGACGCCCGCGGCGTCGCAGCCGAGGATCATCGGGAGACGGTCCGCCGGCAGGCCCACCCCACGGAGGCTGAAGAGATCGTGATGGTTCAGCGAGGCGGCCCGAACCTCGACGGTGGTCCATCCGTCCGGCGGCGTGGGCTCGGGCCGATCCCCGATGTCCAGTCCGTCGAGTGGGCTGTCGGGGTGCAGGGCGACGGCGGCGACGGCAAGCACACGTCGAACCTACGGCCGACCGCGCCGCGGGGCGAGTATCCGCCGGCGGCCGCGGCGCCGATCCCGACGAACACGGATCCTCCGCCCCGACCCGCGCACGCGCCCCGCCGGTGTGCTGAACTCATCGCCGTGGGCAGAACGAGCGCGTGCGAGGCGGTGGGCAGGCCGTGGTGACCCACCAGGACGGCCCGGGCACGCCCGAACGGCATGGCTCCCACCGCCGGCTGGGCTGGCGCCGCCGGCGGCGGCCGGCGCCAGCGCCGGAGGCCCCCGCCACGGTCATCATCGACGGCACGCCGGTCATCACCGTGCTCCCCGCGGACTTCGTCTGCTGCTCCTACAAGGGCTGCGGGACGCTGCGCCCCCTCGCCGAGGCGGCCGAGAACCGCCCCTGCCCGGGCTGCAACCGCGTCTGACGGCTCGTCCCGGCCGGCGGGAGGCACGGACCACACCCCGCCCCAGCACTCCTGACGAACCAGCCCCGGAAACGGCACAGGGCCCCGCGGAGAAGCTCCGCGGGGCCCCGAGAACCCGATCGCCGGTGCTGGCGGCGCGATGGCCGCCCCGGCCATGCCCGCGGCCCACGCTCCGGCCGCCCACCCCGCACCGGTGCCCCACCCGCACCGGTCACGCTCCCGCCACACGGGCGCGTGATCCTCCACTGCTCGGCTCAGCGCCGGGCGACCCCGTCCGCCCGGGCGGCCGCGGCGACCGCGGCGGCGACGGCGGGAGCGACCCGCTCGTCGAACACACTCGGGATGATGTGGTCCTCGGTGAGCTCGTCGGCGATGACGGCGGCGAGCGCGTCGGCGGCGGCGAGCTTCATGCCCTCCGTCACCCGGCTGGCCCGCACGTCGAGGGCACCGCGGAACAAGCCCGGGAAGGCCAGCACGTTGTTGATCTGGTTGGGGTAGTCGCTGCGCCCGGTCGCCACGATGCGGGCGTACTTGTGCGCGACCTCCGGGTCCACCTCCGGGTCCGGGTTCGCCATCGCGAAGATGATGGCTTCCGGCGCCATGGTGGCGACCGCCTCCTCCGGCACCTTGCCGGAGGACAGACCGAGGAACACGTCGGCGCCGTTGAGCGCGTCCGTGATCGAACCGGTCAGGTGCGCCTTGTTGGTCTCCGCGGCGAGCGCCGCCTTGACCGAGGTGAGGTTGTCGCGGCCGGGGTAGATGATGCCGCGGCTGTCGCCGACGGCGATGTCGCCGATGCCGGCGGCGAGCAGGATCCGGGTCACCGCGACGCCGGCCGCACCCGCTCCGGACACCACCGCGCGCAGGTCGCCGAGGGTCCGCCCGGTCAGCTTCGCGGCGTTCTCCAGGGCCGCCAGCGCCACGATCGCCGTGCCGTGCTGGTCGTCGTGGAAGACCGGAATGTCGACCCGCTCCTGCAGCAGCCGCTCGATCGCGAAGCAGCGCGGCGCCGAGATGTCCTCCAGGTTGATCCCGCCGAAGCTCGGGGCGAGCCGCACGACGGTCTCGACGACCTGCTCGACGTCCGTGCAGTCCAGCGCGAGCGGCACCGCGTCGACGCCGCCGAAGTGCTTGAACAGCGCGGCCTTGCCCTCCATGACCGGCAGGGAGGCCGCGGGGCCGATGTCACCCAGGCCGAGCACGGCGGTGCCGTCGGTGATGACGGCGACGACGTTGGAGCGCCAGGTGTAGTCGTCGGCGAGGGCCGGCGTCTCGGCGATCGCCGTGCACACCCGGGCGACGCCGGGGGTGTAGGCGAGCGAGAGGTCCTCGCGGTTCTCCAGCGGGACGGTGAGCGCAACGCCGATCTTCCCGCCGCGGTGCAGGGCGAAGGCGGGGTCGTCGTCGGACGGCCGGGGGCTGACCGCGGCCAGCTCCGACGCGGCGGTGGAGTCGAGGGTCGAATGGTCAGTGGTTGCGGTCACGGAGGTTGCTCCTCGGACAAGCCGCCGGTGGACCCGCTGGGGCGGTCGTGGTCCCACCAGGACGGCGGCTACAAGGTTGCCCGCCCCCCGAGCGTGGCGTGGTCCGCGGGAGGGCGAGCCTGAGCGGTCCCACCACATCGTGTGGGGCGGGACAAGAACCCGGGGGGTGCCCGGGGCACATCCAATATGGCACGCGGGCCCGGCGCCGTTCACCGTAAGGTTTCGCTCACGGCGAACAGGTCGAGCAGGGTTGCCGCGGGATCGAAACGGACCGACACGAACCGGGTGCGGATGCGTGGCCGAAGTATCACATGATCAGGGGTGGGTGCGGTTCGAACCCGCTCATGTCACACGTCGCGCCGCGCGGAGCCTAGTGGTCGTCAGTGCACATCGATGCCTTTCGTCATGGGGCCAGGATATCCGGCCTCGCCGCGACAATCGCCTTTTCGAGGACTGCCTCCGGCAGCGGGATCAGCGGCTCCACACCGGCGCCGAGACCCTCCCCAACCTGCAGCGTGGACGAAGTTCTCGCAGGTCAGGTACCCAAAGGGCGATGCGGCCGGGCCGCCGTGAAGGTCGTTGCCGAGTGGCCCCGCGCACCCGACGAGTTCTTCGACACGAACACAAAAACTATCGCCGGAATGGATATCGACCTCGCCCGCCCGCCGGACCGTGGGCGTGGTCTCAGTGGCCAGCCCACGCGGGCCGTCCCCGACGCGAACCCGCCGGCCCGACCGCCGGCCGCCACGATCCCCACATGGCCTCGTTCACAGGCACCAAGGAGCGGGATCGACATGCGGGACGGGCGACCCCGGCCGCGACCCGAGAACATGACTCCAGGCGGCACTGGCATAACCCCCGGTAACGGACGGGCCCGCCCACCCACCAGCGGAGCCAGTCCTCCGCAAGAGCCACACCTGTGCACCAACGCGTCCCGACAGGGCCGCGCGGCCTGCTGTGGGCCGTCGCGGGTAACCGGTACCGTCACAGTCGTGGAGATCAGCGAACTATCGGTTCCGGACGCCTGGGTGTTCACCCCGCGTCAGCACTCCGACAGCCGCGGGACCTTCCTGGAGTGGTTCCGCTCCGACGCCCTGGCCGAGGTCGTCGGCCACCCCCTCGCCCTGTCACAGGCGAACCACAGCGTCAGCCGCAGCGGGACGCTGCGCGGCGTGCACTACGCGCAGGTTCCACCGAGCCAGGCGAAGTACGTGACCTGCGTGCGCGGGCGCGTCCTGGACTGCGTCGTCGACATCCGCACCGGCTCGCCGACCTTCGGCGCCTTCGCCTCCGTCGTCCTCGACGACGTCGACCGGTGCGGGCTGTACGTCTCGGAGGGCCTGGGGCACGCGTTCATGGCGCTGACCGACGACGCGGCGATCTCCTACCTGTGCTCGACGCCGTACACGCCGGACCGGGAGTTCGGCATCCATCCACTCGATCCGGACCTGGCGCTGCCCTGGCCACCGGAGCTCGTGCCGCTGCTGTCCGCGAAGGACTCCGCGGCGCCGACGCTGAAGGAGGCGGAGTCCGCCGGCCTGCTGCCCACCTACCGCGAGTGCCAGGCGCTCTACCGGGAGCTGCGCGCCGCCGGCGCGGCCGCGAGCGTCGGCGCGGGTGGCGGGCGGTGATCCGGGTCGCCGGACCGGGGGACGTCGAGGACGTCCTGGCGCTGGTCCGGCAGCTCGCCGCCTATGAGAGCGAGCCCGGCGCGGTCGCGATGACCGCCGCCGACCTGCAGGCCGCCCTCTTCGCCCCGATGCCCAGCGCCCACTGCCTGGTCGCGACCCCGGACCCGCTGTCCGCCCCCGACCAGGCTACCGCGCAGGGGGTGGTCCCGCCCCCGGTCGTGGGCTTCGCGATCTGGCATCCGACCTTCTCGACCTGGACCGGCCAGACCGGGATGCACCTGATCGACCTGTTCGTCCGCGCCGAGCACCGCCGGGCCGGGCACGGCCGGGGCCTGCTCGCCGCGCTGGCGGCGATCGCCGTCGAGCACGGGCACCGCCGGCTGGAGTGGGCGGTCCTCGACTGGAACACCCCCGCCCACGGCTTCTACCGCTCGCTCGCGGCCCACCCGCTCGACGGCTGGACGACCTGGCGCCTCGACGGCGATGCCCTGACCGCCCTCGCCGCCCAGGCCAGCCCGTGCCCCGGCATCTCACTGTTCCCCCACACCCAGCACACCGAAGACCCACCCACCGCCGGCCCGCCGGCCGCGCCGGCCTGACCGTCGCGCCACCCTCACCCTCACCCCGCACCCGCTAAAAGCGGCATAAATCGGTCATTTTACCCAGCAGACGGACACCGCACCGGGGGCACGGAAGCCGCGACCGTACCCTTCGCGACGACTTTCGATCACCCGACCTGCGGCACCCGCGGACGGCTGGGTACGGTGGAGGCGGTGGCCGTCACCGGACGCCGACAAGCGCCTATCCCAACCGGGCATGACCGCTCCGCCGGGGGCACGACCGTCCCGCAGGGACGTGGTTGCGCTGGCATGAGGGACGTCACGGCCGGGCGGAGGAGGCTTGACGGGGTCGGCGATCGGGAAGGCAGTCACCTACAACATCATCGTTAGTCCGGCTACGGCCACCCGCGAGGGACCCACCCCTCGCACGACGCAGGCTCTTTGGGGGTAGGAACGTGGATCCGACGCCTTCGACCGGCGGCGCGGAGAACTCCGACACCATCGACAGCCACACCGCCCATTCCGGCGGACTGCGCGACGTCGTCGCTCTCACGCTGCCCGCGGCAAGCGCGTACCTGACCGTGCTGCGCACCGCGACGGCGTCGCTGGCCGCCCGGCTCGACTTCACCCTCGACGACATCGAGGACCTGCGGATCGCCGTGGACGAGGCGTGCGCGCTCCTGCTCGTCTCCGCGGTACCCGGTTCGTCGCTGGACTGCACCTTCACGCTGTCGCCCGGGGTGATGCACGTGCTGGTGACGGTCGAGAGCCTCGACGGCGAGCCGCCGTCGGAGGACACCTTCGCCTGGACGGTGCTCAAGGCGCTGGCCGGGGACGTCGAGGCCTACACCGGTCCCGGCTCCAAGGTGAGCATCACGCTGCAGAAGCGGCGCGGAGTGCGGGCGGACCTGGGTGAGCCGCCCGCCGGCCACGTGCGGGGCTCGGGCGCCGCCGACGCGGCCCCGTCAGTGGACGCGGTAGGTACATCGTGACGTCCACCGGCAGAACCCCGACCCCGCCGCGCACCGCGCCCGACGAGGACCCGCGTGCGCCGGACCCCGTGGCCGCGCTCAGCCAGCGCGCCGCGGCGGTGGACGACCAGCCGACCGACGGCGGACCCGCGGCCGGCAACGGGCAGGCCACCCAGGACGAGCGGGGCGCGCCGTCCCGCACCGGCTCCGACCCGGCCGCCCACTCCGCCGCGACCGGCGGTTCCGCGCCGGCGGCCGAGGCGGGCGACCAGCCGACGGGCGAGGCCACCACCGAGCGGTCCCACTCCCCGGACCGGGCGATGGCCCGCGCGCTGTTCGTGCGCCTCGCCGAGCTGCCCGAAGGCGACGCGGAGCGCGCCGCCATGCGCGACCAGCTCGTCCGCATGCACCTCCCGCTGGTCGAGTACCTCGCCCGCCGCTTCCGCAACCGCGGCGAGCCGCTCGACGACCTCGTCCAGGTCGCCACCATCGGCCTGATCAAGTCGGTGGACCGGTTCGACCCCGAGCGCGGCGTCGAGTTCTCCACCTACGCCACCCCGACGATCGTCGGCGAGATCAAGCGGCACTTCCGGGACAAGGGCTGGGCGATCCGCGTCCCCCGCCGCCTGCAGGAGCTCAAGCTCTCGCTGACCAAGGCGACCTCCGAGCTCTCGCAGACCCTCGGCCGCTCACCGACAGTCAGCGAGATCGCCCGGCACCTGCAGATGAGCGAGGAGGACGTCCTCGAGGGCCTGGAGTCGGCGAACGCCTACTCCGCGGTCTCGCTCGACGCGCCCGACTCGGGCGACGACGAGGCACCCGCCGTCGCGGACACCCTCGGCGTCCAGGACGAGTCGCTGGAGGGCGTCGAGTACCGGGAGTCCCTCAAGCCGCTGTTGGAGAAGCTGCCGCCGCGAGAGAAGCGGATCCTGCTGCTGCGCTTCTTCGGGAACATGACCCAGTCCCAGATCGCCACCGAGCTCGGCATCTCCCAGATGCACGTCTCCCGGCTGCTCGCGCGCACCCTGGCCCAGCTGCGCCGCGGCCTGCTCGAGGACGGCTGAGCGCTCACGGGCGACGCGGACGGCGGGCGGTGGGCGGGACGCCTGCCTCGGCGTCGTCCCCGCGCGTACCGCGCCCGCCGGAAGCTCGCTCACCCGGGCCGCGGGCGTCCGGCGCCGACGGGCCGAACCCGCCCGCGACCAGCAGCGAGCCGACGATGAGCAGCGGCACGACGAGCAGCGGCACGCCGTAGCCGTAGTCCCCCGCCTGCAGCAGGCCCCAGGCCACCGGCAGGCACAGCACCTGCACGACCAGGGTTGGCGACCTGAACGCCGCCCCCCGTCGCAACACGCCCCCTGCCAGCACCGCGATCCCCGCGGCTCCGATCAGCGCGAGCACGCCGCCGGTCTCCGCGCGGCCCACGTCGTCGATGTCGGAACCGAACCCGCGCAGCACCTGCAGGACGCCGAGCGCCAGCAGCACGAGTGCCTCGGCCGTGAGCAGCACACTGGCCAGCCGGGCCGGTACGGACGCGCCGGCCACGGCCGCGCGCACCGCGCCGAGCCGCCCGGTGCCAGGCCGGTCCGTGCCAGGCCGCCCGGTGCCGAGCCGCCCGGTGCCAGGCCGGTCGTCGCCGGGCCGACCGGCGGAGCGACGGGTGGATCCCATATGCCCGACACTACGTCCACTCCCGACGCGCCGTCGCGAGCCGATCCCCGGCCGTCGCCGTCCGACGAGGTCACCCACCGCCCGCGCGGTCTGTCATGTTTCCCCGATGTGAGAGTTTTCCCAGGCGCCGCCCGACCTGTGCGGGCGGACTACGGTAGAGACATGCGAGGGCTGCTGGTCGTCAACCCCGTCGCGACCACCACAACCGAGCGCGTCCGTGACGTCCTCGCCAGCGCGCTCGCGGCGGACCTCGCGCTGGAGACGGTGGTCACCAAGGGCCGTGGGCACGGGATGGAGCTCGGCGCGCGCGCCGTGGAACTCGGTGTCGACGTGGTGATCGCCCTCGGTGGCGACGGCACGGTCAACGAGATCGTCAACGGTCTGCTCCAGAACGGTCCGATCCCGGACGGTCCCGCGTTCGCGGTCGTGCCCGGCGGCAGCACCAACGTGTTCGTCCGTGCCCTGGGCTACTCCGCCTCGCCCGTCGAGGCGACCGGGGAGCTGCTGGACGCGCTGCGCGCGGGGCGCAGCCGGCGGATCAGCCTCGGCCAGGCCGCCTGGGGTGAGGAGCGCCGCTGGTTCAGCTTCTGCTTCGGCGTCGGGCTGGACGCGCGGGTGGTGGACCGGGTGGAGCGCAAGCGCAGCCGGGGCCGGCGCAACACCCCCGGGCTGTTCCTGCGGGCCGCGGCCGCCCAGCTGTCCGGCCGGGCCGACCGCGGTGCCCCCACCATCGAGCTGGAGACGACCGACGCCCACACCCCCGGTGATCCCGCGGCGATCGGCGTCACGCCAGGGCCCGAGTCCGACCCCGCCGGCGTCCGCGCGCAGACCGAGGCGCCCGGCGGTGCCGCGGGCGAGGGAGCGGGGGACGACGAACGGCGGATCGCGCTCGGCATCGTGTGCAACACCCGGCCGTGGACGTACCTGGACTCCCGCCCGGTGCTCGCCTGCCCGGACGCGTCGTTCGACACCGGCCTGGACCTGGTCGCGCTGCGCCGGGTCCGGCTGTCCTCCGTGCTGCGCGCGGGGTCGCAGATGCTCGGCGACGGCGAGGGCCCCCGCGGGGGCAACGTCGTGCGCCACCACGACGCGGCGACGATCCGCTTCCGCTGTGCCGACCCGCTGCCCATCCAGATGGACGGCGAGTACCTCGGCGAGAGCCCCGAGATCCTGCTCTCCCACCACCCGCACGCCCTGCGCGTCATCGCCTGACCGCCCGGCGGGCGCCGGGCCCGCGACGAGCGGCGGTCCCAGCGCCCGCTCGGCTCAGGTCGCCGGGTGGCCCCCGGGTGGGTTCGGGTCCTCGGCCGCGAGGGCCCGGCGGACCTCGACCGGGTCGTCGCAGATGATCCCGGCCACCCCGGCGTCGTGCAGGGCACGGGCCGCGTCGGTGGTGGTGACCGTCCAGGTGACCAGGCGGACCCCGGCCTGCCGGGCGCGGATGGCCGCGTCCGCCGAGCCCAGCACGGCGCTGGTGTGCGCGTGCAGCTCGGCGTGGCGGGCCGCGCGGACGTAGCCGAGACCGCCGCCGACGGACATCCGCGGCATCGTCAGGAACGCCGTCGCCACGGCGAGCTCCGCGTCCCGCACGGCCTCGATGGCGAACCAGTCGAACGAGGAGACGGTGACACCGGGGGCGCCGGCGTCGAGCTCGGCCACGGCGGGCCTGGGGCCGGTGTACCCGCGGGCGCGCAGCGCTTCCACGAGGGCCCTGGCGGTGCGTTCCCGCGGGGCGTCGAAGTCGGGCTGGCCCGGCTGGTTCTTGATCTCGCAGACGAGCCGGCCGCGACCGGCCCAGACATCGATGATCTCGTCGAGCAGGGGGATTCCGCGGGCCCGCAGCGCGGCGGTGGACTGGCGGATCACCGCGCGACCGGCGGGACGGGACAGCCGCGCGTCGTGCACGCAGACCAGATCCCCGTCGGCGCTGCGTCGCACATCGATCTCGACACCGTCGGCGCCGGCGCCGAGCGCCGCGTCGACCGCCTCGACCGTGTTCTCCGGGCCGGGGACCCTGCTACCTCGATGACCGAGAACCTGCATGGCCCCAACCCTGCCATCTCCGACCCGGCGCGCGTGTCACGGCAGGGGGAGCAGGGCGCCACAGCGGGGTCGCAGTCGCGCACACACCCCCGAAGGGGCATCGATGCCCAGATGGCATGACCCGACACTCTTGATCAGTAAGGATCCTACCGGGTGGACGGGGGCCGCCGCGAGGGGTACCTGTCGGGAGGGTGACATCCCCTGCCAACCAGGACTTCCTATGCCCCACACCACCTCGAAGGAACGGTCGCACCGCGTGGCCCATCTGTGTCCCTGCCGGACAAGTGCAGGCCAGAGAGGGTGTGAAGACGCTTGCAGGTTCTTGCGCCCCTGCCGGTTCCGGTGGGAGGGTGGCGAATGTCCGAGGTGGATGCACGTGCACCTGGGCTCACCGACCGCCAGAAACCCGCTCCACGGGCCGCCGCCGGGGCCGAGCAGACATCCTGCTCATTCAATTTTCATCCGCGGCACAACCGTAGCGGCTCGCAAAGCGTCTCATGTGCAGTGTGGCCCGAGACGAGAGAGGGAGTTGTACGCATGGACTGGCGCCACAGAGCGCTCTGCCGTGACGAGGATCCCGAGCTCTTCTTCCCGATCGGTACTACCGGTCCGGCAGAACGCCAGGTCGAAGAGGCAAAGGCCGTTTGCGCGCGGTGCGCAGTCACGAGTGACTGCCTGAACTGGGCTCTGGACACCGGGCAGGACTCCGGGGTCTGGGGCGGGATGAGCGAGGACGAACGCCGGGCGCTCAAGCGCCAGGTGCGGCTGCGGGTCCGAACCGCCTGACGGCACCACCCCCGGAGCCTCGGCACCACCATCCGGGGTCCACGATCCGGCCGCGACATCACCGTCGATCCGGACAGCACCACCGCGCTCCGCGTCGGATCCACCATCTCCGCGCGCGGCACGCCCTGAACGCCGGAGCACGTACCGCCGGCGCGATACCGGGGAACTCGCACGCCCCTGGGGTACCCGCACGACGCCACGCCCCGCTCCGCGCCCCGGCGCGGAGGCGGCTGGCGGCAACATCGGCCGTTCTGTCCGCGCGCCCGCCGCAGTGATGCGGCGGGCGCGGACGGAGCGGCCGTCACGTTTGTGTGCCCCCGTCGACCTGGGCCGAGTCCGCGCGGAACGCGTCCGCGGGAGCCTCGCCCGCCTCGCCCGCCTCGCCCGGCGACCCGACGCGACGGCGGCCGCGACCCCCGAGCGCGGACGCGGCGCATCGCCACACCGACCGCGGACGAGGGACACATCCGTGGGATACCCACCTCCCCCCGCCCTAAACACTCAACTTTCAGAAAGCGGGATCGACAGGAGCGCCTCGGTGCCACGCTCCGGACCGGCCTGCAGCCGGATCGTCCCGTGCATCTCCCCCAGCACCAGCTGCCGCACGATCTGCAGCCCCAACCGGGGGGAGTGCTCGAGCTGGAAGTCCTCCGGCAGCCCGGCCCCGTCGTCGGCGACCACGACGTCGAGCCGGTCCACCGAGCGGTGGACCCGCACCTCGATCGAACCCGCCGAACCGTCGAACGCATGTTCTACAGCATTCTGCAGAAGCTCCGAAAGCACAAGGGCCAGCGGGGTGGCGAGTTCACCGGGCAGCCGGCCGAAGGAGCCCGAGCGCCGGGTGTTCGCCCGCGCTCCGGTGGACGCCAGGTCCACCGTCACCGAGGTGATCTGGTCGGCGATCTCGTCGAACGGGACGCTCTCTCCCAGGCTCTGCGACAACGTCTCGTGCACGACCGCGATCGAGGTCACCCGGCGCACCGACTCCCGCAGCGCCGCCCGGGCCTCGTCAACCTTGGTCCGGCGCATCTGCAGGCGCAGCAGCGCGGCCACGGTCTGAAGATTGTTCTTGACCCTGTGATGGATCTCACGGATGGTCGCGTCCTTGCTGAGCAGCAGTGCCTCCCGGCGGCGCAGGTCGGAGACGTCACGCACCAGCACGAGCACCTCGCGGGTCGCCCCGGGGAACAGCGGGATCGCCCGCAGCAGCACCACCGTGCTGCCGACGCCCGCCTCGACCTCCACCGGCCGGCGCCGCCCGATCGCGTGCCAGACGGCGGGCGTCGTCGCCGGCAGGTTCAGCGCCCGGTGCACCGTGCGCAGGTCCTCACCCGTCACGTTGCCGGTGTAACCGAGGCGGCGGTAGGCGGACAGCGCGTTCGGGCTCGCGAAGACGACCTTGCCCGCGCCGTCCAGGCGCATCATCCCGTCCCCCACCCGGGGTGACTCGGGCAGCTCCGCCGAGCTGCCGCGGAACGGGAACGCCCCCTCCGCGATCATCAGCGCCAGGTTGTTCGCGCCCTGCAGGTAGGACGACTCCAGATCGCTGGGCGTGCGCGGGTTGACCAGGTTGGTGTCGCGGGCGAGCACGGCGATCACCTCGTCGCCGCGGCGGACCGGGATCGCCTCGGTGCGCACCGGGACGCCGCCGTCCCACTCGGGCTCGCCCTCCCGGGCGATCCGGTGCTCCCGCCAGGCGTTCTGGACCACCCAGCGGTTGATGACGACGCTGCCGACCTCGTCGTTGTGGTACGCCGTCGGCCCCGTGGTGGGCCGCACCTGGGCCACCACGAGGAACTCGGTCCCGCTGGTCTGGCCTCCGCGCCCCGAGGCCGAACCGGAGCGGACGGGCACGAGCAGCAGCAGATCAGCGAAGGACAGGTCGGCGAGCAGGGCCCAGTCCGCGACGAGCGCGTGCAGGTGGTCGATGTCGTCGTCGCTGAGGTCCGTGCTCGCGCGCAGCATGTCGGCGAGGGTTCCCACGGGTCTGGAGACTGCCAGACCGGCGCCGGCCGCGAGCTGCCGGGCACCCGCATTCGCCCCTGGTGAGCCGTACGCTCGCCGTCGTGACCGTCGACAGCGCCACCGCGAACGCCCGTTCCGCCACACCCGCGGGCCGGGAGACCGATGTGAGCGTAGCGAAGACCACATCGCCGCCCGGCGGCGGGCGTCCCGCCCCGGCGGCCGACCCGCTGGCCTGGCTCGCCGACAACGAGCGCGACCGGCGCGCCGCCGGCCTGCGCCGCGCCCTGCGCCCTCGCGCCGCGCACCCCACCCCCGCGCTCATCGACCTCGCCGGCAACGACTACCTGGGCCTCGGCCGGCATCCCGCGGTCGTCGAGGGCGCGGCGCGCGCGGCGCGGACCTGGGGGGCCGGCTCCACGGGCAGCCGGCTCGTCACCGGCTCCACCACGCTGCACGAGGAGCTGGAGCAGGCCCTCGCCGGGCATGTCGGCTTCCCGGCCGCGCTGGTGTTCTCCTCCGGGTACACGGCGAACCTCGGCTGTCTGACGGCGCTTGCCGGGCCCGGCGACCTGATCGTGTCGGACGCGCTCAACCACGCCTCGATCGTCGACGCCTGCCGGCTCTCGCGGGCCACCGTCGCGATCACCCCGCACGGTGACGTCGACGCCGTCCACGCGGCGCTGGCCGCCGGCGGCTGGCGGCGCGCGCTCGTCGTCACCGAGTCCGTGTTCTCCGCGGACGGCGACGCTGCGCCGCTGGCGCGGCTGCACGCCACCGCCCGGGCGCACGGGGCGCTGCTGGTCGTCGACGAGGCGCACGGGCTCGGCGTCGTCGGTCCGGGCGGGCGGGGCGCGCTGTGGGCGGCGGGGCTCGCGAGCGAACCGGACGTCGTGGCGACCGTCACCCTGTCCAAGGCGCTCGGCGGTCTCGGCGGGGCGGTGCTCGGCCCGGTCGCGCTGCGCGACCACCTTGTCGACACGGCTCGCACGTTCATCTTCGACACCGGCCTCGCCCCGGCGAACGTGGGCGCCGCGCTGGGGGCGCTCACCGTCCTGCGGGAGCAGCCGGAGCTGGCGGCGGCGGTGCGCGCGCGGGCGGCGCAGCTCGCCGCGCTGACCGGGGCGCCGGCGCCGGCCGCGGCGGTCGTGTCGGTCGTCATCGGCGATCCGGAGCCCGCGGTGGCCGCGGCGGCGGCGTGCCTCGCCCGCGGCGTCGCCGTCGGCTGCTTCCGGCCGCCGACGGTGCCCGCCGGCACCAGCCGGCTGCGGCTGACCGCCCGCGCCGATCTCACCGATGCCGACCTGCGCGTGGTCACCGAGGTGTTCGCCGCGGCGCAGGTGCGCGCCCGATGACGGTGCTGGTGGTCACCGGGACGGGCACCGAGGTCGGCAAGACGGTGGTCACCGCCGCGCTCGCCGCGCTCGCCCGGCACCGCCACCACGCCGTCGCCGCCGTCAAACCCGCGCAGACCGGCGTCGGTCCCGGCGAGCTCGGGGACGTCGACCTCGTCGCCAGCCTCGCCGGCATCGACGACGTCCACGAACTGGCCCGCTATCCCGACCCGCTCGCGCCCGCGGCCGCCGCGCGGCGCTCGGGGCTGGCCCCCGTCGACCTGGCCGGACTCGCGACCCGCATCGCCACGCTGGCGGCCGACCGCGACCTGGTGCTCGTCGAGGGCGCCGGCGGGCTGCTCGTGCGCTACGACGCGAACGGCGCGACGCTGGCCGACCTGGCCCGGACGCTGGCCGCGCCGGTGCTGGTCGTGACGAGCGCCGGGCTCGGCGCGCTGAACACCGTCGCGCTGACCCTGGAGGCGATGGCGCAGCGCGGGCTGGACCTCGCCGGAGTGGTGATCGGCTCATGGCCGGCCGAACCCGACCTGGCCTGCCGCAGCAATCTGGCCGACCTGGAGACCCTCGCCGGGCGGCCACTGTCCGGCGCGCTGCCGGCCGGCGCCGGGCTGCTGGACCGCGCCACGTTCCTCGCGACCGCCCGCCACTCGCTCGAACCCGCCCTCGGCGGCACCTTCCACGCCCGTGAGTTCGTCGACTGCCAAGGGCGCTGACCATCCACCATCGATGTCATCAACATCACAAGGAGTGACAATCGAGTACCGTCAGGCGCGAACGTGCCCCACGTCGCGCCCGAAAAGGGCGCGGCCGGACGGTCCGGGCCGGACAATAGGTGCTCCCCCACGCCGGCCGACGCCCTGACCCGGCGAGGCCCGGACCCACCGGGACCGACCCGGACCGTCACCGGGCGGACCGACCGACAACCCGACGACCGCGACCGAACTCGCCCTGTCCGACGCCCTCGCCTGGAGGCCACCGTGACCGCACCCGTGACCACGCACCCCACCGCCGCGGCGGCGGTGTCCCCCCAGGAGTCCGCCGACGCCGCGGATCCGGCGGAGATCCTCGCGCACGCGCGGCGGGAGGTCCTCGAGGGCGGCCGGGGGCTCGACGAGGCCGGCGTGCTCGCCGTGCTGCGGCTGCCGGACGAGGCGCTGAGCGAGCTGCTCGCGCTCGCCCACGAGGTGCGGATGCGCTGGTGCGGGCCGGAGGTCGAGGTCGAGGGCATCGTCAGCCTGAAGACCGGCGGCTGCCCGGAGGACTGTCATTTCTGCTCGCAGTCCGGCAAGTTCGACTCGCCGGTCCGCTCGGCCTGGCTGGACGTGCCGTCGCTGGTGGACGCCGCCCGGCAGACCGCCGCGACCGGGGCGACCGAGTTCTGCATCGTCGCCGCCGTGCGCGGCCCGGACGCACGACTGATGTCCCAGGTCCGCGAGGGTGTCGCCGCCATCCAGGCGGCGGTGGAGATCAACGTCGCCTGCTCGCTGGGCATGCTGACCCAGGCCCAGGTCGACGAGCTGACCGAGATCGGAGTGCACCGCTACAACCACAACCTCGAGACGGCCCGCTCGCACTTCACCAAGGTCGTCACCACCCACTCCTGGGAGGAGCGGTGGGAGACGTGCGAGATGGTGCGTGCCGCCGGGATGGAGCTGTGCTGCGGTGCGATCCTCGGCGTCGGTGAGTCGCTGGAGCAGCGCGCGGAGCTCGCCGCACAGCTCTCCGCGCTCGATCCGGACGAGGTGCCGCTGAACTTCCTCAACCCGCGGCCCGGCACGCCGTTCGGCGACTACCCGCCGGTCGAGCCCCGGGACGCCCTGCGGGCGATCGCCGCGTTCCGGCTCGCGATGCCCCGCACGATCCTGCGCTACTCTGGCGGCCGCGAGATCACCCTCGGCGACCTGGAGACGCAGGGCATGCTCGGCGGCATCAACGCGGTGATCGTCGGCAACTATCTGACGACGCTCGGCCGCCCCGCCGAGGCCGACCTGAAGATGCTCGCCGACCTGAGCATGCCGATCAAGTCCCTGCAGGCCACCCTGTAGCACCGGAGCGGCCGCGCCCCGCCGCCCGCTCCGGGCGACATGCGACGCACCGGAGCCGGCGGGGGCGGGGGTCAGGCGTTCGTGGCCGTCATCAGGCCGTGCTCGGCGCAGCGTGCCGACCAGCCGACAGGCGTCACCTGCACCACCATCCGCCGCCGGCAGATCCGGCAGTACCGCGGCGGCTCCAGCTCCCGTGCCCGCGCGCACGCCTCATGGTTACCCACGCTGGCCAGCTGGCCACAACGGTCACAGAACGAGGCGTCCATGAACATCAGCTTAAGGCATGGCACGACAGTGTGACCCCGACCAACAACCGGGGTGCCTGGCGGGGCGGCGCCAGGCGAGGATCAGCCGGCCGCGGCCGGCTCGACCACGGCGATGAGGTCGCCGTCCTGCACGACGTCACCCTCCTGCACCGCGATCCGGGCGACCGTGCCGCCGTCCTCGCTGATCACCGGGATCTCCATCTTCATGGAGTCGAGGATGACGAGCGCGTCACCAGCGGCCACCGGGTCCCCCACACCGACGACGACCTTCCACACGTTGGCCACCATCTCGGCGCGGACCTCTTCCGGCATGGACGCTCCCTTCAGCGTGCGGTGCGAACCTGCCATGAGCCTAGTGCCCAGCGTCATGCCGACCAATGCCCCACGCGCATGAGGGCCCAGGGACCACGACGCGAGGACGACTCGACCGCCCGGTGTTGGGCATCGCCGAGGTAAGCCCGCAGACTACGCATGTGCTCGTACTTGTCGTGCTGACCCTGGTATGTGGCCTGGTCGTCGGCCTCGCCCGCGGCGGAACCCTCGGCGCGTTCGCCCGCGTCCACGTCTACCGGCCCTGGCTGTTCGCCGTGCTGGTGCTCGTACTCGCGGTGGGTGGGCTCGTTCCGGCGCTGCACAGCCCGGCCTGGATCGCGGCCGCCGTGCTCGCCGCCCTGTTCGCCGGGATGAACAACCGGCTGCCGGGGCTCGGGCTCCTGGTCACCGGCATCATCGCCAACGCCGCCGTCATCACGGCCAACGGCGGCGAGATGCCGGTGTCGCTGTGGGGCGCGCACCGCGCCCGCGTCCCCGTCGACGACATCCTCGCCTCGGCCTTCCACACGCCGGCCGGGGGCGGCACGAGCCTGCGGCTGCTCAGCGACCTCATCCCGTTTCCGTTCCCCGGAGTGCCCGCGGTGCTGAGCGTCGGCGACGTGGCGATCGCGGCGGCGCTCGGCGTGTTCGGCGCGGTCACGCCGGTGCGGGCGTTCCGCACGCTGCAGGCCCGCCGCAACGCCGCGCTGGCCGGCGCCCTGCCGCCGATGTACGGCGGCACCGGCCGGACCCGCCCCGAGCCGACACCCGCCGGCCGCGACGAGCCGGCCCACCACGACGAGACCGCCGCGTACAGCGGGACCACCGAGCACGACGAGACCGCCGCGTACGAACGTCCGGCGGCCCGCCAGGCGGCCCATGACGATTCCGACGAGCCAGACGACTGGGACGAGCCCGACCAGACCGGCGGCTGGGACGAGCCCGACGCCTGGCCCGATGAGCCCGAGCAGGACGCCCCCCGGGCCGGGGACCACGACAGCCGCAACGGAACCGACGCGGCGGGCGGGTCCCGGATCTCCGAGCGTGGGCGGGTCGTGAGCGCATGGGACGACGATCCGGTCGAGGACGACTCTGGCACGATGACGGGACGTCCACAACGCTAGAAGGGAGGACGTCATGGCGAAGAAGAAGCGCAAGCGCCGCGCTCGAGCGAAGAGCAAGGCCAACCACGGCAAGCGCCCGAACACCTGAGCCGCCCGGCGGGCCGTGACCCACGGCCCGCCGCCAGGCCCCCCCGGAGGGCTACTCGGCGCGGAACTCCCCGGCGTCGGCCTCAACCCGGGCGGAGCGCAGCCGGGCGAGCACGCTGCTGCGCAGCGAGTCCGGCGCCCGCTCACCGCCGCACTTGCGGGCGACGAGCATCTTCACCTCGCGCTCGACGCCGAACTCGCGCAGGCACGGGGAGCACTCGTCGAGATGCGACCGGATCAGGTTGTGCTGCCCGCCGTCGCACTCGCCGTCGAGGTACAGGAACACGGCGTCGAGCACCTTCCGGCAGTCGATCTCGTGCTCACCACCGCAGCTCACGACGCACCGCCCTCGGCGTCGGCGGATCCGGCCGGCACGAGGCCGCGGTCCGTCGCGTACTTCTCCAGGGACTTGCGCAGCCCTCGGCGACCGCGGTGCAGCCGGGACATGACGGTCCCGATCGGCGTGCCCATGATCTCGGCGATCTCCTTGTAGGAGAAGCCCTCGACGTCGGCGAGATACACCGCCATCCGGAAGTCCTCCGGCAGCGCCTGCAGGGCGTCCTTGATGTCGCTGTCGGGCAGGTGCTCCAGCGCCTCGGTCTCGGCGCTCTTGAGGCCACTCGAGGTGTGCGACTCCGCCTCGGCGAGCTGCCAGTCCTCGACCTGCTCGGTCGGGCTCTGCAACGGCTGGCGCTGCCGGCGGCGGTAGTTGTTGATGAACGTGTTCGTCAGGATCCGGTACAGCCACGCCTTGAGGTTCGTGCCCTCCTGGAACTGGTGGAAGGCCGCGAACGCCTTGACGAAGGTCTCCTGCACGAGATCCTCCGCGTCGGCCGGATTGCGGGTCATCCGCAGGGCTGCCGCGTACAGCTGGTCGAGGAACGGGAGGGCGTCGCGCTCGAACCGCGCGCCCCGCTCCTCGGTGGTCTCGTCGACCAGGATCATCCCCTCACCGTCGTGCGCCGTGGCGCCCAGCCCGGCGCGCGGTCCGGCGGACCGTGCGGAACCAGGCCGTCTCGCAGCGGACGATACCTCGACCGCCGTGTGATCGCGCACTGACGCGACAGCCTCCCCCGGCCGCCGCGGGATCGCCGGCCGGGCATCGATCGGTCGCGCCGCGGCCGCGGGGAGCGGTGGCCATCGGCGCATGGCGCTCGCTGGAGTCATGGGACCTCCGTGACATCGTCTGGCCTTCGTCATCAACTGGTTTCGGCGGCCGCGGATTCCCGGCCGCCCGCGCCGGCGCCCGGGCTGGCGAGCACGCCGAGCAGGAAGGCGGCGCCGACGCGGGCCGCCTCGGCGACCGCGTCACCGGCCGGCCGACCGTCGCGCACCCTGGTACGGAACGAGTGGTCGCCGCCAGCGACCAGATGCACCCGCCGGTCGCGGGCCGGATCGGGTCGCGGGCACCCGAACGGGTCCCGATCGCCCTGGACGACGAGGACGGGCACCGCCGCACCGTCGAGCTCGCCCTGCCGCGACGGGCGGGGCTGCCCCGCCGCGGTGGTGCCGGGCGGCCGCAGCGGGAAGCCCAGGGCGAGCACCCCGCGGGCACCGACCGTCGTGGCGACCCGCATCGCCACCCGGGAGCCCATCGAGACACCCGCCAGGGCCAGCGGGCCGGCCACCGCGAGCGCCTCGGCGGCGGCGACGGCGACGGCGTCGAGCCGGGCCGGGCGGTCCGGCGCGCGCCGGCCGGCGACCCGGTACGGCATCTCCAGCCGGCCCACCCGCACACCGGCCGCGGCCAGGCCGGCCGCCAGCGCCTCGAACAGCGGCGTGTCGACCCCGCTGCCCGCGCCGTGCAGGAAAAGAACGGTTGATGTGCCGATCCGGGGAACCAGCCGCAGCCGTCCGCCGTCCACAGCAGTGAGGACGTCATCCTCGAGGGGTGGGACGGCCGTGGCGGGTGCCGTCGCCGTCATGGCCCCTTCGGGCCGGAACGGACGCGAAGGGATGGGCTCCGACGTGCATTGCTCCGACACTGCGGGGAAGGACTCGGCGTGGTCCAGCGTGGAATCTGTCAGACTTCCACCGCGAGTTTGTGACTTGCCTCTCATTATCGCCCCCTGAAGGGTAGGAAAGATCCATGCTGCCTGGCCCCGACGCCGACTCGGGAACGCGTCGTGGACGAGTGAACTCCCTCGTCTGCGAGGCACCGGCCAACAGCGACGATCCGTACTGGGCCTTCTACGAGGAGGTCGCGGCCGTCCAGTTGCGGCAGTGGCTGCCCGTCGCGCCGTCGCGGGTGCTCGACGTCTCCGGCCAGCGGGCCCGCTTCGCCCGCCAGATGGTGGGGGCCGGCCACCAGGTCGTGCGCGTGGTGACCGAGCCCGCCCGCGGCGATTCGCCGCCCAGCGGTCCCGGCGCCCTGCTGCCCGTCGTCGGCGACGCGCGCTCGCTGGACTGGTTCTCTCCCGGCTCGTTCGACGCCGTGCTCGCCGAGGCCCGCGCGCTGTCGTTCTGCCTGGCCACCGAGACGACCCTCGACGAGATCCACACCATGCTGCGCCCCGGCGGCCAGCTGCTGCTCTGCGTCGACTCGCTGCTGCTGGGCCTGGCCCGCCTCGCCGAGCAGCACCGCTGGGCGGAGCTGTCCGACGTCCCGCGCGCCGACGTCGTCCTCGTACCGGCCGAGGACGGCACGATCACCCGCTGTTTCTGGCCGGAGGAGCTGCGCGCGCTGCTGACCAGCGCCGGTTTCGAGGTCGACTGGATCCGGCCGCGCACCGTGCTGTCCGCGGAGGCGGTCAAGCGCGCCGTCGCCGAGGACGTCTCCTGCTTCCCGACGCTCGTGCGTACCGAGGTGGAGCTGGCCGCCGAGCGCGAGGGCGAGTCCATCGGCATCCACCTGATCGCCTCCGCCCGCCGCCCCGCCTGACCAGGCACCCTGGACCGCCTCCGCCCGTCGGGCGCTCGACGGCGGCCTTGTCGTTGGACACCGCGTCTTCGATGGCTGTCTTCCCGTAGACGGGAAGGGCCTGCGGGGGACTGGTCGGAGCGAGACGCTCAGCGCGTGAGGTGTTCGAGGGCGGTGACCACGCGCAGCAGGCGCTCCTCCTCGCCGGGCCGGGCGATGACCTGGAGTCCGACCGGGCAGCCGTCGCCGGTGCGGCCGGCCGGCACGCTCACCGCCGGATGGCCGCTGAGGTTGACCGCCCAGGTCAGGCTCACGCTGCGAACCTCGCCCGGGCCGGCGTGCGGGTGCGGCCGGTTGGGTGTGGTCGGCGTGAGCAGCAGATCCGCCTGGCTGAGCACCCACGCGAGCGCCCGCTCGTTGTGGGCACGCACAGCCGCGACGGCCTCCCCGCGCTCCCTCCCCGTACCACCGGGACCCGCAGGACCACCCAGGCCCGCCGAGCCGCCGGGAGCCGCGGGCGCTCGGGCGGCGAGCCAGGCGGGTTCCGGGTCCCGCAGCCGCACCGGGACGCCGAGCCAGTGCAGCACGCCGGCGGCGGCGAGGCGTTCGGCGGCGGCGCGGCTCACCGCGAGCACCTCCGGCTCCGGCTCGGCGAAACCGAGGGTGGATGACCAGACCGCCCGCTCGCCACATCCAGGCGCGCAGTCCCCTCCCGTCAGCCGAGTAGTGCCGGACGTGAGGCCGAGCGGGGGATAGAGGCCGGGGACGGGGACGGGTCGGGTCGCACGGGCGGTGCGGCGGGCTGGCAGCGCGGGCGGCAGTGGGTCGGGGGGCGCGGTGACGACCTCCCACCACAGCCGGGCGTCGGCGGCGTGGCGCACGATCGGGCCGGGGACGGTCAGCCCCGCCCGGTCGGGGCCGGGCAGCCGTCCGGTGGTCGGCTTGAACCCGATCACGCCGCACCAGGCCGCCGGGACGCGGGTGGAGCCGGCGCCGTCCGAGGCGGTCGCCAGCGGGACCACCCCGCGGGCCACGGCGACCGCCGAGCCCGCGGACGAACCGCCGGGGACCAGGTCGGGGCGCCACGGGTTCACCGTCGGGCCGCGGCCGGTATGCCCCCAGGTCTGCCACGGGTGCGCGGCCCGCACCGGCGCCGACGTCACGCCGATGGCGACCGCGCCGGCCGCGAGCAGCCGGCGGGTGACGGGACCGGTGGCCGCGCTGCCCGGCTTCACCGCGATCGGCACGCCGGCCAGCGGCAGCACGGCGCCGCGCTCGAGTGCGACCTCGACGAGCAGGGCCCGCCGCAGCGCCCACCGCGGCCAGGCGGCGGTGAAGGCGCGCAGGGCGCCGTCGGTCTCGCGCAGGCGGGCGAACGCGGCCCGCACGGCGTCGGCCGGCGCGACCCGGCCGGCGCGCACCAGGGCCGCGACCTCGGTCGCCGACAGGTCCGGGTAGTCGCGGCGCCACGGCTGACCGGCAGTACGCGGACGCCGGCTCCACGCGTCCATCCGGCATGCTGTCATGGTGAGCATCCTGACCGGCACCGAGGCCACCGGGACACAGTCCGGTCCGTGGCCGGCCCCCACCGCCGAACGGCCCGTGACGGCCGTCGTCCCGGTCCCCGGCGCGAAGTCCGGCACGAACCGGGCCCTCGTCCTCGCCGCACTGGCCGACGGGCCGTCCCGGCTGCGCGGCGCGCTGCGCTCGCGGGACACCCTGCTCATGGCCGGCGTGCTGCGCGCGCTGGGCGGCGAGATCGACACGGACGGCCCGGACTGGCTGGTGAACCCGCCCGCACCGGGTGGACGGCTCGCCCCGGGCGCGGTGGCCGACTGCGGCAACGCGGGCACGGTGGCGCGTTTCACTCCGGCCGTCGCGACGCTGCGCGCGGGCGACGTGACGTTCGACGGGGACGCCCGCATGCGCGACCGGCCGCTGACCCCGCTGCTCGGCGCGCTGCGTGAGCTGGGGGCCGACATCGACGGCGACCGGATGCCCTTCACGGTGCACGGGCGCGGCGCGCTGCCCGGCGGTGAGGTGACGGTCGACGCGTCCGATTCCAGCCAGCTCGTCTCCGGCCTGCTGCTCGCCGCCCCCCGCTACGACGCCGGGGTGACGGTGGTGCACCGCGGCGCCCGGCTGCCGTCCGGGCCGTATCTGGACATGACGGTCGCGGACCTGCGGGCGGCCGGCGCGGTCGTCGAGGCCGCGCCGCCGGAGCGGGACGGCAGCCGCCGCTGGCGGGTCGAGCCGGGCACGCTCGCCGGCGGGGACCGGGCGATCGAGCCGGACCTGAACAGCGCGACGGCGTTCCTCGCCGCGGCGCTCGCCACCGGCGGACGGGTGGTCGTCCCGGACTGGCCGGAGGTGACCGAGCAGCCCGGCCGGATGCTGCCGACGCTGCTCGCGGCGATGGGGGCGTCGACCGAGCGCACCGAGGACGGGCTGGCGGTGAGCGGCGGCGGGACGATCCACGGGCTCGACGTCGACCTCAGCGACTTCGGTGAGGCCGCGCCGGTACTCACCGCGCTCGCGGTGCTCGCCGACTCGCCCTCCCGGCTGCGCGGCATCGCCCATCTGCGGCTGCAGGAGACCGACCGGCTGCTGGCGCTCGCCCAGGAGCTCGGCAGCCTCGGCGCGCGGATCACGGTGACCGACGACGGGCTGGCCATCGAGCCGGCCCGGCTGCACGGCGGGCGGCTCGACCCGCGCGCGGACCACCGCCTCGCCATGGCCTACGCGGTGGTCGGGCTGGTGGTGCCCGGGATCACCATCGACGACATCGCGACGACCGGCAAGACCGTGCCCGACTTCCCCCGCATGTGGGCGGCGATGCTGTCCGGGCGGGCGGGCTGAGCCGGCGGCGCGCGGGTTGACGGCGATGGCCCGCGAACTGGACGAGGACGACATCCGGATCCGTCCGGGGCGTGGTTCGCGCCCGCGCACCCGGGAGCGGCCCGAGCACTCGGAGGCGGTGCCGGCGGTGGTCGTCGGGGTCGACCGCGGGCGTTACACCTGCCGGCCGGACCCGTGGCCCGAGCGGCTGGTCGCCGCGGTGCGGGGCGGGTCGATGCGCCGCACGTCGGTGGTCGTCGGCGACCGGGTGGCGCTGGTCGGTGACACGTCGGGGCACCAGGGGGCGCTGGCGCGGCTGGTGCGCCGGGAGGAGCGCACGAGCGTCCTGCGGCGCACCCCGGACGACGCCGATCCGGCCGAGCGGCCGATCGTCGCGAACGCGGACATCCTGGTCATCGTGTGCGCGGTCACCGACCCGGAGCCGCGGCCGGGCCTGATCGACCGCTGCCTGGTCGCCGCGTACGACGGCGGGCTGGCCCCGGTGCTGTGCCTGACCAAGACCGACCTGGCCGCCCCGGACGCGATCATCGAGCTGTACCGGCCGCTGGGGTTCCCGGTGGTGACCACCCGCCCGGACACCGACCTGACGCCGCTGCTGGCGTTGCTGGCCGGCCGGCTGAGCGTGCTGTTCGGGCACAGCGGCGTCGGCAAGTCCAGCCTGGTCAATCGGCTGGTGCCGGCCGCGGACCGGGCGATCGGCGAGGTGAACGCGGTGACCGGCCGCGGGCGGCACACGTCGTCGGCGGCGGTGGCGCTGCGGCTGCCGGGCGGCGGGACGGTCATCGACACGCCGGGGGTGCGCTCGTTCGGCCTCGGCGCGGTGGCGCCGTCGCGGGTGCTGCGGGCGTTCTCGGACCTCGCGGCCGCCGCCGAGATGTGCGAGCCGGGCTGCGAGCACCTGGCGCCGTCCCCGGACTGCGCGCTGGACTCCGCGGTGCGCGACGGGGACGCCGACGCGGCCCGCCTGGCGAGCCTGCGCCGTCTGCTGGCCGCCCGCGGCAGCGCGCCGTGAATGCCTTCGATGGCCGTCGCCGGTGCACGCGCCGGTGAAGGCGCCGGTGAACGGGAGATTGGTCACACTCATCCCGCCACGCGGGGTGGAGCGTCCGCGGGGCGTACGCGCCGTGGGGCTCGCCTCGTAGTCTCGCAGGCGTGACCCCGCCTAACCCCACCTCCGTGGGCACCGAATCGACCGACGCCCTCGGCGCCGTCACCGTTGCCGACGACCTCGCGCTCGCGCTGAGCCTCGCCGACGCCGCCGATCGGATCACTCTCTCCCGGTTCCAGGCCGTTGATCTGCACGTCGAGTCCAAGCCCGACAACACGCCGGTCTCCGACGCCGACACCGCCGTCGAGTCCATGATCCGCGAACGGCTCGCCGTGGCCAGGCCGGATGACGCCGTCCTCGGCGAGGAGGAGGGGCTCGTCGGCGGCGGTGCCCGCCGGCGCTGGATCCTCGACCCGGTCGACGGCACCAAGAACTTCGTGCGCGGTGTCCCCGTCTGGGGAACGCTGCTCGGTCTGGAGATCGACGGCGAGATGGTGGTCGGGGTGGCGAGCGCCCCGGCGATGAGCCGGCGCTGGTGGGGGGCCCGGGGCACCGGGGCGTTCACCCGCGACGCGACCGGCGACACCCGGGCGCTGCGCGTGTCGTCGGTCACCCGGCTGGACGACGCGTTCATGTCCTTCGCCTCGATCGAGGGCTGGCGGACCGCCGGCCGGCTCGACGAGTTCCTGCACCTGGCCGACCAGGTCTGGCGCACCCGGGCGTACGGCGACTTCTGGTCGCACATGATGGTCGCCGAGGGTGCGGTCGACCTCGCCTGCGAGCCGGTGGTGTCGCTGTGGGACCTGGCGGCGCTGCAGGTCATCGTCGAGGAGGCCGGTGGGCGGTTCACCGACCTGTCCGGCCAGCGCGGCCCGGGGCACGGCACGATCCTCACCACCAACGGCGCGCTGCACGACGTGGCGCTGCGGTCGTTCACCCGCTGACGCGGGCGGCCGGCGTCGCGCGTGTCTCGCGCCCCGGCGAGGACGGAAGGGGTGACGGTCGGTGATCGGCTTCGCGCATCGCGGGGCGCCGGCCCCGCACCAGCGCGAGAACACCCTGCCCGCGTTCCGCCGGGCGCTGGCCGGCGGGGCGAGCGGGCTGGAGTCCGACGCCTGGCTGACCGCCGACGGCGTGCCGGTGCTGCACCACGACGGCGTCCTCGGCCCGCCCGGGCGGCAGCGGCGGATCACCGAGCTGACCGTCGACCGGCTGCCGGGCTGGCTGCCGACGCTGGCCTCGTTCTACGCCGAGCTCGGCACGTCGTTCGAGTTCAGTCTTGACCTCAAGGGGCCGGCGGGCGGCTGGGCGGACGCCGCCGATGCCGTCCTCGCCGTCACCCGCGCCGCCGGCGGGAGCGCGGCGGCCGCCCGGCTGTGGCTGTGCGGGAACCTGCCGGAGCTTGCCGCCTACCGGTCCCGGGATCCGGACGTGCGACTGGTGAACTCGACGGCGATGGCGAACGTGGAATCAGGCGGTGGCATCGACGCCTACGGCGCGCGGCTGCGGGCGGCGGGCGTCGCTGCCCTGAACCTGCGCACCCGGGAATGGACGCCGAGCCGGGCCGGGATCGCCGCGGCGCTGCACGAGCTCGGCCTGGCCGCGTTCGGCTGGGACGCGCAGCGCACGGCGACGCTGGCCCGCCTGGCCGGCTACGGCCTTGACGCGGTCTACAGCGACCACTTGCGACGCCTCGTCCGCGTCACCGGCTCCGTTATCGACGCCCGAACGGGCCACAACCCTTAGAGCCGGCCAGCTCCGGCAAATTTCCTCATGAAGCTGACGAACTTACCCAATGCACGGTGCGCAGCGTGACCGTCGCCGGGCTGCCGCATAACCTCGCCGGTAAGGTCGCTTCCAGCAGGTATAGCGGACACGGCCGGCAGGTGGCCACGATAGGTCCACGGGACGAACCGACAGATTGGCGACCCGGCCGGATTACCGGCATCCCCCCGCACGGGCGCCCGCCATGGCTCACCGTGGCACTTTCCTGACACGGTGATGACCCGCGACTGCGCTCAGTCCTCCTCCGCCACTTTCAGCATCTGCTCCGGAAAGCCGGTCCGTTCCGCCACGTGCTCGACGGAGTATCCCTGTCGCACCAGGTCACGAGCCTGCTCCAAGGTCCAGCCCCGCCCGGGATCGACCCGGCTAACAACCACTTCACTCGCCTGGCGCCGTTCCTGCGGCCAGCTGAGTCGTGCACGGCGTGCCAAGGGTCGACCTCCGCGTATTGACGACTTTGGTGTTACGCCACCAAGGATAGGCCATATTGACGTCGGCCTGCCCGTTGAACTCCACGATAGCGGGTGCCGACCCGTTAATGCAGACCCGCACCGGAAGACCACACAACACGCGAACGGCGGCTGGCCCCAACAGGCACCGTGCACAAGGTACGACTCCGGCGGCAGCGGGACGCGCGGCGAACCTTCCCAGGTGACGAACAGCACCGTGACACGCGGTCCAGCCGAGAACCGCGCAACCCGCCATCCACGCCTACGTCGCCGTCCCATCCGCCGCCGACCGTGACGGCCCAGGGCGGCGCGGCGAGTGCGCGCCGCCAGCCGCCGCCGATCCCGATGCCGACGCGTTGTCCCGTAGGATCGTGCGCCACCGCCCGGCCGAGTGGACCGCCGGAGCGGTACCGGCCAGGAAATCCTCGAGGACGCGGCGGAATCGGGCCGGATCACTGTGATGCGGAAAATGGCCGGCGTCCGGAAAGATCTCGAGCCGGCTGCCGGGCATCGCCGCGTGCGCCGTCCAGGCGTGCTCGACCGGAATGACCGCGTCACGTCCGCCCCAGACGATCAGGGATGGCATCCCTTCCGCGAGGTAGCACCGGTCGAGCATCGTGATCGACTGCCCGTGGGCGTCGATGACGGAGCGCAGTGTGCGCAGGAACGCCGCCCGCGCGGTCGGCGCCCCCAGTGAGCCGCAGACGCCGAGGATGTCCGCGCCGTCGCGGGCCAGGTCCGCCTGCGCGAGCCGCAGCGCCCGCATCCCCGCCCGTCCGGCGATCCGCACCGCCGGCACACGGACCAGCGACAGCACCATCCCGGCGCCCGGCAGGGCGGCCGCCCGCAGCGCGGGATGGACGTCGGGGCCCACCCCGCCGGTGGAGACGAGCACGAGGCGTTCGCAGCGTTCCGGGAACTGGTAGGCGAACTGCATCGCGACACCGCCGCCCAGGGAGTGCCCGACGACCGTGACCCGGTCGATGCCGAGGACGGTGAGCAGGTCGCGCATCCCGCAGGCGTAGCCGCCGATCGAGTAGTCGCCGCGCGGCTTGTCCGACTCGCCGTGCCCCAGCAGGTCCGGGGCGATCACCGTGTGGTGACGGGCCAGCTGGGACAGCACCGGCGCCCAGGTGCGGGCGTTGTCGCCGATGCCGTGGATGAGCAGCAGCGCCGGTCCGCGCCCGGCCCGCAGGTAGCAGCGCCGGTATCCGTGCACGACCACGGACCGGGCCGTCGGGGCGGGGGTGGCCCCGCCGTGCGCCGCCATCACCCGGTCCCGTCAGAACTCGATGTTGCTCATCACGTGCTTGATCCTGGTGTAGTCCTCCAGCCCGTACACCGAGAGATCCTTGCCGTAGCCACTGCTCTTGAACCCGCCGTGCGGCATCTCCGCGACGATCGACAGGTGGGTGTTGATCCACACGCAGCCGAAGTCCAGCCGCCGGGCCACCCGCATCGCCCGCCCGTGGTCGCGCGTCCAGACGCTCGAGGCCAGGCCGTACTCGACGCCGTTCGCCCAGTCGACGGCGGTGTCCTCGGAGTCGAACCGCTGCATCGTGATCACCGGGCCGAACACCTCCCGCTGGATGAGCTCGTCGGACTGGCGCAGGCCGGCGACGACGGTGGCCGGATAGAAGTAGCCCGGCCGGTCCAGCGGCGCCCCGCCGGTGAGCAGCTCGGCGTGCGCCGGCGCCCGGTCGACGAGCCCGCCGACGCGGGCAAGCTGGTCGGCGTTGTTCAGCGGCCCGTAGTCGACGTCGAGCTGGTCCGGCGCGCCGGTGGCCGTGGCCCGGGCCGCCTCGGCGAGCGCCGCGGCGAGCTCGTCGTGGATGCCGGCGGCGGCGAGCACCCGTGTCGCCGCCGTGCAGTCCTGCCCGGCGTTGAAGTAGGCGGCGCCGGCGATCTCGGCGGCCACCTCGGCCGGGTCGACGTCGTCGAAGACGATGACGGGCGCCTTGCCGCCGAGCTCCAGGTGTACCCGCTTGAGGGTGTCCGCCGCCGCGCTGGCGACCTCCCGGCCGGCCCGCACGCTGCCGGTCACCGACACCATCGCCGGCCCCGGATGGGCGACCAGCGCCCGGCCGGTGTCCCGGTCTCCGCAGACGACGTTGAGCACACCCGGTGGCAGGAACTCGGCCGCGATTCCGGCCAGCAGCAGGCTCGATGCCGGGGTGGTGTCGGACGGCTTGAGCACGACCGTGTTGCCCGCGGCGATGGCCGGGGCGACCTTCCACACCGCCATCATCAACGGGTAGTTCCACGGCGTCACCTGGGCGCACACGCCGATCGGCTCGCGGCGCACGAAGCTGGTGTGCCCGGCCAGGTACTCCCCGCCGGCGCGGCCCTCGAGCGTGCGCGCCGCCCCGGCGAAGAAGCGGATCTGGTCCGCGCTGGGCCCGATCTCCTCGTCGATGGTGAGCTGGCGCGGCTTGCCGGTGTTGGCGCACTCCACCGCGGCGATCCCCGCCGCCCGTTCCTCGACCGCGTCGGCGAGGCGCAGCAGCGCCCGGGATCGCTCAGCCGGCGTGGTGTCGCGCCAGATCTCGAACGCGGCCGCGGCGGCGCGCACCGCGGCGTCGACGTCCGCCGGGCCCGAGCGGGGCGCCTGGGCGAGCAGCTCGCCGGTGGACGGGTCGAGGATCGACATTGTCCCGCCGTCGGCCGCCTGGCCGGCGACGCCGCCGATGAGGTTGGCGAGGATCGCGTCCATGGTCCCTCCCGGATCACGCGGCAGCGCGGACGAGGTCGTGGGCGAGCTGGTCGAGGCTGTCCAGATAGCGGTCGACGTCGGCGTCGGTGTGCTGGACCGACAGCGTCCATTCCTCCTCGCGACCCGGCGCCATCAGGACGCCCCGGTTGGCGTTGTAGAGCCAGGCGAGCGCCGGTAGCTCGGCGAGCTGGTGTTCCATGAACGACGTGTAGTCGCGGATCAGGGCGTCGGTGAAGTTCACGCAGCCCTTGGAGCCGACGCTGACCGTGTAGCCGGGCAGGCCGTGGCGGGCGAGGATCTCGTCGCAGCCCGCGGTCAGGCGGTCACCGAGGCGCTCGAGGTGCGCGTAGGCGTCGCCGGTGAGCACCTCGAGCAGGCTGGCCCGAGCCGCGGCCATCGTCAGCGGGTTGCCGTTGTAGGTGCCGACCTGCTTCACCCGGTCGGTGGCGACGATCTCCATGATCTCCGCGGTGGCGCCGATCGCGCCCGACGGCAGCCCGCCGCCGAGCGCCTTGGCGAGGGTGACCATGTCCGGGCGGACGCCGAAGCGCTCGGTGGCGCCGCCCGCCGCCACGCACAGCCCGGTCTTGACCTCGTCGAAGATCAGGATGATGCCGTGCCGGGCGGTGATCTCCCGCACGGCGGCCAGGTAGCCGGGCTCGGGCAGGACGACGCCGAGGTTCATCATCGCCGCCTCCATGATCACGCAGGCGGGCGCGCGATCCTCCGCCACCAACGCCTCGACGCGGCGCAGCATGGCCGGGGCGTCGTTGAACGGGACCGGCACGGTCAGGTCGACGACGGCCTGCGGGATGCCCGCGCCGTAGCCGAGGGAGTTCATGTGGTCGGCCGGGCCGATGTCGGCGTACGGCGTGCCGATCGAGACCATCACGTAGTCGTGGTGACCGTGATACGAGCCGAAGATCTTGATGATGGTGTCGCGGCCGGTGATGCCGCGGGCGATCCGGATCGCGTCCATCGTCGCCTCCGAGCCGGAGTTGACGTAGCGCCACCGTGGCAGGCCGAAGCGGCGGGCGAGCTCCTCGCTGACGACGATCGAGTCCTCGGTGGGCATGGCGAAGTGGCTGCCGAGGGCGATCCGTTCGCCGACCGCCCGCACGATCGCGGGATGGGCGTGGCCCTGCACCATCGAGCCGTAGCCGTTGTGGAAGTCGGAGTACTCGGTGCCGTCCACGTCCCAGACTCGCGCGCCGCGGCCGTGGGTGAGGTAGATCGGCCATGGGTCGCGCACCTGGTAGGACGACGGCACGCCGGACGTCATCGACCGCACGGCCCGCGCGTGCATCCGTTTCGAGGCGGGCGTGCGGGCCTGCAGGCGAGCCTCCTCCCTCTCGGTGAGCGTGGCCGCCGCGGCACGCAGCGCGGCCCGGCTCACCCCCGTCCGGGTCGTCATCAGGTCCGACACCGAGACACCTCCTCCGGCAGGCAACTACTGAAAGCGTAGACCCGAAGGGGGAAGAGCGACGGAATCCATCGAGAAGAGCCGTTTTTGGGATGCCTTCCCAGTTCGCTCCGCGGTAGCCATACGATGACAGCGCACGCCCGCGGGCGATCCGGGCCAATCTGGCCTTTTCTACTGGTTGCCTGACAAACCGGTGGTGTCGCCGGGCGAGAGGAGGGATCCCGGGTGCAGTCCCGACGCACACTCGGCCAGCGATCCGCCCCCGACGCCCTGCTCGACGACGTCAACAAGGCCATCATCGAACAGCTCCAGCAGGACGGCCGGCGCTCCTACGCGGCGATGGCGGCCGCCGTCGGCCTGTCCGAGGCCGCCGTGCGCCAGCGGGTCCAGCGCCTGCTAGACGCCGGCGTCATGCAGATCGTCGCGGTCACCGATCCGCTGCGGGTCGGCTTCCACCGGCAGGCCATGATCGGCGTCCGGGTCACCGGCGACACCCGCGACGTCGCCGACACGATCTCCGCGCTGCCCGAGGTCGACTACGTCGTCCTCACCGCCGGTTCGTTCGACCTCATCGTGGAGATCGTCGCCGAGGACGACGAGCATCTGCTGGAGCTCATCAACACGCAGATCCGGGCCATACCCCAGGTCCTCGCGACGGAGACCTTCGTCTACCTGCGCCTGGTCAAGCAGACGTACACGTGGGGAGTCCGCTGACGGTGCGGGGCGCCACCCTCCAGGGCACTGTTCGGCCGGCACCACGGGTGAGACGCCGCCCGGCGGGAACGGTCGGCAGAGTCACCCCGAAGACACCGTCCACGAACAACCCCAAAGCACCAACAAGAGTCCAACTGATGCAACGACAGTCAAACAAACTCGGCCCAGACATGATGGGGTGAGCATGGCGCTGGTCCACCATGACCCGCAGGACGGCATTTTGATTACGCGCATCGGCCAAGCCGAGATCACCGTGCGCCCCGAGCCGCCGGCGAGCGCCAGCGGCGCGCCGGTGATTCTTCTCCGGGTGGACGCCCCGATGCTGGACACCCTCGCGGCGGCCTATCTGGATCCCGACGAGGCCCGCCGCCTCGCCCAGGCGCTCGTCCACGCCGCTGAGGCCGTCCGCCCCGCGACGCCCTGGCGGTCCCCCCGCCCGAACACCCGCTAGGCAGACCGCCCAGGACACGGCCCGCGCCTCCGCACGGAGCGCGGGCCAGCGCCCACGCCCGGCATCGAAACCGGCCGCCTCCTGTAACCACCTGCCACAGCAATGAAAGAGGCTCTCGGAGGAATTCCTCCGAGAGCCTCTTTCCTTTGTAGCGGGGGCAGGATTTGAACCTGCGACCTCTGGGTTATGAGCCCAGCGAGCTACCGAGCTGCTCCACCCCGCGTCGGTGTGTGTCATCACCATACAGGGCGGGAACCAGGAGGTGTCAAATCGAGGGCGGACCTTTTTTGGATTTTTCTGGCGGCCGCGCCGCGGTGGTGCCGGCCGGCGTGCGCCGCACCCGCCAGGCCGTCCGGTCAGTCGGGCGATGGCGGCGCCTGACGCGTGGGAGATGGCGGCGGCGATGGTGTGCCGGACACCGGCGCGTCAACGCCCGTCCGGCCGGACGAGGACGCGGCGCCGGGCGAGACCGAGGCGCCCGTGGTCGGCCGGGCCGGCCGGGCCGGCGGGGTCGTCGGGGTCGTCGACGGGCTGGCGAGCGTGCGCAGGCGACCCAGGGCGTTCGCCAGGTCGGTCTGGGACTGGCCGTAGACGGCG
>NZ_FZMO01000017.1 GCF_900197875.1 Frankia canadensis | reverse complement strand
GTCGACGTCCCTCCGCCCACCCGCCCGCCGGCGCGGGCCGGCGACCACACCGGCGCCGTCCTCGCCGAGTGGGGGATCACCGACGCGCGCGCGGCGGAGCTGTGGCGCTCGGGCGCGATCGTCGAACGCGCCGAGGCGCTGCGCGCCGCCACGGCGGACGCCACCGCCACGGCGGGCGATCAGGCCGCGACGGCCGATCAGGGCACGGCGGCCGGGGCGGACAGCCCGGCCCGCGAGTCCGCCACCGGGGGGGTCGCGCGATGAGCGTGCGCGCGGGGACGTTCGCACCCCGGATCGGGCTGAGTGGTACCCCGATCCCCTTCACCACCCTGGTGGACGCCAATCCCGAGCCGTCGGCGGGCCCCGACCCGTCGACCGGCGCGCCGGTGGCCACCTTCCTGCTGCGGCCCTCACCGTGGCTTGCCGGCCTGTCCGAGCGTGGGCTACCCGCACCCCAGGTGATCGTCGCCGACGTCGCCGCCGGCGCCGCGGCCCTGCTCGACCGCGCCGGCGGGTACCGGGTCATGACCGAGTCGCTGCGCCTCGACCCGCTCGGCGAGGCCGGACCGCGGCTGCGCGCCACCGCGCACGCCTCGGTGGCGCACGGCCCTCGCGCGCTCACCGTCGGCGTCGTCGCATCCCTGCCGGACGCCACTGCGGACGGGAACGGCGCGGAGCGCACCGGCGCGAACGGCGCGCCCCCTGTCTCCGGCGGCGCGGGTGGCGCCGAGGCGGGTAGCGCGGGCCCGGGAGACGGTGGGGACGCCCAGGCGGGAACGGTGGCGGGGCATCTGTCCGCGCGGATCCTCGTGCTCGACCCGCGCCAGGCCGGCGGGCGCGTCGACGCCCCGTCCCGGGTGCCGACGGGGCACACGCCGGCGGTCGAGGACCTGCTGGGCGACGCCACGACGCTGGAGCACGCCGACGCGGACGTGGTCCGGCTGCGCGTGCCGGCGCACGGCGACGTCGGCAACTCCTACGGGTTCATGCACGGCGGCGCCGTCGCGGTGTACACCGACATCGGGCTGGAGTGGCTGCGCGGGCGGCCGGCGCCGGACCTCGCCGGTTCGCGGGTGCTCTCGGTCACCCTCGACTACCTGGCGCCGGTGCGGCTGCGGGGCGCGGTGGGCGTGACCTCGAGGATCGTCGAGCGCGGCGGCGGGCGGGCCATCGTGGCGGTCACGGTGGCCGGCGACGGCGACGCCGCGTGCGCGATCGCGTCCTATACAGTGCGGCTGCGCCGGCGATGACCGGTCGACGCGACGGACAGTGGGAGAACGGGACGTGGAGGGCGACGTCACCACCGATGCGCGGGCGCCGCTGATCCGGCACCGCTCGAACGCCGAGCTCGTCGCGAACCACCTGCGGCACTCGATCGTGCGCGGGGAGCTGCCCGACGGCAGCGCCCTGCCGACCCTGGAGCACCTGCGCCGGCGGTTCGGCGTCGGGCTGCCGGCCACCCGGGAGGCGCTGCGCATCCTCGAGTCCGAGGGGCTCGTCACGGTGCTGCGCGGCAACACCGGCGGGTCCGTCGTGCACGCGCCGAGCCTGTCCGGGGCCGCCTCCCGGCTCGGCATGGTGCTGCGCAGCCAGCAGGTGGACCTCACGGACCTCGCCGGGGCGCTGCGGGCGATCGAACCGGTCTGCGCGCAGCTGTGCGCCGAGCAGTCCGACGAGGCGACGGTGGGCGAGCTCACCGAGCTGATCGAGCAGACCCGCGCCGCCACCGCGGACGAGCACACCGCCATCGCGCTCAACCGCCGCTTCCACGAGACGCTCGCCGAACGCTGCGGGAACCGGACCCTGCAGGCCCTCGTCGGCACGCTGGAGCTGCTGTGGTCGGGGCAGGAGGAGGACTGGGCGCACAACCTGCCGTCCAAGTACACGATGGAGAACCGGCTGGCCGGCATCGCCGCGCACGAGCGGGTGCTCGACCGCATCCGCGCCGGTGACGGGCCCGGCGCCTACCTCGCGATGGGCGAGCACATCGCCGAGGGCTACACCTACGTCGTGCCCGACGAGGGCGCGGCGGGGGGCGCGGGGGCGTAGCGGGTGCCGGCGCTGTGGGCGAGGAAGTAGGCGTGCACCCGGCGCAGGTTCGCCTCCATCTCCGCCACCGCGTCGTCGATGCGCCCGGCGGTGAACAGCGCGAGGAACCGCTCGCGCGAGGTGATCGTCATGTCGCTGCGGATGGGCCCGGCGACGGTCGACACGTCGGCCATGACCGCCATCAGGGAACGCTGCAGCATCTCCAGAACCTTGTTCCCCGTGGCCTGAGCCAGGACGTTGTGGAACTCGATGTTGATCCTGGCCACCGCCGCCCAGTCGCAGGCGGCGGCCCGCTGCCCCGCCTCACGGACGTTGGCGCGCAGGCCGTCGAGGTCGTCCGGGCCGGCGCGCTCGGCGGCGACCCGCACGACGGTGCTGCTCAGCCAGACCCGCGCTTCGGTGAGGTCGGCGAGGGTGAACCCGCCTATGCTGATCATGTCGGTGAGGCTGCGGGTGACGGGCTCGGAGCGGCCGACCGAGACGAACGCGCCGCCGAGCTGGCCGCGGCGCAGCTCGATCATGCCGGTGATCTCCAGCATCCGCAGCGCCTCGCGGACCATGTTCCGGCTGACGCCGAACTGCTCGGCCATCGCCCGCTCGGCGGGCAGCCGGTCACCCGGGCGCAGCTCGCCGCCCAGGATCTTGCCCCGGATCTGGCCGACGACCTCGTCGAACGACCGGGTCGCCCGCGCCGGGGCGAAGGCGATCGCCGGCTTGCCGGCGGCAGGGGACACCACGCGCACTCCCGGGGACTGGTGGGATCAGGTTACCCGCCGGCGGTGCGCAGCAGCCCGAGCCGGTCGAGCAGGGGGGCGTCGGTGGCGCGCAGCACCGTCACGTCCGTCTCCGCGGCAATGGTGTGCTCCCACCAGCCCGGCAGCGCGACGACGTCGCCGTACTCGCAGGCGTAGTCGTACTCGCAGGCGTAGTCGTACTCGCGGGTGGTCTCGCTCACCTGCCCGGCCGCGATCCGGGCCTGCCCGCCCAGGGTGACGTACAGGTTGTTCGCGGTCGTGCGCAGCGGTTCGGTCCGGCTGCCCGCCGGCAGGGTCAGTACCTCCAGCCCGATCGAGCGCAGCGCCCCGCCGTGCGGCAGCGCGGTGAGACGCCCCCCGCCCTCGCGCGCCCGCGCCGCCAGGCGCGCCGTGCGCAGCCGCATCGGCGAGTCCGGCTCGGCGCCGTCGACGCGCTGCACGAGGTCCGGGTGCGTCTCGAAGAACATCGGGCCGAGGTGCTGCACGAGCGGCACGTCGAGGATGTCGATCCAGTAGGCCTCGGCCTCGCTGTCGTTACCGTGCCCGTGCCACATCCAGTTCGGGGTCAGCAGGACGTCGCCGGCCTCCATGTCGACGCGGACCCCGTCGACGACCGTGTAGGTGCCCTCGGGCACCTCGAGAGCGACGCGCAGCGCGTTCGGCGTGTGGCGGTGCGCGCGCGGCGACTCGTGCGGCAGCACCATCTGGAACGCGGCCACCAGGTTCGTGGTGGAGGCGTAGTCGTTGCCTTCGTGCGGGTTGACGCAGATGAGGTTGCGGCGCTCGGCGAACTCCACCGAGACGAACCCACCGGCGTCGTGCAGGAAGGCCCGGGCCTCGCGGAAGCGCCACTGGGCGGGCACGAAGTCACGCCTGGGTTCGGGGTACAGCGACGGGGTGGGCTTGGCCCAGCCCGGACCGAAGCTCCGCGTGCCGAGCGCCTCGAAGTAGCCGGCTGGCGCGTGCGTCGTCATCGGTCTGCCCTCCGACCTGGATCCCCGCGGATCTGGCTCTCCGCGGACCAACCGTGTCAGTATGGTTGAACCATTCTGACAATGGGGGGAGATCCGTGCAACCCGCCTGTGACGTCGTGATCATCGGGGCCGGTCCGGTCGGCCTGGCCCTCGCCGGGGACCTGGGCTGGCGGGGGGTGACAAGCCTGCTCGTCGACCGCGGCGACGGCACCATTCACCAGCCGAAGATGGACCTCGTCGGCGTGCGCACGATGGAGTTCTGCCGGCGCTGGGGCATCGTCGAGCGGGTCGAGCAGAGCCCCTACCCGCGCGACTACCCGCAGGACAACGTCTACGTCACCGCCGTCACCGGCTACGAGCTGGGCCGGGAGAGGGTCGCGGCGATGGGGACGTCGTCCCCGCCGCCGCAGAGCCCGCAGAAGCGGGAGCGCTGCCCGCAGGACATGTTCGACCCGATCCTGCAGCGCTTCGTCGCCACCCGTGACGAGGCCACCGTGCGCTACCGGACGGAGTTCGTCGCGGTCACCGAGGACGTCGATCGCGTCGAGGTCACGCTGCGCGACATCGAGTCCGGGCAGACCGAGACGGTGCGGGCGCGCTACCTTGTCGGCGCCGACGGGGCGACGAGTGCCGTGCGCGAGTTCGTGGGCATCCCCATGGAGGGCGAGCGCTCCCTCACCTACACCACGAACATCATCTTTCGCTGCCCGGACTTCGTGTCGCTGCACGACAAGGGCCGGCTGTACCGGTACATCATCATCGGCCAGGAGGGCACCTGGGCCACGATCGTCGCCATCAACGGCAACGACCGCTGGCGGATGTCCATCATCGGGGACACCAACCCGCGACTGTTCTCCCCCGAGGAGATCGACGAGGCGATCCGCCGCGCGGTCGGCGTCGACTTCGACTTCGAGATCGAGAGCGTCGTGCCGTGGACGCGCGGCGAGCTCGTCGCCGCCTCCTACGGCCGCGGCCGGGTGTTCCTCGCCGGCGACGCCGCGCACGTGATGTCGCCGACCGGCGGGTTCGGCATGAACACCGGCATCGGCGACGCGGTGGGGCTGTCCTGGACGCTGGAGGCGAACCTGCGCGGCTGGGGCGGCCCGGGGCTGCTCGACGCGTACGGGCCCGAGCGGCGCCCGGTCGCCCAGCGCAACGCCAGCGAGGCGAGCACGAACCTCGGCCGGATGCTGTCCACCCGTACCACGCTGCGCCCGCCGCCCGAGTTCCTCGACGACACGCCCGCCGGCGCGGCGGCCCGCACCACGCTGGGCGCGACGTTCAGTGAGATCATGAAACACGAGTGGCACACGATGGGCATGCACCTGGGCTACTGGTACGACGACTCCGCCGTTGTCGTATCCGACGGCACCCCCACGCCGCCGGACGAGCGGATGACCTACACCCCGATCAACCGCCCCGGCGCCCGCGCGCCGCACGTGTGGCGCGCGGACGGCAGCTCCACCCTCGACCTGTTCGGCCGCGGTCTCGCGCTGCTGCGCGTCGGCGCGGACGCCCCCAGCGCCGACACGCTCGCGAACGCGGCGCAGACCCTCGGCGTGCCGGTGACCGTCACCGCGATCGACGAGCCGGCCGTCGTCGCGGCCTACGGCAGCGGGCTGACCCTGGTCCGCCCGGACGGCCACACCGCCTACCGGTCGGCGAGCGCGCCGGACCCGGCCGAGGCGGCCCGGATCATCGACATCGTGCGCGGCGCGGCGCCGCGGCCGCTCGCGTCGCCCGCGTCGGCGACGGCAGCAGCGTCGGCGACGGCAGCGGCGACGGAAGGAGTGGGAGCGTGAGGATCGCACGGTACGACGGCGGCCGGATCGGCCTGGTCGACGGCGAGGAGATCGTCGAGGTCACCGACCTCTCGCCGGTCCCGCTCGGTAGCTGGCCGCCCGTCACCGAGATCGCGCTGTACGCGCGGTTCGACCAGCTGCGGCCCGAGCTGGAGCGGCGGCTGGCCACCGGCGCGCGGGTGGCGCTCGCGTCGGTGCGGCTGGAGTCGCCGGTCGGCTGGCCACACCAGCTGCTCGCCTACCCGGCGAACTACCAGGCCCACCGCGAGGAGATGAACTCGCCGAACCGCGCGGACAAGAACGGCTTCTTCCTCAAGGCGACCTCCTCGCTGTCCGGCCCGCGCGACCCGATCGTGCTGCCCGAGCTCGCCGACCGCGAGGTACACCACGAGTGCGAGCTGGCGATCGTCATCGGCCGGCGCGGCCGGCACGTGTCCCGCGAGGACGCCCTCGACCACATCCTCGGCTACAGCTGCCTCATCGACGTCACCGTGCGCGGCACCGAGGAGCGGGTGATGCGCAAGTCCTACGACACGTTCACCCCGCTGGGCCCGTGGATCGTCACCCGCGACGAGATCCCCGACCCCGACGACCTCGATCTGTGGCTCCTCGTCAACGGCGAGGTCCGCCAGCGGGCCAACACCCGCGACCTGCTCGTCGACGTCCGCGGCATGATCGAGCTCGCCACCTCGGTGACGACCCTGGAGCCGGGGGACGTCATCGCCACCGGCACCCCGTCGGGCGTCGGTCCGATCCGCCCGGGCGACGAGGTGCGCATCCACGTCGCGGGCGTCGGCGAGATGACGGTGGCAGTGGTCCAGGGCCGCGGCGGCAGCAACATCGCCTTCGAGTACGCCGCCCGGACCGCCGCGGGCGGCGGTCGCTGAGCGACCCGGGACCACCGCACATCCGCCCCCGTCCAACCCATCAGCATCGAGTGCGTCGGCCTGCCGAGCGCTGCTGGATCGCGACGATGTCGGCGGCCTGCCGCAGGGTGGGAACCTCCAGGAGCATCGTCACCGCCCTTCCTTACCGCCCTTCCTTCGCCGGGCGGCCCGCGGCGAGGATCGGGGCGAGTCGGGTGCACACGGTCTGGATGTGGCGGGCGACGGTCTCTTCCGGCTGGCCACCGACCGAGGCCCACAGGAACACCGTTTCCACGGGGGCGTCCCCGACAAAGTCGAAGATCCGCGCGGCGACAGCCTCGGGGTCCTCACTGACCCACGCCTGGATCCCCCCGGCCATCCGCGCGGCCGCCACGTCGTGGCCCGCCTCGGCCAGCCCGGCCCGGTAGGGCTCCCACAACGCCGCGTCCGCGCTGAGCAGCGACTCGCCGAGAAGCCCGGCGCGGCGCGCGCCCTGCGGGCCCTGATAGCCCATCCAGATCGGCGGCGGATCCTGCACCGGCCGCGGCGTGACACCGCCCGGCGCCCACAAACGGCGGATCTCCCGAGCCCGCTCGTCGGTCTGTGCGTAGCGACGCTGCAGCGAGGCGCCGAACAGCTCGTACTCCGGCACCCGGTAGCCCGCGCCGATCCCGAGGTCGAGCCGCCCGTTCGAGACGAGGTCGACCATCGCCGCCTGCTCGGCGATCTCCGCCGGATGATGCAACGGCGCGATCACGATCGCGGTCCCGATCCGCACCCGCGACGTCCGCGCCGCGATCGCCGCCGCATACGTCAACGGCGCCGCGATGTAGTCGTCATCGAACCGGCGGTCATTGCTCACCGAACTCCTTCCCGAGCCCCGCTCGGGCGGGGATGGCACAACCCTGACCAGCGGATCCCGCCAGATCACGGACCCCGGCCGGGGCAAGGGATGTCGATGTCGTCGTGCGGCCCGTGATGCACGCGTGCGGTGGCGCCCGGGTCCTATGCCACCCTGGCGGTGAGCACCAGCACCGCCACGCGCAGCCACCATGCCTACGTCGTCGAGGCCGAGGAGCGAGCCAGACGTGCCGATCAGGCCAGGGAGAATGAGGCGAACCGCCGCGTAGCGGAGGAACGGTTGCGGATCGCCCGGGAACTGAGGTCGACGAGTACATCTTCGAGGCGTTGCGGTCAGGGGCCAGTGGCTTCCTGGGCAAGGGCGCGCGCCCGGACGCTCCGATCGACGCGATCCGCACGGTCGCCCGCGGCGATGCGCTGCTGTCGCCTTCGGCCACCCGCAGACTCATCGCCAGATTCCTCATGCTGTAGGACAGCCAGCCGGTCCCGGTGTCGTCGCCGCCCACCACTCTCACCGACCGGGAACGCGAGGTGACCACCGTCGTCGCCGACGGCATGTCCAACATGGAGATCGCCGATCAGCTGACGCTCAGCCCACTCACCGTCAAGACCCACGTCAACCACGCCATGACCAAACTCGGCGCCCGTGACCGCGCTCAACTCGTCGTCCTCGCGTACCAGACCGGCCTGACCCGGGCGTCGTGGCCGCGGTTGTGATCTACCACGTCGATCTGGCACCCGGGATGCCATGAAGCTCTACGTTCCGTGCGCTGTTGACCTCCTGGCGCAGTGGGTGAATGTGGAGCGTCGCAGACGTCACCGCGTTAGCCTGGAGGCTGCACCACGTGAATGCGGACGATGCACGTGACCGCACCGGAACGCCAGCCACCCTCCGCGGTCCCCATCCGCCGGTCATCGGACAGCAGGCAGGGCCAAAGGGGGGAAGGGTGGTTGGCCTTCCCGCGCATCATCGCGCGCCCGGCTCGGGTCGTCGTACGGCCGTCTCCTCTTGCCGCTGGTGGCTCCGCTGCTGCCGGTCGTGGTCGGAGTGCGCCGAATCCTTGTTGCGTCCGGGCCATGGCGTCGTCGACCACGACGGCCGGGTCCCGAGACGGCGACGACGGCGAGGGTCGCCGGGGCCGTGTGAGGGATGCGGGGCGTCGCTGGTGGGCCGGCCGGTGGCCAGGGTGGAACGCCGGCAGGTGTTCGACCTGCCCGAGGTGCGTCCCCATGTCACCGTGGCTCAACGACCATCGCCGGCTGACCATCCGTTACGAACACAACGGCCGTGACTTCCTCGGATTCCTCAGCCTCGCCGCCGCGATGACCTGCTGGAAGAAACTCCCCCACCCCACGTAAGACACGCTCCTGAGTGCAATTCCCAGGCGTGAACAGGAACGGTCAACCGCAAGGGGCCTGACGCTGTGGAAGTCATCAGTCGTGGTGATCTGGTGTTTCTTGGCCATCCAGTGTCCGGGGGAGCCAGCCGTAGAGTGGGCACGTGGGTGTCGTCCCGGCCGCCGAGCAAGCCCTATCCGTCCTCCGTTACCTCGGCGGCCAGGCCAGCCCGATGCCGGCCGCCGCGATCAGCCGTGACCTGCGGCTGCCGCGCTCAACCACGTACCATCTGCTCGACACGCTGATGCGCGCCGGCTTTGTGGTCCACGTGCCGGAGGAGCGGCGGTACGCGCTCGGAGTGGCGGTGTACGAGCTGGCGTCGGGGTACAGCCGGCAGGCGTCGTTGCAGCGAGTAGCCCGCGCACCTCTCGCCGCGCTCGTCGACCGCACCGGCCAGAACGCGCATCTGGCGATCATGCATGGTAGCGACGTCGTGTACGTCATCGAGGAGCGAGCGGCCGGCCGCCCACCGCTGATCACCGACGTCGGTGTCCGGCTGCCCGCGCACATCACCGCGAGTGGCCGGGCGATTCTGGCGCGCCTACCGAACGCGCAGGTCCGCGCGCTGTACCCGAACGCGTCGGCGTTCGTCCTGCGCAACGAGCTCGGCCCGCGGTCGCTCTCGGCGCTACGCCAGCTACTCGTCATCACCCGCCAGCGCGGCTACGCCCTGGAGGACGGCGAGGTGACGACGGAGTTCGCGTCGGTGGCGACGGCCGCGTGTGACCGCACCGGTCACCCTGTCGCGGCGGTGGCCCTGACGTTCCCGAGCGAGGAGATCGACGACCGCGGCCGGGCCCGGCTTGCCGAACAGGTGGCCCGCACGACCGCGGAGCTGAGCCGGCGGCTGGGCGGCGCCTGAGGGCCTACTCCGGGGGGAGGAAGAACTCGTACTCGGCGGCCAGCTCCTCGAGGCGGTCGAGGCGCATCTGGGTCCCCTCCCTGTCGTGGTCAGCGATCAGTTCGAGCAGCGCGGCGGCCATCTGCAACGGTGCGACCTGCGAGTCGAAGACGAAGTCCGGGTTGACCGGGGCGGGAAGGACGATGTCGCCGTAGGGTGCGAGCGGGCTCAGCGCCGAGTCGACGAGCAGCACGACCATCAGCCCCTCCTTCTTCGCGGCCCGCACCGCCAGCAGCGCCTGCGCCGGGTAACGCGGCATGACGATGGCGAGCATCGCCGTCCCGCCGGCCAACCGTGCCTGCGCGATCTTTTCGACCAGATGGCTGTCGCTGCCCCACAACGCCATGACAGACGGGTGGATCTTCGAGGCGAAGAAGGAGAACCAGGAGGCGATCGGCACCGACCCGCGAAACCCGCACACCGGCATCGGCCGGGACGCGGCGAGTGCGGCCGCCGCCTGGTGCAGGACGGACAGGTCGACGAGCTGGTCGCGCAGGAACGTCAGGCTTTCGATGCTGTGCTCGACGGCGACCTGCATGCGGTTCAGGTCCTTGCCCTTGTCGGCCGCCCGGGGACGTGGGGCGAGCACCACCTCGCGGATCGCCTCGATCATCGCCGCGTAGCCGGAGTATCCGACGGCTGTGGCGAACCGGGTGACCGACGGCTGGCTCACGCCGACGCGCGCGGCGAGTTCGACGCTGGACAGGAACGCCACCTCGGAACCGTGGTCGCTGATGTAGCGGGCGATGCGCCGCTGGGCGGGCGTGAGCACGCCCGACCTGATGCCCTCGACGAACAGGTCGTCGACGGTGCCGCCGGCCCGCGGCACCGGTGCGGCGAAGGGCCGGGTCGTATCCCGGCCCTTCGCCGCCCGCGCGGCTCCGTCGGGCGATGCCGACCTAGGCAACGGCCAGCTCGACGATCGCGCCCTGCCGGAGCCATGTCTCCAGGCCCACGAGGCGCATCTCGAGACTCCCCTTGACGACCTCACCTATGTAGGAGATCCGCAGCGGCTCGTCGGCGGTGTCGTCGCCGTAGACGATGCAGAACTGCTGGCGCGGGCTGTAGAAGCAGACGGCCCCGGTGGCCTCGCCCGTCTCCTCGCGGCGCATCCGCCCCACCTCCTCGGTGCGGTACATGTTTTCCCAGGCAGCGACAACCGGGAGCGTGAAGAAGACCATGTCGCCGATCAACTTACCGTGCTGCAGGGTGCTCTTCATCGGTAGCTTCTCACGCAGCGTGGCAGCGAGATTCGGGACCTTGTCCTCCCAGACCTCGATGCGGCAGGCGTCCACTCCGTTGACGGTGAACCTCAGTTCCATGCGGTGACGACCTTTCGGATTCGCGGTGAACGGCTCAGACGACCGCGCGGTCCTTGCGGGGGAAGGCGTTTCCGAGCGCCCACGGATAGACGGCGTCGACAGTCATGTGCAGCCGGTTGGCGTAGGAGATCGCGGCGGAGGTGAGGCGGTGCAGGTCCTGGAGGGACTCCGCGGCGCAGGCGGCCGCGACGTAGGCGTGGATGAGGGATGCCGCGTGCGGGAGTCCGACGAAGTCGAAGAAGTCGGCCTTGTAGCCGATGATCTGCTTGATGATCGACTGCAGTGTGGCGAGGTCGGATGTCTCGATCTCGCAGACCTGGATGACGCCCCAGAGCATCTCGTCGGAGAGAGTACGCGCCTCGCCCTCGGCGAACATCAGGGTGGACAGGTACTGGCCGCGCGCGCCGGTGCCGCGGGGCACCTCGCCGCGGCCGAGCGCCGCCACCTCGTCCGGGATGGTGAGCCAGATGGCCTCCCGCTCGGCTTCGAGCACGGCGATCATGTCATCGACTGTGTTGGACACGGGTTTTCCTTTCACGTGGCCAGGCCGTGTGAACCGCGCTCGGCTCAGAGCACGGCCTTCAGGAAGGCGCGGGTGCGGGGGTTGCACGGGTTGTCGAGGACGTCGGCGGCCGAGCCCTGCTCGACGATGAGGCCGTCGTCCATGAACGACACCGAGGTCGCGATCTCGCGGGCAAACGCGATCTCGTGCGTGACGATCACCATCGTCATCCCGGAGCGGGCGAGGTCGCGCATGACGGCGAGCACCTCCCCGACGAGCTCGGGGTCGAGCGCGCTGGTCGGCTCGTCGAAAAGGATCAGGTTTGGGTCCATCGCGAGCGCCCGGGCGATGGCGACGCGCTGCTGCTGGCCGCCGGACAGCTGCGCCGGGTAGTGGTCGGCGCGTGCGGCCAGCCCGACCCGGTCGAGCAGCTCGAGCGCCTGCCGCCGCGCATCGGCACGGGACATCCCGCGCACCGTCATCGGCGCGCACATCACGTTGTCGGCGGCGGTCAGGTGCGCGAACAGATTGAATCGCTGGAACACCATCCCGAGACCAATGCGGTTGCGGGCGATCTGCCGCTCGGGCAGCTCGACGATGTGGCTGCCCCGCACCGCATGCCCGATCAGCGCGCCGTTGACGACGATGGCGCCGGCGTCGATCGGCTCGAGATGGTTGATGCAGCGCAGCAGCGTCGACTTACCCGACCCCGACGGGCCGATGAGGCAGGCGACACCGCCGTCGGCGACCGCGAAGTCGACGCCGCGCAGCACCTCATGGGAGCCGAAGTACTTCCGCACACCACGGGCGTCCACCATCAGGCGGCTGCCCGGTGTTCCGCCTCGTTCCCGGGGCCCCTGCCCTCCCCCATCGGCGGTGGCCTCCGTTTGCTCGCTCCTCCCGCTCACGCGATCACCGCTTCGTCCGGGATCGGCGCGCGGCGCTTCGCCCGGGTCGGCGCGCCCCGGGAGAAGCGGCGTTCAATGAACATCTGGCCGAACGAGAGCACCGTGGTGAGCGCGAGATACCAGATGCTCACGACGATGAGCAGCGGGATCGTCTCGAAATTGTGCCCGTAGATCGTCTGCGCGGAGTACAGCAGATCGGACAGCGCGATCACACTCACCAACGACGTCAGCTTGAGCATGCCGATGACCTGGTTGCCGGTCGGCGGCACGATGACCCGCATCGCCTGCGGAAGCACGATCTTGCGGGTGACCTGCGGGAACGTCATGGCGAGCGCGCGCGCCGCCTCGACCTGACCCTCATCGACGGACTTCAGCCCGCCGCGCACGATCTCCGCCATGTACGCCGCCTCGTTGAGGCCGAGGCCGAGCAGCGCGGCGGCGTACGGCGTGATGATGGCGGTGGCCGATCCCGAGACGAACGCCGGGCCGCCGAACGGCACACCAACTGACAGCCTCGGGAACAGCGCTGCGAGGTTGTACCAGAAGACAAGTTGGACGAGGACTGGTGTGCCCCGGAAGAACCAGATGTAGCCGCGGGCCGCCCACGAGAGGAACGGGTTCGACGACAGCCGCATCAGGGCGAGGACGATGCCCAGCACGATGCCGACCGCCATGGCGACCGCGGTCAGCCAGCTCGTAAGGACGAGTCCATCGAGGATGGCGCCGTCGAACAGATAGTGCCCGATCTCGCCCCAGCCGACATTCTTGTTCTCCACCAGCACGTCGACGACGACGGCGACCCCCAGCAGGACAATCGCGGCGCCGACCGGCCCCCGGACGCGCCGGGGGTGACGGACCGGCAGCGCGGCGATCTTCGCGGCCTCCAGGTCGGACCCATGCCGGGTGTCCGGCGCGGGCCCGGATCCGGGCCGCTCGTGCTCGCGGCTCATGGACATGGTGGTCGGCCGGTCAGGGCTTCGGCGCGGGTATCGGGTCACTGGCGGCCAGGTTGATGCCCGGTTTCGTCAGCTCCAGTGCCGGCAGGTCCCACCTGCTCATGATCTTGTCGTAGGAGCCGTCGGCGATGATCGTCTTGAGGGCCCCGAGGAACGCCTGCTGCAGCTCGGTGGCCTTCTTGTTGAAGACCATTCCGTTGTAGTACTTCTGCAGCAATGGGTCGGTGACGTAGCGCAGCGGCTTCGGCGCGGCCTTCTGCAACGCTTCGGCGGCGGCGTAGTCGTTGAGCACGAAGTCCACGCGGCCGGAGTACAGCGCGAGCAGCGCGGCATTCGCCGACGGGAACTGCTGGATCTCCACCGGCGGCTTGCCGCTGCTCGCGCAGTGCGGGTTGATCGTCGAGGTGATCTGCTCGGCGAGGTCGAGGCCCTGCTGCGTCGCGGTCTTGAGCCCGCACAGCGTCAGCGGATCGGTGGTGATCGATGTGTTCGTCGCGAGCGTGTAGACCGCGCCGGTCGCGTAGGCGTTGTCGACGAAGGTCACCTGCTTCTCGCGCTCGGTGTTGTCGGAGATGCACTCCATCGCCATGTCGTAACGACCGCTCTGGACGCCCGGGATCAGGCTGTCGAACGCGATCGAGGTGGCGTCGACGCGGACGCCGAGTTTGGCCGCCATCGCGTTCCAGAGGTCGGGCTCGTAGCCGACCATCTTCCCGTTCTCGAGCGTCTCGCACGGCGGATACTCCGCGTCCGTGGCGAGGTGCACGACGCCGGACTTCTTGATGTTCTCCGGAAGCATGTCGTGTAGCGCACTCGACGCGCTGCTCGCGCCCGTCGAGGCCGGCGTGCCGCCGGCTGACGGCGTGCCGCCGCCCGAGCTCGAACACGCGGAGGTGGCCAGCGCCATGGCGGCCACCGCGGCGACGGTGGCGACCGCCGCCTTGACAGTGGGTCGGATCATCTGATCTCCGTCGGTCGTGGGAGCGGGCGACGGCCGGGACCGGCGGGGTCCGATCCGGGCCGCGGCGCTTCCGCTGCATGAATCCATCAATTCATAGATCTTGAATCTCTGAATGCAACAGACACTCACACAGAAATTTTTCATTCACGTTGCGGGGACGGGTCGTCCGCGTCACCAAACGGAATGTCTGAGATCTCAGACAGATGCTGGTCTGGGCGTCCATCCGGGACGGCCAAACATCTCGTATCCCAGACAGTTCTGCGAGTGTCGCGACTACCGCAGCGGCCGTAGTACCCAGAATCATGGGGCCATGGACGAAATCGCCGTCGGCGTCGAGGCGCTGACCGAGGAGCAGGTCGTCGCCGTCGCGCGGCACGACGCCCGCGTGCGCCTGTCGGCCGGGGCCTGTAAGGCCATCACCGACAGCCGGGAGGTCATCGAGGCGCTCGCGGACGACCCGCGGCCGCACTACGGCATCTCCACCGGGTTCGGGGCACTGGCCACGCGGCAGATCGCGCCGGCCGACCGGGCGAAGCTGCAGCGCAGCCTCATCCGCTCGCACGCTGCGGGCTGCGGCCCCGAAGTCGAGCGCGAGGTGGTCCGGGCGCTGATGCTGCTGCGCCTGTCCACCCTGGCCACCGGGCGAACCGGAGTGCGCCTGGAGACGGCCGCGGCCTATGCGGCGATGCTCAACGCGGGCGTCACGCCCGTCGTCCACGACTACGGTTCGCTCGGCTGCTCGGGTGACCTCGCGCCGCTCGCCCACTGCGCGCTCACGGTCATGGGCGAGGGCACCGTCCGCGTCGGCGACGATGTCCTGCCCGCCGCCCAAGCCCTGGCCGCTGCGGGCATCACGCCGGTGGAACTCCGGGAGAAGGAGGGCCTCGCACTCACCAACGGCACCGACGGCATGCTTGGCATGCTGACGCTTGAGACGTACGACCTCGCCCTGCTTCTGCGCACCGCGGACATCAGCGCCGCCCTGAGCGTGGAGGCACAGCTCGCCACCGACGCCGTCTTCGCGGCGGACCTGCAGGCGTTGCGCCCGCACCCGGGGCAGGCCGACAGCGCGGCGAATCTGCGAGCATTGCTCGCCGACTCCGCGATCATGGCCAGCCACCGCGGTCCCGAGTGCACGCGGGTGCAGGACGCGTACTCGCTGCGCTGCTCACCCCAGGTGCATGGTGCCGCGCGGGACACCCTCACCCACGCCCGGACCGTCCGTGATCGTGAGCTCGCGAGCGCCATCGACAACCCGGTCGTCACCGTGGACGGCCGGGTCGAGAGCAACGGCAACTTCCACGGCGCGCCGGTCGCCTACGTGCTCGACTTCCTCGCCATCGCCGTGGCCGACGTGGCATCGATCGCCGAGCGGCGTACCGACCGGTCCCTCGACCCGGCGCGGAACCATGGTCTGCCGAGCTTCCTGGCCGACGACCCCGGCGTCGACTCCGGCTACATGATCGCCCAGTACGCGCAGGCGGCGATCGTCTCGGATCTCAAGCGGCTGGCGGTGCCGGCGTCGGTCGACTCCATCCCCTCCAGCGCGATGCAGGAGGACCACGTGTCGATGGGCTGGTCCGCAGCCCGCAAGCTGCGCCGGGCGGTCGACGGGCTGGCCCAGGTGCTCGCCGTCGAGATCCTCGTCGCGACCCGCGCGTTGGACCTGCGCGCCCCGCTCGAGCCCGCGCCCGCCACCGCCGCCGTGCGCGCCGTCCTCCGCGAGGCCGTCCCCGGGCCCGGGCCCGACCGTTTCCTCGCACCAGACATCGCCGCGACGGTCGATCTCGTCCGGTCCGGCCGCTTCGTCGCGGCCGCCGAGGCCGCCGGCGGCCCGCTGCACTGACCCACTGCTCCCGCCGTCTCAGCCGGCGGCACCGGCCTTGGCCCGAGGAGGACGACATGGAAGGTGCCCGCCCCGTGCGCGCACCCCGCGGCACCACGCTCACCGCCCGTTCGTGGCAGACAGAGGCCCCGATGCGGATGCTCATGAACAACCTCGACCCCGAGGTGGCCGAAAGCCCAGACGACCTCGTCGTCTACGGCGGCACCGGCCGCGCCGCCCGCAACTGGGCGAGCTTCGACGCGATCGTGCGCACCCTCACCGACCTGCGAGCCGACGAGACGCTGCTGGTGCAGTCGGGCAAGCCCGTCGGCGTCATGCGGACGCACGAGTGGGCGCCGCGGGTGCTGATCGCCAACTCCAACCTCGTCGGCGACTGGGCCACCTGGCCGGAGTTCCGCCGACTCGAGCGGCTCGGGCTGATGATGTATGGCCAGATGACCGCCGGCTCGTGGATCTACATCGGGACGCAGGGCATTCTGCAGGGCACGTACGAGACCTTCGCGGCGGTCGCGGCGAAGCGGTTCGGCGGCTCGCTCGCCGGCACCCTCACCGTCACGGGCGGCTGCGGCGGCATGGGAGGCGCTCAGCCGCTGGCCGTCACCCTCAACGACGGTACCTGCCTCGTCGTGGACGTCGACCCGACCCGGCTCCAGCGGCGCGCCGAGCACCGCTACCTGGACGAGATCGCGCGGGATCTCGATGACGCGATCAGGCGCTGCGAGCGGGCCAGAGCCGACCGGGTCGCGCTGTCCGTCGGCCTCGTCGGCAACTGCGCGACCGTGCTGCCGGAACTCCTGCGACGGGGTGTCGAGGTCGATGTCGTCACCGACCAGACGTCCGCTCACGACCCTCTCTCCTACCTGCCCGAGGGAGTCGACCTCGACGACTGGAACGACTACGCGAGCAGGAAGCCCGACGAGTTCACCGACCGGGCGCGCGCGTCGATGGCCAGGCATGTGGAGGCGATGGTCGGCTTCCTCGACGGGGGCGCCGAGGTGTTCGACTACGGCAACTCGATCCGCGACGAGGCGCGGCGCGGCGGCTTCGAGCGAGCCTTCGCGTTCCCAGGGTTCGTCCGGGCCTACCTCCGGCCGCTGTTCGCCGCAGGCAGAGGACCGTTCCGGTGGGCGGCGCTGTCCGGTGATCCGCAGGACATCCACGCCACCGACCGTGCGGTCCTCGAACTCTTCCCGGACAACGAGCGGCTGCACACGTGGATCGACGCGGCCCGGGCCAGGGTGGCGTTCCAGGGACTGCCCGCGCGCATCTGCTGGCTCGGCTACGGCGAGCGCGACCAGGCCGGTCTGCGGTTCAACGAGATGGTTGCCTCCGGCGAGCTGCGCGCCCCGGTGGTCATCGGCCGGGACCACCTCGACTGCGGCTCGGTCGCGTCGCCGTACCGCGAGACCGAGGGCATGGCCGACGGATCGGACGCGATCGCTGACTGGCCGCTGCTCAACGCGCTCGTCAACACCGCGTCGGGCGCCACGTGGGTGTCGCTGCACCACGGCGGGGGTGTGGGCATCGGCCGTTCGCTCCACGCGGGCCAGGTAACCGTCGCCGACGGCACCGACCTCGCCGCCCGCAAGATCGAGCGGGTGTTGACGAACGACCCTGGGATGGGCGTCATCCGCCACATCGACTCCGGTGACGCGCTCGATGACGCACCGCTGCGCGCCTACCCCGAGGCCGGCGTCGGTATCCCGATGGCGCAGGCCTGACCGATGACTTTCGACCGGCTGTGGGGCGACCTCGAACAGGTGGGCCGCGCCCCCGAAACAGGCGGCTACCGCCGCTACGCGTGGACCGCGACGGACTTCACGCTGCGCGAGTGGTTCGCCGGCGAGGCCGCGGCGCGCGGCCTGGACCTCACCGTCGACCGCGCGGGCAACCAGTGGGCGTGGTGGGGCGACCCCGACGCCGCCATCGCCGCCGGCCGGCCGGGCGTCGCGATCGGCTCGCATCTGGACTCGGTGCCCGACGGCGGCGCGTTCGACGGCCCGCTCGGGGTGGTGAGCGCGCTGCTCGCCGTCGACGCGCTGCGGGCGAAGGGCGTCACTCCATCCGTGCCGATCGGCGTCGTGAACTTCGGCGACGAGGAGGGCACCCGGTTCGGCGTGGCATGCGCCGGGTCACGAATGCTCACCGGCGCGCTGCCCGCGGCGCGCGCACTGCTGCTGCGCGACGGTGACGGGACGAGCATGGCCGAGGCGATGGCGCGTGCCGGCCAGGACACCGCGCACGTCGGCCGCGACCAGGAGACGCTGGGCCGCGTCGGCTGCTTCGTCGAACTACACGTCGAGCAGGGCCGCCGGCTGGTCGAGGACGGCCGCCCCGTCGCGGTGGGCACCGGGATCTGGCCGCACGGCCGCTGGCGGATGGAGTTCGCCGGGCAGGCCAACCACGCCGGAACCACGCGCCTCGCCGACCGGCGCGACCCGATGCTCGACTACGCCCGCGCGGTGCTGCGCGCCCGCGCCCTCGCCGAGCGGCACGGCGTCGTCGCCACCTGCGGCAAAGTCGTCGTCGAGCCGAACGGCGTGAACGCGATCGCGTCGCGCGTTCTCGGCTGGTTGGACGCCCGTGGTGCGGACGCCGACGCCGTCCACGCGCTGGTGGCCGAGCTGTCCGACGGTGTCGCCGTGCGCGCGGAGTCCTGGACGGCGGCGACAGCGTTCGACACCGCACTCGGTGACCGACTCGCGGCGGTGCTGGACGACGCGCCCCGCCTCGCCAGCGGCGCCGGCCACGACGCTGGGATCCTCGCCGAGGCGGGCGTACCGACGGCGATGCTGTTCGTCCGTAACCCCACCGGCGTCTCGCACTCCCCTGCCGAGTTCGCCGAGCACGACGACTGCCTGGCCGGTGTCGACGCGCTCACCGCCGTCGTCTCGGACCTGACCGCCGTCTCGGGCCTGGCGGCATGACCGTTCTGTTCGCGCGGCACGCCCTGCTACCCGGCGGCACCGCGCGCGACGTGGTGATCGAGATGGCCGACGGCCGCTTCACCGCCGTAACCCCGGACAGTGACCTACCCGCGGGCGCGGAGATCCTGCCGGGCGTCGTGCTGCCCGGGTTCGCGAACGCGCACAGCCACGCGTTTCATCGCGCGCTGCGGGGACGCACCCACGCCGGCGGCGGCACGTTCTGGACGTGGCGGCGGGCGATGTACGCACTCGCGTCGCGCCTCGACCCGGACACCTACCTCGCGCTCGCCCGCGCGGTCTACGCCGAGATGGCGCTCGCGGGGATCACCACGGTCGGCGAGTTCCACTACCTGCACCACGCGGCGGGGGGCCGGCGGTACGCCGACCCGAACGCGATGGGGCGCGCACTCCAGCGGGCGGCGGCGGATACCGGCATCCGCCTGACCCTGCTCGACACCTGCTACCTCGCTGGCGGGCTCCACGGCCGCGGTCACCAGCCGCTCGACGGCGTCCAGCGACGCTTCGCCGACTCCAGCGTCGACGCGTGGGCTGCGCGCGTCGAGGACATGGCGAACTCGCCCGGGTTCATCGTGGGCGCCGCCGTGCACTCCGTGCGCGCCGTCCCGCGGGACGATCTACCACTGGTCGTCGCGGCCGCCGGGGAGCGTCCGCTGCACGTGCACCTGTCCGAGCAACCCGCCGAGAACGAGGCGGCCCTCTCCTACTACGGGCGCACGCCCACCGCGCTGCTCGACGGCGCCGGCGCGCTCACCCCGCGCACCACCGTCGTCCACGCCACGCATCTCGACCCCGCCGACGTCGCGACCCTGGGCGCCGCGCGGGTCACCGCCTGCCTGTGCCCCACCACCGAGCAGGACCTCGCTGACGGCATCGGGCCGGCCCGCGCCCTCGCCGACGCTGGAGCCGTGCTCTCACTCGGCAGCGACCAGAACGTGGTCGTCGACCTCATCGCCGAGGCGCGCGCACTCGAATCCGGCGAGCGGCTGGCGTCCCGACGGCGCGGACGCTTCCACCCGCGCGAGCTGCTCGCCGCCGCCACCGCGCACGCCTCGCTCGGCTGGCCCGACGCGGGGGCGATCGCGCCGGGCCTGCGCGCCGACCTCGTCTGTGTACGTTCCGACACCGTCCGCACCGCCGGCGCCGCACCCGACGAGATCCTGTTGGTCGCCACCGCGGCCGACATCGACACTGTCTACGCCGACGGGTCGCCCCTGGTGACCGGCGGACGGCACCGGCTGGGCGACGTCGGGGCGTCGCTCACCACCGCCATCGGTTCGTTGTGGGAGGATCTGTGACAAGCGTGCAGGTCGACGGCATCGCGGAGCTCGTCACCAACGACCCGTCCCGCGGCGACGAGACCGCGCTCGGAGTGCTGACCGACGCCGCTGTCGTCATCGACGATGATCGCATAGCGTGGGTGGGACCGTCCGCCTCGGCTCCGGCCGCCGACCGCCGAATGGACGTCCGGGGCCGGGCTGTCATCCCGTCGTTCGTCGACTCGCACTCCCATCTCGTGTTCGCCGGCGACCGCGCTGACGAATTCACAGCGCGAATGGCAGGCACGCCCTACGACGGTGGCGGCATCCAGCGGACGGTCCAGGCCACCCGCGTCGCAACAGACAAAGAACTGCGTGCGCTGCTCGCTACCCGGGTCGACGAGATGCACGCTCAGGGCACGGGGACGGTCGAGATCAAGAGCGGTTACGGACTGACCGTCGAGGATGAGGCTCGGCTGCTGCGCCTGGCCGGGGAGGTGACCGACGAGACAACCTTCCTCGGGGCGCACATCGTGCCTCCGGGCGTGGACGTCGACGCCTACGTCGCACTGGTCACCGGGCCGATGCTCGCCGCCTGCGCCCCACACGCAAGGTGGATCGACGTCTTCTGCGAGCCGGCCAGCTCACACGCCTTCGACGGAGACCAGGCCCGGGAGGTACTCGAAGCCGGCGTGGCCGCGGGACTCGGCCTCCGTGTCCACGGCAACCAGCTCGCGACCGGGCCCGGGGTGCGGCTCGCGGTCGAATTCGCGGCGGCGAGCGTCGACCACTGCACCTACCTGTCCCGCGCTGACGTCAACGCCCTCGCCGGGAGCGCCACCGTCGCGACGCTGCTGCCCGGCGTCGAGTTCGCCACCCGGTCGCCCTACCCGGACGGGCGGGCCCTGCTCGACGCCGGAGTACGCCTTGCGTTGGCGACGGACTGCAACCCCGGCACCTGCTACACGAGCTCGATGCCATTCGTCCTCGCCCTGGCCGTGCGCGAGATGGGCCTGACGCCGGCCGAGGCGCTGTGGGCGGCAACGGCGGGTGGAGCCGCGGCGCTGCGCCGTGACGATGTCGGGCGGCTCACCGTCGGGGCCGCGGGACATCTCACGGTGCTGGACGCCCCGACCTACCAGCACCTTGCCTACCGCGCCGGCGTCCCGATCGCGCGGTGCCTGGACCTGGGTTGGCCAGCCCGACCCGCGGAAGCCGGCAGGACGTCACCCATCTGATCCCGCTCGTCGAGGCCATCTCGTCCTGCGCCGCGCGACGACCCCGGCGACTCACCTCGGCGATCTTGACGGCCAGCACCGGGCCGGGCGCACCGCTGGTCCCGCTG
>NZ_FZMO01000307.1 GCF_900197875.1 Frankia canadensis | reverse complement strand
GCCCCAGCCCCAGCCCCCGTTCACGTGCCCGTCCAGCGTCTGCTCGGGGAGACCCGCTCCGCGGTGGCGCGTGCCGCCTCGCGGGCCAGGTCGCCGGGTGTGGCCGGCGGTCGGGACCAGTCGCCGGCGCCTGCCGGGGCGGCGACCGCCCGCCCGCCCCGCCGGAGTTGGCTGTGGCGGGTGATGGCGCTGGGTGCCGTGTCCTCGGCGCTCGCCACGACCGGCGTCGTCACGGCCCTGGACGGCCTGCGGGACAGCGCGGACGCGTCGGTCTCCCGGGAGGCGGCCGGCTCGGCGATCCGGCTGCTGGACGACGAGCCGGAGCTCGCCAGACAGTTGGCCGTGGCCGCGTTTCGCATCTCGCCGACCTCGATGGCCGCGGGTGCCCTCGTCGAGGCGGGCGAACGCCGGATCACCGCGTCCGCCGGCTCCGTGCATAGCGTCGCGCTCAGCACCGACGGCCGCTACCTCGTGGCCGCCGGGGACACCGGCGCGTCGGTCTGGGACATCGCCGACCCCGCGGCCGCCCGGCGGGTGGCGGACCTTTCGGCGCAGACCCCACCGGTCGACCGCCGCCGGCTCGCCGCCGACGACGCGCGTGGACGCGCGACCGCCCCGCCGACGGACGACAGCCCGCATGCCACCGTTCCCGCGGAACTCGCCCGCCCCGCCGCCATCTCCCCGTCGGCGCGGACGGCACGCTCGGAGCTGCGGGCCGTCGTGGTCGTGCCGCGGGCGGCGGCCTCGGCCTCCTCGACGGCCGCGCCGGCGCCGGACACCGTCGTGACGGCGGGCGCCGACGGCGCGGTCCGGCTGTGGCGGCTGGACCCACCGCGGATCATCGCGGGCAGCGGTCTCGACCAGGTCCGGGCGGCACCCGTCCAGGTCGCGGCACTCGCCGCGGTGAGCGCGCACATCGGTGCGGTGACGGCACTCGCCGTCGGCGGGGACGGCCGGACACTCGCGTCGGCCGGCGCGGACGGTGCCGTCCGGCTCTGGGACGTCAGCGACCCGCGGGCGCCTCGGTCCCGCGCCGTGCTACGCGAGCCGTCGGCCGCGACGACCCTGGCATTCACCCCGGACGGACGCTCCCTCGTGCTGGGCGGCCCAGGCCGTCTGGCCGTCTGGGACGTGACCGACCCGGCCGCCCCCCGGCTGCGCGCCGAGCGGCTGGCGAGCCCCGATCCGGGCGCCGATCCGAGCACGGGCACCGAGCCGGTGGTCGTGGACGGCCTGTCCGTCAGCCCGGACGGGCGCTGGTTCGTGGCGACGAACACCTCGGGCGGGCAGGCCCGGGCCGAGGTGTACGGACTCGGCGATCCGCGCGGGCTGCGCCGGCTCGCCACGATCGACGGTGTCGGCGCCGAGAATCCCGTGCCGACACTGTCCGCGGACGGCCGGGTGCTCGCTCTCGGCGATCCCGTCGGGGAGCTGGCCTTCTGGGACATGACCCGGCCGGCCGGCCCGGTGCGCCGCGCGGCCGTCCCGGTCGGCACCGACATCGGCGCAGGGGTGTTCGGACCGGCCGGGCGCGCGGGCACCCTGGTGGTCAGCACTGGTGGCGTGGTCCGACTGTGGCAGCTCGATCTGGGTGCCGCCCAGGACGAGGCCTGTGCCCGCGTCGGCGACCAGATCACCCGGACCCAGTGGCGCACCTATCTCGGCCACCGTCCCTACGAGCCACCCTGCGGCTGAGACACGACCGGACCTGCGAGCTCCGGGCCGTTCGGGTCCTCCGTCCGGTCTCACGGGCCCGCTGCCCGGGCCATCCTGATACCCGATCCCTGATAAGGGAATGCGTTCCGCGGAACGCGATCGCCATCGGCGGCCCCAGTTCGCGACACGGACGGCGCGTGAGGCTGCCACAACGCTGCCACGCCCCGGCTCAGCGGCTGAAGTGGCGGGCCGCGCCGTAGCCGGGGCCCTGCTCGGGGCGGCCGGTGCGCGACGTCCACCGCCACTGCACCGAGATGCGCGGGCCGACGTGACCGGGGACCCGGGGAACCGCGTGCAACCAGTCCGCCTGCGCCCGGCCGCCGAGGACGATCAGGTCGCCGCCGGAGGGGTACAGGTCCCGGCCGCCGGGCGCGTGCGGGTCGTTGAGCAGTCGCCGCCCCGCCGTCAGATGACGGGACCTCACCAGGAACGGTCGGCGCGCACCGAGGGTGAGGATGGCGATGATCGTGTCGTCGAGCCAGCGCATCTCGCGGTCGCGATGCGGGCCGACCGCGTCGTTGCCGTCCCGGTAGAGGGACATGCCGAAACCGTCGAAGTCCACGCCGTAGGTGCGCCGCAGCCGGCGGTACGCGGCCAGCAGCGGCGGGAACGGCACCGGACCGCCGCGGGGGATCCAGGCGCTCAGCCGCGGCTCGGTCACCTGACGCTCGTAGCGCCACATCGTTCCCTGCCGCCACGACAGGCCGTCGCGCATCGCCTGATACAACTCGTCGGCGTCGGGCAGCCAACCGCGGGTGACGTCCACCCACGACCGGTCGTCCAGCCAGATTCGCTCCGTCCGCTGCGCGGGGCTGCCGGCGGCGTCGGTCATGGGGCCGACGCTACCTCTCGCCCGAGACCGCGGCGCCGCGACGAGTTTCGAGGGGCCCACCGCCGAACGGCGTAACGTGCGTGATCAGGAGGCGTTGACGTGATGAGCTTCAGGCCGGCATGACCGGTCGTATCCCCGAGGCCCCCGCCGGGAAGGGCGAGGCGGCCGGCCTCGACCGTGATGTGCACCGACTCACGGAGATCGTCACTCGGCTGCGCAGGGTCCTGCGCACCAGCATCCGCACCGAGTACGCCTGGGAGTCCCTCCCGATGGCGCAGGTGGAGCTGCTGCAGTGCCTGGCCGAGCGGGAGAGTACCCGGGTCGGTGAGCTGGCGGTCCTGCTGCGCCTCGCCCCCAACAGCGTCTCGACGCTGGTGCAGCAGCTCGCCGACGTCGGCTACCTGCACCGGGAGCGGGATCCCGCCGACCGGCGGGCGGCGCTGCTGCGGCTGACCCCGGCGGGCGCGGCGGCGCTCGCCGGGTGGCAGCGGGCCCACGAGCGGCGCCTGGGCATCGCCCTGGGGCGGCTGGCCGAACGGGACCGCGCCGCCATCATGGCGGCGCTGCCCGCGCTGTCGAACCTGGTCGAGGAACTGGGAGACCGGGGCGGCGAGCCGGCGAGCTGAGCCCGGCGGCTGGAGGCGGCCCGGTGGCCGGATGGCCGGCAGCCGGTGGGCGCGGGCCAGGCGTCAGGAACGCACGAGCCGCGCGATCGCCGCGGTCGCCTCGCGCAGCTTCTCGTCGGCGACCGGGCCGCCCTGCGCCGCCGCGTCGGCGACGCAGTGCGCGAGGTGGTCCTCCAGCAGGCCGAGGGCGACGGACTGCAGGGCGCGGGTCGCCGCCGAGACCTGGGTGAGGATGTCGATGCAGTACTTGTCCTCGGCGATCATGCGCTGGAGCCCGCGGACCTGACCCTCGATGCGCCGCAGCCGGGCGGTGTACTCGTCCTTGGAGTTGGTGTAGCCGTGCATCCGCCGCGCGCCTCCCCCAGGGTGAACTACCCCCCTACGGTACCCGCGCGGCCAGCGGGTCGGGCCGATCCCTCGCGAGGTACGCCCGCCAGCCACCGTGCTCGGTGATGTCCACCGCGCCGTCGACCGCCACGGACTCGCACAGGAAGCCGAGGGTGGGCCCACCGGCGAGCTCGACCGTGCCGATGGCCAGCGGGGACGGGACGCCGAGCAGGAAAGCGCCGACCGCCGCCGCCGGCAGCCGCCACACCTCGGCCTCCACCCGCGCGCCGCCGTCGGCCACCCGCAGCAGGCCGGGACGGCCGGCGCCGAGTCCGGGGGCCCGATCGGGGCCGGTGACGGCCGCGGAGTCACGTCCGGGTCCGGGATCGCGGCCGGGTTCGGGCAGCGCGTACAGGCGGTAATGGGGCAGGGTTCGGTCCGGCCGCAGCAGGACGGCGCCGAGCCGGACCAGCTCGGCGTTGCGGGGCTGGCCGCTCAGGTGCGCGCCGACGACGGCCAGATCGAGGAAGCCCGGCGGTGTGCCGGGGGAGAGAGTCGTGCGGGGGGAGGGTGGTGTGC
>NZ_FZMO01000328.1 GCF_900197875.1 Frankia canadensis | reverse complement strand
GGGATCATCTGCACAAGCTGTCTACTCGACTTGTTCGCGAGAACCAAACGATCGTTGTCGAGGATCTCACTGTTCGGAACATGGTCCGCAATCATTGTCTTGCCCATGCGATCTCGGATGCGGGCTGGCGGGACCTGCGGAGCATGCTGGAGTACAAGGCTGGCTGGTACGGCCGTGAGGTGATCGCGGTGGACCGCTGGTATCCCAGCTCGAAGACCTGTTCGTCCTGCGGGGCGCTGGCCGAGAAGCTGCCGTTGGACGTCCGGGAATGGGCCTGCCGCCGCTGCGGCGCAGCCCACGATCGGGATGTGAACGCGGCACGGAACATTCTGGCCGCGGGGCTCGCGGTGTCAGCCTGTGGAGACGGAGTGAGACCACCCCGCTCCTAGAACGGGGAGGCGTCTGTCGGTGAAACAGGAAAACCCGACCGCGAGGAAGGGATTCCCCGTCCTTCGACGGCAGGGAGGATGTCACAATGGCACGCATGCTTACCGAGGACGACGTGGACGAGATCGCGTTCCGGGCCGCCGCCGACGGCGACCACCGCGGCGCGGCGGCCACCCTGGAGACGCTCGCCGAGAGCTCCGACACCCACGGCGAGACGGTGACCCGTGCCTCGCTGCTGGTCGACGCGGGCAGCCAGTACGGGCTCGCCCAGGACTGGGACGAGGCGGTGCGCTGCTACCGGGCCGCGGTAGCCGACAGCAGCGACTGCCCCGTTGATCCCCGGGTCTGGCTGCACGACGGGCTGTTGCGCCAGGGCAAGGCCGAGCAGGCCGCGGCGCTGCGGGCGGAGCTGAAGGCGGCGCGGCTGACCGACCCCGCCGTGTACGAGGCGGTCGCGGAGAGCCTGGAGGCCGTCGAGCTGCTCCAGGACGCCCACGTCTGGTTCACGATGGGCTACCACCGCTGCGAGAACGCGCCGGTCCCCGACTTCCTGCTCGACCTGCTGCTCGTCGGCCGCCGCCGGGTGCGCATCGCGCTGGGCCATCCCGCCGACGCCCTCGACGAGGTCGCCGAGGACTACATGGAGACCGTCGGCGGCTGACGGACGTCTGCGACCGGGAAGAGACGCCGCCGGCCCCGTGTTGCCCGCTGTCGTGAGTGGGAGTCGCAGCGTGCCCCTGTCCGTGCTCGATCTGGTGCCCGTCGGCACCGGCGTGACCGCCGCGCAGGCGCTGCAGGGGTCGCTGGCCCTGGCCCGGCGGGTCGAGGACCTCGGCTACAGCCGGTACTGGCTGGCCGAACACCATGGCATGCCCGGCATCGCCAGTTCCGCGACCGCGCTGCTCATCGGCCAGATCGCCGCCGCCACCGGCACCATCCGGGTCGGCTCCGGCGGAGTGATGCTGCCCAACCACGCGCCGCTGGCCGTCGCCGAGCAGTTCGGCACCCTCGGGGTTCTGTTTCCCGGCCGCATCGACCTCGGCATCGGCCGCGCCCCCGGCACCGACCCCGCCACCGCCCGGGCGCTGCGCCGGGGCGCCGGGGTCGTCAGCGCCGACCACTTCCCCGAGCAGCTGTCGGAGCTGACGACGTTCCTGGCCGGCGGCTCGTTCCCCGCGGACCATCCGATGCACGGCGTCGCCGCGTTCCCGCAGGCTCCCGCTCCGCCGATCTGGCTGCTGGGGTCGAGCGGCTACAGCGCGCAGGTCGCCGGCATGCTCGGCCTGCCGTTCGCCTTCGCCCACCACTTCAGCGCGGCGAACACGCTGCCGGCGCTGGACCTGTACCGCCGCTCGTTCCGCCCGTCGGCGGGCCGGGAGCGCCCGTACGCGATCGTCGCCGCCGCCGCGCTGTGCGCCGAGGACGACGAGCGGGCCGAATGGCTCGCCGCGCCCGTCCGGCTGGCGATGCTGCGGCTGCGCGGCGGCCGTCCCGGCGTGTTCCCCTCGCCGGAGGAGGCGGCCGCGCACGCGTGGACGCCGCAGGAGCGGGCGGCGGCGGAGAACATCACCGGCTCACACATCGTCGGCTCTCCGACGACCGTCCGCGCCGGCCTCGACGCCCTCCTCGACGCCACCGAGGCCGACGAGATCATGATCGTCACCAACACCCACCAGCCCGCCGACCGCGTCCGCTCCTACGAGCTGATCGCCGACCTGGCCGGCCTCACTCCCGCCCCCACCACCACGACCGGCCTCATCACCGCGACCGGCCCCATCACCGCGACCGCGACCACGACCGCAGACGCTGCCGCGACCCTCGCGAGCTCGTGATCGCGAAGTCATCCAGCTGGACGAACGCCCCCTATGGGAGGCTCGTCGCGCGGGAAGGTCGACGTTGTGGTCCCCGCCGACGGATGATCACCGTAGTGGCGAGACACCGCGGTGCCGCGGGACCGCGCACGGCGCACCGTTCGGTTCGGCGCCCCGCAGGTGGCACCGGAGTGCCAGCCGATCCCGCGCGGTCCCCGCGCGACGGGGTGGCCTGACCGGATCCGTCACCAACCGGTCCGGGGGATGGTCCCGGTCAGGCGGCTCGCCGTGCGCCAGGACGCCGGGCTCGACGCCCGGTGCGCTTCCGACCGGCGCCGGCGCCGGCGTTGCGGATCGCGGCCAGGGAGCCGCGGCGCAGCACCCGCTCGGTGATCCGCGCGACGAAGCCGCGGGGCAGGAGCCGGGAGGCGTTGGACGTCAGGTAGTTCAGCCGTCCGTCGATCACGTACGCCTGGCCGCGGTCGAGCGCACGGAACGCGGCGGCGACGACCTCGTCGGTGGTGCGCAGCCGCCCACCGGCGGACATCCGCGAGCCCATCGCCTCGAAGAAGCCGGTGTCCGTCGGCCCCGGACACAGCCCGAGCACCCGTACGCCGTGGCGTCGGCCCTCGGCCCACAGTGCGATGGACAGCGACAGCACGAACGCCTTCGACGCCCCGTACACCGCCATGTAGGGCACGGCCTGGAACCCCGACGTCGACGACACGTTGATCACCGTGCCGCTTCCCCGGGCCACCATGCCCGGCAGGAACAGGTGCGCGACCCGCTCGATCGCCACCACGTTCAGCATCACCTCACGGTGGTCCCGGTCCGCCGACAGCTCGTGATAGGGCCCCCGGGTCCCGAAGCCGGCGTTGTTGACCAGGACGTCGATCTCCACGCCGATCTCGGCCACCGCCTTGGCCAGCTCGTCCGGCCCGCTCTCCTCGGCGAGGTCGAGCGCCACCGTGTGCACCTCGACGTCATGCTCCGCCCGCAGCCGCTCGGCCACCTCGGCCAGCCGCGGCTCACCCGGCGCCACCAGCACCAGCCGGGCCCCGCGCCGCGCGTACGCCTCCGCGAACGCCGCGCCGATGCCCGACGACGCCCCGGTGACCAGCGCCGTGCTCATTGTCAGATCCGCTTGGGCGGCCATGGTCCTCCCTGTTCGGCCGCGCACGTGACCATGCTCGGTTCCGCGCACGGCACGCGACGATGCCCGCGGTGCGACGTCCACCCGCGACGCCCACCCGCGACATCCTGGAACATCCCGCAACGGAACGCATATCCGACTTCAGCCTACCGCCACCCCGACACTGCCCCCCAGAAGTGCCCACCTACGCATCGCAGCCGAATCTTTACGACTTGGTAG
>NZ_FZMO01000029.1 GCF_900197875.1 Frankia canadensis | reverse complement strand
CGCCTCGATCGGGCTCACGTCCGCTGTCGCCCACATCCCGGCCGCCGGGCATCACGTCCCCCCGCCCCTCGGTGCCTCCCCCGCGGCCAGCATCTGCCGCCGGACGCACCCGCGCACCCGCACCGGGCAGCGATCCGCCTGTCCACGTGGCCTACTCCCGCAGCAACCACACGGCGCGGGGATCCTTGTTCGACTTTCCCGACCAGCGGACCAGACCCTCCTTCTCCAATGCCCGCAGTCGGGACGCCACGGCCGGCCTGCTCATGATGAGACGCTCGGCGACCTCGCCAGTTCCGAGCGGCGTCTCGCTCGCCCGCAGCAGGTCGAGCACGTCCTGACTTCTCGTCGGCAAGCGGGAGATCAGCCTGGGATCAAGGCGAGGAAGCGCGGCGAGCACGAGTCGCACGCTTCCAGCACTCTGCTTGTAAAGCGGATCAGTGAGCCCCACCCGCCGCATCTCCTCGAACATTCTCTTGATTCCCTCGCCCAGCTCCTGTGCAATCCTAAGATCGGCACACACGCGCGCGATACGAGGGTTTCGAGCAAAACGGCTGATGTCGAGCGGGCGCGACGGGTCAGCCAGTCCGGGGAACCTGCCGGGGCTTTCGATCTCGATCCTGTTCGGATAGATCTCGACACGGATGTGATCACCCCCCAGACTGTACGACCGGTGGATCACCGCGTTCACGAGGCCTTCCAGCCAGGCATCGCGCGGAACGATCGCTCGGCCGACGAAGGTCCCCTCGTCGCCCAGCACACGCCGCCTGGGGACAAACTCCTCGATGATGTCGCTGGCACGCTGGATCGACTGAGGTATCGAACCTTCGACCCGTATGTCCGAGCTGTCGTCCAGCCCGAGACGCGAGCCTGTCCCACGCTCAACGGTGAAAAAGCGAAGTATCCGGATGTACGCCTGAGGGAATATGTCCTGTGGGTGCGCACCGAACAGCAGGTAGCCCGCATTCGTGACCCGCCCGTCCCGCGCAAGAAGACTGCGGGCCTCCAGCAGCCGTTCGAACGTTCGCGTGGCGCCGGTCTTCTCTCGATAGACCTGGAGCTGCGCGCCATCAAGATCATTCACCGCCACGCCGGGTGCAGGCATGCCATCGTACTGAGCCTGTCCCTTGTCGAACTCCAGCTCCTGGCGAGCCTGGAATCCGAGCTTCTGGGACTCGTCGCCAATCCGGAGATAACACTCCCCGTTCACCAGTTCGTGCACGCGCTCGCTTGGGTCGACCCGCACGACGAGAAGGACGTCCAGATGGCCGCCATCGTTCCGGCAATTGATCTGACTGAATCTGGCACGGACTGGGGGGCTGGTGAAGTCGATCGGTGCCTGACGGAAGTCGTTGAGCTTCTTCGCCGCGTCCCGCAACCCCTCCACCTTACCGCCGTGTAGCCCGACAACGATGGTGCCCCCCTCGGCGTTCGCAAACGCGACGAGCGGAACTGCGAGGTCTTTGGGTGCGATCCGGGAGCTTTTCCGATCGAACCACTGATCTTCGGGCGTGGCGAGCAGCAGCGCTCCGACCTCATCGATCGGGGCCGCAAGCGCCGCGTCGACGCGGTTTGCGGTCACGCGGACCACTCTAAGATCCTTCAGGTCGGTTCGGCCGGTCGGGTCGGACGGGTCGGCGAGCACGCTGGGGCGCGCCCGCGAGGCGGCAGGGGCTTTCATGTAGGTTTCAAGTAGACCGCCGAGGCAAGCATATTCCCAGGTCAGGGGACCAATTCTAGCAAGAAGGATCTTTCTAGTAGCGATGCGCCGACCGACGAGGGATCGGTGCGCGTCCACCGGCGAGGTACCGCGGCGGCCAACGGGTGGACACGATCGCGGCTCAGGGAGAGGGCGCGACGGCGACGCTCGACTGGGCGGCAGGGACGAGCAGGCGGGGCGTTCGCGCGGGGTCCCGCGACCTACATGGGTGGTCGCCCTCACCGGGGTGGCTCAGTTGTTCTCGCCGGGCGCGGCGACGGCCCGGTCGTCGGCGGGGACGGCGTCGACGGCCGGGTGCGTCCGGCCGGCGGGGCCGGCGGCGAAGGCGGTCAGCAGGGTGGTGGTGATCCGGGTGATGGGCTGCTGGATGGCGGGGCCGTGGGCGCCGGGGCCGCAGACGTCGGCGAGCGCGCACGCCCAGGCGCTGGTGCCGCTGTCGAACACGCCCGCGCCGGACGGCGCCGAGTAGTACGAGACGTCGGAGTGGTCGGGGGCGCCGCGGCAGGTGATGGGCGAATGGGCGATCACCTCGATGGGGTGCGGCGTCGGGTAGGCGTCGTCGACCCGGTCGTACTCGGAGCCGATCAGGCCGGGCAGCCGGGCACCGGCGGCGAGCCCGGTGCCGGCGAGCAGCCAGGACTGCGGGCGGGAGATCACCATGTCGCCGTGGACGGGATTGCACTGGTACATGCCGCCGGTCAGGGAGCTCTCCGGGTTCGCCCGCGGCGGCGACGGCCAGTTCGCGGTGATCCGCGCGTCGTCACGGCCGTAGACGGGATCCTCCTGGGCGACCTTGTAGGCCGTTTCCAGCCGGTCGGCGCCGAGCGGCGACGGGTCGAGCCGGATGCGCCGGTAGACGGCGTTCGCGCCGAGGAACGCGAGGTTGGTGCCGCGGTCGCGGGCTGCGGTCAGCGCGGTGCGCATCGCCGGGGAGTAGTACTCGTCGTGGCCGAGGGAGATGACGGCGCGGGCGCCGTCGAGCAGATGCGGGTCGGCGTGCAGGTCAACGTCGGTCTCGTAGTCGACCGGCAGGTTCAGCCGCTCGGCGAGGGCGACGAGGGGCTGCTCGTTGCCGGTGAAGTCGGCGGCGCCGTCGCCGTAGTCGTAGGGCCGGTCGAACGAGACGACCCGGGCCCGGTCGGCGAATCCGCGCGGCCCGTGGTAGAGGCTGTAGCCGCCCCAGGCGTTGTAGGCCTGCCAGGTGGTGACGGCGTTGAGGATGACGACCCGTCCGGCCGCGCCTGGCCCGCGGACTGTGAGCGGGATGTACCGGTGGTCGCCGGTGGACGCGTCGAGGCGGAACAGGTAGTCGCCGGGCGGCCAGGAGGCGGTGGCGAAGCTGGCGGTGGGCCGCCAGTCGGCCGCGGAGATCGTGTTCGTCCCGGGCGCGTGACCGGGCTGGGCCTGCGCGGCGCCGGGCAGCGGGCCGGTCGTCGCGATGAGCCGGCAGGTCCGCCCGCCGTACCAGCCGGTACGGAACACCGAGACCGTCAGCGACGGCGCCGTCGTCGACACGAAAAGCCGCACCGGTTCGCCCGGCCGAATGCTGACCCGGTCGGCGAAGCCCTCGACCGCGTGCTGCGCGCCGAGCTGGCTCAGCCCGCATTCGGCTCCCGGCCGCCCGTTCTCCACCCGCACGTCCAGCCCGGCCGCGGCGGCCCGGCGCCCTCCGGGCCCGCTGGTGGCACTGCCGGACCCGCCGGGCCCGCCGGCCCGGCGGGTTCCGCCGGCGGAGCAGCCGACGAGCAACGAGAGACAGGCGAGCAGGCACAGGCACGTCGCCACGCGCAGGGGCCGACACCGGGACACACCTCATCCTCGCAGAGGGGCGCCAGCTCCCCCGCCAGCAGATCCGATCCGCCCGCTGTCGACGGGACCGCGGGGACTTGTCCGATGCGCGGTCAGCCCACCGGAACGGAGGCGGTGAAGACGATCGGGAGTTCGTGGACGGCGCGGACCTGGCTCGGGCTGGACACCGGGGGGTGCTCCGGGTCCAGCTCGTAGTCGGGCAGGCGGCGGTGGATCTCCTCCAGCGCGATACGCAGCTCGACGCGGGCGAGGTGGGAGCCGATGCAGCGGTGCGGGCCGACGCCGAACGACAGATGCCGGTTCGGCGCCCGGTCGATACGCAGCCGCGCCGGGGCGTCGAACTCGCGCTCGTCCCGGTTGCCGCTGGCCAGCACCAGCAGCACCCGGTCGCCCTCCTTCAGGGTGACCCCGCCGAACTCGGTGTCACGGGTGACCCGGCGACCGGGGGACACCGCGGCCTCGATGCGCAGCAGCTCCTCGACGGCGGCGGGAATCAGCGCGGGATCGTCCAGCAGGCGCCGGCGCTGGTCGGGATGGCGCGACAGGTACTGCACACTCCAGGCGAGAGTTCCCTGCACGGTGTGCAGCCCGGCGATGAGCAGCAGGAAGAAGAGGTTGACGAGTTCGTCGTCGGTGAGCCGGCGCCGTTGACCTGCGAGCTCCACCTCGGCGTCGATGATCTGCCGGGTGACGTCGTCCTCGTCGGCGCCGATGCCCGCGCGCCGGTCGGCGATCACCTGGCCGAAATAGGCGAACATGCGCTGGGCCGCCCGCGCGCGGGCCGCCTCGTTCTCCTCGGCGCTCGCCCCGGGAATCCCGCGGACCGCGATGTCGGTGCACTCACTGAACAGCGGTGCGTCGCTCAGCGGCCAGCCCATCAGCGCCAGGAACACCCGGGCCGGCAGCTCGTGCGCGAAGGCGGTGATGAACTCCGCCCGCCCGTGCGGGGCGAACCCGTCGATGAGCTCGCCCGCGATCGCCCGGATGCGCGGCTCGAGCGTGGCCATCCGGGTCGGGCTGAACAGCGGCTGCAGCAGGTGCCGGAACACCGCGTGGTCCGGCGGGTCGACCTCGAGCGGGAGCGTGCGGGCGACGCCGTTGGGGACCAGCGAGTTCGGCCAGCTGGAGAAGAGATCCGGATCGCGCAGCACATCGAAGATCTCCTGATAGCCGGTGACCACCCAGTGCCCACCGTGGGCGGTGGAGAAGAGCACCGGCCCCCGCGCGGCCAGCGCCGCGACATCATCCTGGAAATGGTCGACCGGCTCGGTGAGCGCCGGAGAGAACACGTCGAAGTCGACTCGAAGCCGCTCCGGAACCTCATCAACGGAGGTAGCCACGATGACCGTCCACTCCTTTGCGTTCACAAACGGGGGCGCGTTCCGCGAGACGATACAAAGCAGTTCCGGCAGGGAAATCCTAGGGTGCCGGATTCGCCACCGTCAAGCAGTCGCCGACCGAAAGAACGTTCGTGCAGGTTGACGCCCGTGCAGGTTGATGCCAGCCGCATCGAATCGGCCACGGGAAATACGGCCGGCCGTCCCGCGCCCCCCGGGCGTTCTCACCAGGATGAGCGCGGCGAACCGTGATCCGGCTCACCGGAAGCGACGTCCGAGCTGGCGATTCCATGCGACACACCGAAGCATGTCAAGGCGGCATATATCTGGACATACCGTCCTGGGAGCGACAGCGTTGCAGTGCCCTTGGGGGGGCCGAACATCCTTTGTGGAGCACCCATGGATACCGCCACTCCTGCTGGTCCCATCACGTCGCCGCACCCGGGGAGCAGCTCGGACGCTCCCGGTCGCCGATTCGGCGGCCGTCGCCGGCGCGGTCCGGCCGTCACCCTCGCCGCGCTGGCGGCCCTCGCCGTCAGCACCGTCACCGCCGGCTGCGGCGGCGGCTCCAGCGGCTCCGGCGACGGCCAGGCCGCGGGGGCGAGCGGCGCCGCGCCCAGGTCCGGGAGCGCCGCCGTCGCGGTCGCCGTCTCCGTCACGGCCGACGGCTGTTCCGCCAGCCCCGCGAGCGTCCCGGCCGGGCCGGTCTCCTTCACGGTCCGCAACGTCGACGCGGACGACGTCAGCGAGATCGAGCTGTCCCGGGCCGGCGACGACGACATCCTCGCCTCCCGGGAGAACCTCATGCCCGGGTCGACGCGCACCTTCTCGGTCCGACTGGCCGCTGGTTCCTACAGCCTCGGCTGCGAGGGTGCGAAGAACGAGGCAGGCCCGCTCGCGGTCACCGGCTCCGCCGCCGCCCCGACGCTGAGCGCGGCGCAGCAGGCGATCGCGACCTCCTACCACACCTACGCCGTGGGGCAGGCCGGCCAGCTCGTCACTAAGACCAAGGTCTTCACCGACGCGATCCGCGCGGGCGACATGACCGCCGCGATGAACGCCTACGGCCCGGCGCACCTCATCTACGAGAACATCGAGTTCGTCGGCGACCACGTGGACGACGGCAAGCTGGACATGGCCATCGACGCGCGGGAGACGGCCGCGCAGGAGGGCGACGGCGACCAGACCGAATGGACCGGCTTCCACCGGCTGGAGAAGATGCTCTGGGGTGATCGGTCGCTGACCGGCGCGGCGCCGCTGGCCACCCGGCTGGACACCGACATCGCCGCGTTCCGCGACCTGCTCGGGTCGCACTCGTTCACCCCGGTCGAGCTGGCGAACGGCGCGGCCGCGTCGATCGACGAGACGCTCGAGGTCCACCTGCCGGCCCTGGAGGACCACTACTCCCATACCGGCCTGTGGGATGTCGCCGGAAAGGTCGAGTCCGCCAACCAGATCTTCACCCTGTTGCGGCCGACCGTCGAGCAGGCCGACAACGGGCTCGCGGAGCAGGTGCAGACCGAACTGACCGGCATCACCGGCAAACTCGCCACGCTGCGCACCGGCGATCGCTACGTCGACTACTCCACCGTCGCGGATCCCGATCGCAAGGCGCTCATCGCCACCGCGACGCGACTCGACGACGCGCTCTCGAAGGTTCCCGCACTCGTCGTCTGACCACGCGGCTTCCCTGCGGCCAGTCCATCATTCAGGGAGATCTTCAGACTTCTTAGGGAAATCTTCAGCATCCTGATGGTTCGGTTCCCGGACTGCCCGGCGCACCACCCGCCTGCCCCGCCCACCCCGGCGCCGACCGGAATCCCGCAGTGAACCCACCCGGCCAACAATAAGCCCACATCGGCATACGGCGGGGCCGGCGCAGAATCGCGACAGCGAGGATGCGCCGTTCCCGCGGTTGCGGGGCCGATCGGCGGGGCGGACCCGGGGGCGCTCTCGACGGGGAGGTAGGCCCAGTACGCATGAAGTTGGGCAGGATGGCACGTTCGGGTGAAGGCTCACCTGCGGGAACCGGCATCGACGCCCTGTCGCCGACCCGCGACCTTCGCGTTCCGCCCACGGACGACCAGGTCACGCCCCGAGTCACAACCCTCGGAAAACTGCTACCCGGCCCCGCCTGTCGGGACGGTGACGGTCGACGCCGGAGACGGGCTCGGGGTGGTATCCGGTCTGGTGCGTATCAGACCCCTCTGCTACCGTTTGTCCCGAGGTGCTACCGGGGGGGATGATCCCGGAGGGTTACCTTGGCGAGCACGTCGCTGAGTACTGCATTGACCGTAGTTGCAAAACCGAAGATCCGCCCTGGGGTCACGTCCGACTCGACCCTTACCCATATCGCCGGCATTCTTGGCTACACCGCTTTTTTCCTGATGGCGGCCACCGTCATCTGGGGTATTCTGCTGGCCACCCGCATGGCCGACCGGCAGATTCGCCGTCAGACCCTCTACGGCGGCCACCTCATGCTGACGGTGCTGGCACTCGGATTCGCGGTCATGCACGCCCAGGTGCAGTACTTCCGCCACGACGTGTACTACACCCAGAGCAAGATACTGCTGCCCTGGCTCGGTGGAGCCGCGTCCTCGATCTCGGCCGGCATACTCGGGCTGGAGGTCGTGGTGGTGGTCACGATCTCCATCTGGTTCCAGCACCGCATGAACTACCGCCGGTGGCGCTGGCTCCACTGGCTCAGCTACCCGGGATTCGTCCTGATCGCGGTACACAGCGCGGTGGCATCGCGAGAGCAGCACTTCGGCGTCATCTGGGCGGCGATGGCGGCCGTCCTGTTCGTGGCCCTCGTACTCACCGTGATGCGGGTTCTCTCGCCTGCGATGAAGCAGGACCAGCCCGACCAGTGGTTCGACGTTGTGGAGGAATTCGAGAATGGGATCTATCGTCGGTGACGATGGTTTTCCGGGCGCCAGGCCCGACGGATTCCGCCCGGCCGGCTGGGCGCCGCCGGCTCAGCGGCTGCCAGAGCGGGCAGCGGACGACCCGTACCTGGCGGTGTACTCGGGCCTGGCCGGGTGGACGAACTCCGCCGGCCAGGCCGGTGGCGCCCAGCTGGTGAGAAACCCACCGCCGCCGTTCCCGCCGCCCAGCGAGCCGCGCCGCGGGAACGACCGCCCGGCCGGCTCCGCGGCCCCCCTGCGGATCAGCCCCGGCGGCATGGCCGCTCCCGCCGGCGGAACCGGCCCTCGCGGCGCCACGCCTCCCGGCGCCGACCCGCTTGGCGCCGACCCGCTTGGCGCCCACCCGCTTGGCGCCCACCCGCTTGGCGCCGACCCCCTGGCCGCGGGCCCCGCGACGCCGAGCCCTCTCGACACCGGCTCCTTCGACCTGGGCAGCTTCGACACCGGCAGCTTCGAATCAGCCAGGTCGGACTCGGCCAGGTGGGACTCGGCCAGGTGGGACTCGGCCAGGTGGGACTCAGCCGGCACGGTCAACACGGGGCCGTTCGCCACGTATCCACCGTCCACGGGCCAGAACACCTGGACCGTCGCTCCCGTCGTGACGGACACCGGGACCATCGTGAACACCGGGACCATCGTGAACACCGGGCCCGTCGCAGGCACCGGTCCCATCGTGAACACCGGGCCGATCGCGGCTGCCGGCGAGGTCGCGCCCGCCGGCGCGCAGGTCGCCGCGATCGAGCCGCTCGGGCCCGCGACCAGCGGTTCGCATCCGGTCATCGATGCCAGTGGTCCGCTGCCCGTGCCCGTGCCCCTGCCCGTGTCCCCGCCGACCGGGCCCCTCGACGTCGCCCCGCTCGCCGACCTCGGCGGATACGGATACACGCCGATCCGCCGCGCGGAGCCCGGGCCGTCCTTCCAGCCCAGCGTGCGCCGCCGGCAGGGCCGTACCCCCCGGAGGGCGGGACGCTCCGTGGTGAGCGTCGACAACAACAAGTGCCACCTGTACGCCATCTGTCAGATGGAGGCGCCGGCCAGCTTCCTGGTCGCCCAGGACGGCCGCCTCTACTACGACGCCGCCCCGCCCTCGGAGCAGATGCCGAGCGTCCGCCAGGCGGCGCGGTTGTGCCCGATGCAGGCCATCGCCCTGAGGACCGAGCCCTGATGAACTCCCGTCGACGCAGTCCGGACATCGCCCAGGCACTGGTGCGGGTCGGGCAGACCCGTCTCGAGTACAAGCCGCCGTCGCGCCGGGTCGTGATCGTCGGCGCCGGCATCGCGGGGCTACGCGCCGCCGAGCGCCTGCGAGAGCGCGGCTTCGACGGACCGATCGTGTTCGTCGGCGAGGAGCCGCACAAACCGTACAACCGCACGCCGCTGTCAAAAGCGATGATCGCCCAGGTCGGGCGGCTCAACGACCTGCGCCTGCCGGTGTACCGCGACCTGGACGCGATGTGGCGCCTCGGCACCCGCGCGGTCGGCCTCGACGTCGCCCGCAACCGGGTGATCCTGCCTCGCGGCGAGGAACTCGAGTACGACGGCGTGGTGATCGCCACCGGTGTCGAGTCCCGTCACCTCAAGGGCGCGCCGATCTGGTCGGAGAACGTCTGGGCGCTGCGCGACCTGTCCGACGGCCGCGGCCTCGTGCGGCGGCTCGCGGACAACGTGCGCCACGTCGCGATCGTCGGCACCGGCTTCATCGGCTGCGAGGTGGCGTCCAGCCTGCGCAAGCGCGGCATGGAAGTGTCCGTCATCGGCCGCGGTGACGCGCTGATGGGCTCGGCGATCGGCGCCAAGGTCGGTGGGGTGATGACCCGGGTGCACCGGCAGAACCACGTCAACCTGCTGCTGGGCCGCAACCCGGTCCGCTGGGCCACCGCCGACTCGCCGAAGGACCGCAACCGGCCGTCCAGCGGCGTGCGGATCTGGCTGGACGACGGCAGCCGGGTCGACGCCGATGCCGCCGTGGTCGCCGTCGGCGGGCTGCCGACGACCCGCTGGCTGCAAGGATCCGGCCTGGACATCAGCGACGGCGTGCTGACCACCGCGGCCTGCCACGCCGTCACCGCCGCGCCGGAGGGCGGCGTGCCCCTGGTGGTGCCGTCGGTGGTGGCCGCGGGCGACGTCGCACGCTGGCCGAACCTGCGCATCGACGAGACGCCCCGGCGCGTCGAGCACTGGATCACGGCGTCGGAGCACGGCCAGGCGGCCGCCGACTCGCTGCTGCTCGGCCCGGAGCAGGCGCCGCCGTTCATGCCGCTGCCCCGGTTCTGGACCGAGCAGTTCGGCGTGCAGCTGTCCGGCGTGGGCCGTCCGGGCCTCGCCGACGCCTGCCGGCTCGCCGAGGGCTCCCCCCGGGACCTGGAGTTCATCGCCTGCTACACCCGGGCGGGCAAGGTCATCGGGGCGGTGTCGTGCAACGCGAGCTCCCGGCTGCTGGAATACGCCGACCTGATGGGCTGGCCGCTGGAGCCGGGGCCCGCCCTCGGCGCCGGGGCCGGCGGGGGGTCAGCGGCGATGGCACCGCGCTCGCTGGCCGCCGCCGTCTGAGACCGGGACACCTCGGGGAGCCTCCTCCCGCGAGGTTCCTGGACGGCGGGTCGCGACCCTCCAGGCGGCCCGTCGTCCAGGAACCTCGCCTGCCGCACGACCCGCCTCAGGGCAGGCGGCGCTCGGGGCGTCCGGCGTCGGCCGTCGTCGCGGCGGCGCGCAGCCGGATGGCGTCCTGGCCGGGTGGGACGCCGAACTGGCGGCGGTACTCGCGGTTGAACTGCGACGGACTGTCATATCCGACCAGATGACCGACGCCCGCGACGTCGCCCGCGCCACCGACCAGCAGCACTCGGGCCTCCTGGAGCCGGATCCTCTTCTGGAACTGCAGCGGGCTCATCGCGGTGACCGCGCGGAAGTGTCGGTGGAACGCCGACGGGCTCATCGCGGCCAACCGGGCGACGTCCTCGATCCGCATCGGCTCGGCGTAGTTGTCGCGAATCCAATGAATGGCACGCCGGACGTGGGACAGGCCGCTGTCGGCCAGGCCGATCTGCCGAACCATGGCACCGTGCGGGCCGGTGAGCAGCCGCCAGAGGATCTCCCGCTCGACGAGCGGCGCGAGCACAGCGCGGTCGGTGGGACGATCGAGCAACCGCAGCAGCCGCGCCACCGCGTCCAACAACTGCGGCCCGGCGTCGCCCGTGGCGATCGCGTGCTGCCGCGCTTCGGCGGCGCCGGCGCCTCGCACGACGGGCGGGATCTCCAGCAGCAGCGGCGCGAGGACGGCGGGCCGCAGCGCCAGCCCCACGCCCAGCGCCGGGCTCGTCGGGCTCGCGCCGAGGAAGTGGCCGGTGACCGGAAGATCGGCGGCCACGACGAGACACTGCCCCGCTCGGTACTCGTAGGTGTGCTCGCCCAGCAGCAGCCTCTTGCCGCCCTGGGCCAGGACGACGAACAGCGGCTCGGTCAGCGAGTAGTCGGGTTCCGCCGTCTCGACCCGCGACAGCAGCAGCCCGTCGATCTCCGTGCGCAGGTCCGGCCGGGCCCGTGCGGCGACGATCGCGCGGATCTCGGCCAGCAGCTCCGGGGCGTTCAGCACGTCCTCAGCCAACCACGCCAGGCCGAGCGATGCCGGTCCGATCCGCTCGATCTCAGTAGGATCAGGCAAGACCACGCGCGGATTCGCCTACCCCGAGGCCCTCCGCCCGCGTTTACATGAACGCATGCCACTCGATCACTCCGCCACGCCGGACCGTCCCGCCGCTCTGGACCACTACGTCACCCTCGGTCGCTCGGGGCTGCGGGTGAGCCCGTTCGCCCTTGGCGCGATGACGTTCGGGGAGGATCCCGGCGGCGCCGGCTGCGACGTCGAGGAGTCGCACCGGATCCTCGACGCCTACCTCGACCGCGGCGGGAACTTCCTCGACACCGCGAACTTCTACACCAACGGCCATTCCGAGGCGATCCTCGGCGACTACCTCGCCAGGCGTCCGGGGCGGCGTCAGCATGTCGTCCTGGCGTCGAAGTTCTTCACGAACATGTACCCCGGCGACCCGAACGGCGGCGGCGCCGGCCGCGGCGCGATCCTCGCCCAGCTCGACGAGACCCTGCGCCGGCTGCGCACCGACTACCTCGACCTGTACTGGCTGCACAACTGGGACCGCAACACCCCCGTCGAGGAGACCCTGCGCACCCTCGACGACCTCGTCCGCACCGGCCGCGTCCGCTACCTCGGCTTCTCCAACACCCCCGCCTGGTTCACCGCCCAGGCGCAGACGACGGCGTTGCTGCGCGGCTGGACGCCGCTCATCGCGCTGCAGGTCGAGTACTCGCTGCTCGCGCGGACCGTCGAGGGCGAACTCGCGGGCCTCGCCGACGACCAGGGCATGGCGCTCGTCCCGTGGAGCCCGCTGCGCAACGGCTTCCTGTCCGGCAAGTACCGCCGTGGCGCCGAGGTCACCGACTCGGCCCGGTCCACGCATGTCGGCGGCCCGAGCGAGGCGGACTTCGTGGTCATCGACGCCGTCACCGCGATCGCCGACGACCTCGGCACCACCCCCGCGGCGGTGTCGCTCGCCTGGCTGCGCTCCCGCCCCGGCACCGTCGTGCCGATCGTCGGCGCCCGCCGCGCAGACCAGCTCACCGCCAACCTCGCCGCCGTGGACGTCACCCTCTCCCCCGCCCACCTGCGCAACCTCGACGACATCTCGGCCCCGACGCTCGACTACCCGGCCCCGATGCACGGCGAGTTGCGCGCGATGCTCCAGTTCGCCGGCACCACCGTCGACGGCGAACCCTCCACCGTCTACCCCCCACTCCGCCAGAGCCCCGTCCGTTACTGATCCGCCGGCCAGGCCGGACTCGCGGCACTGGCGCGGCCACTCCTGGCTCCGGAGCCGGCGAAACGTTCCCGCGGTAACACGCTTTTTCGCGATTGTGGCGGTGGGCGGGGCCGTCAGGTGGATAGGCCGGCGAGGATGACGTCGACGGCGCGGGCGAGCACCGGCGGCGGGGTGGGGGTGGTGGCGGTGACCTGGGCCAGGCCGCGGATCAGCAGGTAGACCTCGTCAACCGTCACGTCGCGGCGGATCTCGCCGGCCTCACCCCGGCGCGGCTGCGCGAGCACTTCGCCGCCACGGACCAGCTCGGCGGCGTCGACAGCTTCGAACCGACGAACACGGTCGTGCACCGCACCACCGACCCCGAGGTCGTGGTCGTGGTCGTCGAGTTCGCCTACGCCGCCACCCGCAGCAACGACGGCGCCGCGTTCGAGGTGCCGAACATTTTCGTCGTCCGCGTGCGGGACGGGCAGATCATCGAGTCCCGGGACTACGGCGACCACGCCGGCTTCGCCCGCCCGTTCGGCCCACCGGAGGCCCGCGCAGCGACCCGGTGACCTCACCCGGCGATTGGTCAGATGGCCGCCCGGCCGCCGTCTACGGACAGGATGGCGCCATGGATGTTGGACGCGGCGTCACCCGCGAGGAAGAGCACGGCGGCCGCGACCTCCTCGGGGGTGCTGGGGCGACGGGACGGCAGGCCGGCGATGAGCGGCGCGAGGTAGTCGGCCATGGCCTGGACCTTCTCGGTGGTGGTCGGCCCCGGCGCCACCGCGTTCACCCGGACGCCCGAGGGGCCGTACTCGGCCGCCCAGGACTTCGTCAGTGAGTGGATCGCGGCTTTGGTGGTGCTGTAGAGGGCGGAGCCGCTGGAGCCGAACAGGCCGCTGATCGAACCGAGGTTGACGATCGCGCCCCGGCCGCGGTCCGCCATCGGCGGGGCGAGCAGCCCGGTCAGCAGGAACACCGCCCTGACGTTGACGGCCAGCGCGCGGTCGATCGTCTCCTCGGCGACCTCGGCGGTCGGGGTCGGATCGAGCAGCATGGCCGCGTTGTTCACCAGGATGTCGAGCGGCCCCCCGGCGATGCGCTGCGCCTCGGCGGCGAGGCGTCGCACATCCGCGCTGTCGGCCAGGTCGGCACGGACGAACTCGGCGGCGCCGCCGGACTCGGCGATGGCGGCGGCGACCTTCTCGCCGCGCTGCGCGTTCCGCCCGCTGACAACGAGACGCGCGCCCGCAGCGGCGAGACCGCGGGCGATGGCGACGCCGATGCCGTCGGTGGATCCGGTGACGAGAGCCGTGCGTCCGCGCAGATCGGTGCTCACGATCGGGCCTTCCTGTCGGTGTGGCGGGGCGATGCGGTCGCCACCCTGCCGAGATAAAATTGGACTTGCAAGTCCAGAACGGCGGGACGCAGGGCGCCTGGGAGGGCTCGGCACTCGCGAGGCACAGGTGAGGCGGAGGCGCTGGTGACCGGGCTGACACCGAAGGGCGCCGCCACGCGGGCGCGCATCGTCGAGGGCGCGTCCGCGGTGATCCGCGATCTCGGCGTCGCCGCCGCGACGCTGGACGACATCCGGGCCCACACCCGGACGAGCAAGAGCCAGTTGTTCCACTACTTTCCCGGCGGCCGCGAGGAGCTGCTGCTCGCGGTGGCCCGCTTCGAGGCCGAGACGGTGCTGCGTGACCAGCAGCCTCAGCTCGGCAACCTCACCACGTGGGACGGCTGGACAGCCTGGCGGGACACGGTCGTCGAGCGCTACCGCCGCCAGGGCCGGCGCTGCCCGCTGCACGTCCTGACCGCGCATCTCGGCGCGACCTCCCCCGGTTCGCAGGCCGTCGTCACCGAGCTGATGCAGCATTGGCAGGCCGAGATCGCCACCGGGGTACGCCACCTGCACGACGCGGGCGAGATCGACCCTCGCCTCGACGCCGACACGGTGGCCGCCGCCATCCTCGCCGGCATTCAGGGCGGCGTCGTCATCCAGATGTCCACCGGCAGCACCCGCCATCTGGAGGCGGCACTCGACTCCGCCCTCGACCATCTGCGCACCAGCCGGCTCGGTGCCAGCCAGCTCGGTGCCAGCCGCAGCCGCTGACATCCAGACGGGGCCGTGGAGGGAGCAGGCGTCGAGCGTCGTCGACACGTTTGGGCAGCGACACGACTACCCTGCCCGCCGTCGACTGGCGTCGCAATTCCTCGGCCGGAAGATCATCCTTCTTCTCCGCTCATCAGGACGGGTATCGAGGTCGTAGGCAGGACATTGCCGCTCCTTCAGGGATACCTGCGATCGCTGTACGCGTATGCTCGGGAGGTCGACCCGAGGAGGATTCTTCGATGACGCCAGGGGGCGGCTGGGCGCGGAAAGCGATACTGGCCATCACGGCCCCCGCACTCGGACGAAAGCAGCACGGCGCGTGGTAGCCCTGGTGAGGCATGTCGAGTCCGGGGCCATCCTTGACTTCGGGGAACCCGATCTCGGCGGCCCGAACGAGTCCACCATCTTCGACCAGTGGCGGGGGCGGCTCACAGGGAAAGATCGAGGGCGATTCGTGTGCGCCCTCGCCGACTGTTCCGCTCCCGACGCCCCTGTCTATTTTCAGCTTCGTGGCAGGACCCGCGTGGCCTGCCACTACGACAGCGGCGTCACGCACCGGGCCGGGACTGGCGTCAGTGACGAGCACAAACGTCAGCAGGACTATCTGCAGCGCAGTGCGGAAGACGCCGGTTACGAAGCCGTGCAGGAGGGACGGCTTCGGAGCAGCCGCCCCGATGTCCTGATCACCGGTGGCCTCGTGCCCGTCGGCGCCGAGGTCCAGCGAAGCCGGCTCACCAAGGAGACGGCCGCCCGCCGTGATTCCCGGACGCGGGCCGCCGGGGTGCAGACCATGTGGCTCCACGGCAATGACCGGCCGCCGGCCTGGTCCGCCGCCGTGCCTTCCCTGGGCACCAACCAGCTGCCCTGGAGCGTCGTCCACAAACGTGGCAGCTGGACAGTCGCCAGCGGCGTCGGCCGTATCCGCCCGCGGCCGTGCACCCTGGAGCACTTCGGTACCTGCCCGGCAGGGCATCTGCGCCATTGCCGCGGTACGCATCCGAAGTACTCGGCGGAGCCGGTGTTCGGCGGCCTCACCGTCGACCGGCTGGCCGAACTCGTACCGGAAAGGAAGCTCCTCTCGGTACGTTTCCGCGGCCGGCATCACTACTGGGTACCGGCGAACGATGCACAGGTGTACCTGCAGGTCATCGCCGCCGAGAGAGCGGCGCCCCCGAGACCCGGCCGGCTACGCGGCGCGGGTTCCCACGCGCGTTGCGACCGGGACCATTCCGGCGCGCTCGCCGTACTACCGGTGACATCGGTGGTCCTCGACTGGAGCGACGACTCACACTGGTCCGAGATCTCCGCGCCGTGTATCTACGGCGACGGCGACACCAACCTCCTCGATGATCACGGTCGTGCCTGCCACAAGGTCTGCGCTGAGCGTTGGTACGTGAGCGGATCTCCTTCTACCGCCTGAGCCGCCGCGACCGGCCGCGAGTCCCCCGGCCCGCCGACGGCTTTCCGAACGTCCATTCGAAAGATAGCGGTAGCGCTACCCAAGCCCAAAGGAAGCAAATCTTAGCTAAAGGCATCCTTTTGCTGCATACTTGCTCCTGACCCAGGGTGAGGAGGCTGTGACGTGCCCGCGAACGGATCGCCGACAGCCACTCCTCGCGACGCCACGCCCGACCTCAGCCGGCCGCCGTCGGCGCTCGGCCGGGCGGTCCAGCTCGGCCTGGACATCGACGGGGTCCAGCGCCAGATCACCCATTACGAGCAGGTCCTGTCCGTACTGCGCCGGCAGCAGGAGAACTGGGCGGCGGGGGCCCGCGGCGAGCAGGACGTCGTGCAGGTCCTCGTCGGCATGGACGACGCCCGCTGGCATGTCCTGCCGGACAGGCGATGGCCCGGGACGCGCAGGGCCAACATCGACGTGATCCTCGTGGGCCACGGCGGCGTCTTCGTCATCGACGTGAAGAACTGGCGCGAGGCGACCGTCGAGGATGGCCGGCTGCTGCGCGGGGACGCGGACGCCTCCGACCACCTGGTGAAACTCACCGACCAGACGGTCGCGGTCGAGGATGTGCTGATCGCGGCGGGACTGCCGCCGACCGAGGTCGTGGCGATGCTCGTGTTGGCGGGGCGGCGCAACATCCGCCACCAGCTCGGCCGCATCGTCCTCCTGGGCGAGCAGGACCTCGCCCGCGACCTCGCACGCCGTGGCGCCCGGCTGTCCCCCGAGCTCGTAGAAAGGGTCAAGGAAGAGCTTGATCAGGGCTGCCCGCCCATGCCACGGGACGACCCCCCGCCCCTCTCCCTCCCGGCAACGCCGACGCCGGCACGGCCGGCTGCCTCCACACCGCGGCGGGGACGCCGCCCGGTGAACGGTGCCGGTGCTGGTGCTGGCAGGCCAGCCGCGTCCGCACCGCGTCCGCTGCCCGCCGCCACGCAGGCCGAGCAGGAGGAGCTGTTCAGCCGGGACGAGCTGTGGCAGGAGCTGCTGGACGCGGCGGGCCGGGAGCCCATCGAGGGCTGGATGACCTGGCTGCATCCCACGCAGGCCCGCCTGACCAGCCGCACCTATTCGGGTCCGGCGCGCATCCGCGGTGCGGCCGGCACCGGCAAGACGGTCGTCGCGCTGCACCGGGCCAAATATCTCGCCGCACGCGGAGAGCGGGTGCTGTTCACCACGCTGGTGAAATCACTCGGGCCGGTGTATCGCGCACTGATGGCCAGGATGGCTCCGGAGCACGTCGACCGGATCGAGTTCATGAACGTGCACACCGTCGCGAAGCGTTGCCTGGAGGAGAGCGGCGAGACCCGACCGTACGACGAGAAGGCGGCCGGGACCTGCTTCTGGCGCGCGTGGGCCCAGGTCGGGCAGCATTCCGAACTCGCTCGTCTCGGCCTTCCCCTCGACTATTGGAAGGAGGAGGTCTTCGTCGTCATCAAGTCCCGTGGCCTGACCGACGCCGAGCAGTACGCGCGGCTGTCCCGGGTGGGGCGCAGCACGCCGCTGCAGCCCGTCCACCGGCGCGCGGTGTGGGCGCTGTTCGAGCGGTACGAGAAGCTCCGGGAGGAGCGCCGTGTCCTCGACGGCGGGGACCTGCTGCGCCTGGCCCGCGATCACGTCCGCGCGCAGTCGGATGCGGGGGGCAGGCGCCGGTACGACGCGGTGATCGTCGACGAGGTGCAGGACCTGGGCTGCGTCGCCGTCCAGTTGCTGCACGCGTGCGTCGGCGACCGGCCCGGCGGTCTGCTCCTCGTCGGCGACGGCCAGCAGACGATCTACCCCGGCGGCTTCACCCTCGCCGAGGCGGGCATCTCCGTCGTCGGGCGGTCCACGGTGCTCACGCGCAACTACCGCAACCGCGAGAACATCGTGCGCTACGCCCAGGCGGTCGTCGGCGACGACAGTTTCGACGATCTCGACGGTGTGCAGGAACGCGGCCGTCGCGAGGTCGAGGTGGTCCAGCACGGCGGCGAGGTCCACGAGGCCGCCGTGGCGGACAGGGCGGCGCAGGAGGCGGCGCTGTGCGCGCACCTGACCCGCCTGCACACCGAACGGGACGCCCGCTTCGGAGACATGGCCGTCCTCGCCCCGACGAATGCCGAGGCCGCGACCTGGTTGCGTGTTCTCCTCCGGAACAGGATCCCGGCGGTCTCGCTCGAGTGCTATGAGGGAGGCGGCAACCCGTCCGTCAAGGTCGGCACCTATCACCGGTCGAAGAGCCTCGACTTCACCCACGTCGCGCTGCCCGACCGAAACCTTTTCCCGCCGCCCCGGCAGCCGTCGGAGTCGGACGACGGATACCGCGAACGCCTCCGCCTCGAACGCCGCCAGCTCTTCGTCGCCATCACCCGCGCCCGCGACACCCTGTGGGCCGGCGTCCGCCCGAACCCGAACGACGCACGCCCGGCATAAGCCGGTCACCCCGCCGACAACCCAGCCGGCAGGATCAGCGCCGGATTGTGGCAGGCTGCCCACTGTGGGGGATCGTGGGGGAACATCAGGTCATCGCGACTTCTTTGTCTGCGGCGCGGACAACGCGACGGACCGCGTCTGGGCCGCGTGGATCGCCTGGACCCTGGAGGCGGCGCAACGCGCACCCGCCGCCGGATCCGACAGCCTGAGCCCGGAGCCGTTCACCACATTCCTGGAGCTGTGGGACTCCGTCGGCGGCGACAACATCGCCCGACGGGTCGACGAGGGGCTGCGCCGGTCGCGCCGCGTGCTCGTCGTGCTGTCCCGCACTCTCCTGGCGCAGACCGCGGGCACCTCGCAGGCGACGTGGCTGGCCGCCTGGCGCAAGGACCCCGATGGCGCGGCCCGCCAGGTGCTGCCCGTACGCGTGGACGACTGCGATCCCGACGGTCTGCTCGGCGGCATCCCCCGCCGACCTCTACACCCCGTCCTGACACCGGTCCGCCAGCTTGTCAGTCCGTAGCCGTGGATGGACGCGTCGGTCGGTCCAATCACCCTCGGGGTCGTCGTAGATCGAGTAAGCTCCGGGCTGATCGTCGGGAACCGATCATCGGGGGGTTTCCTCGCGGCACGTCAGTCGCTGGCAGGTCGGGTGACGGCTGTTCGCATGGATTCCATCGGATTTGCGAAGCAATCGGGGTGGCGCGCATGAGGTTCACTCGTATTGTCGGACGTCGTCTTGCCGCGGTCGGGATAGCCGCCGCACTGGCCGTGGGCGGTGTTGCCACCGCCGCGTCCCCAGCTCACGCGACGACGGTCACGTCGCCGGCACGGACGCACATCACCCTGGAGATGAGTGAGTGCGGCCTGATGTATGTGGGCACGGTCGGGTCCTGCATCATCAGCCTCCAGACGTGGATGAACTGGGCGGTGGGCACCAAGGTGTCGCTGGCCCCCATCGACGGGGTCTACGGGCAGACGACCCTCACGCTGGTGCAGGCCTTCCAGCGCCGCTATGTGCCGAGCGTGATCCCGGATGGCCGGTTCGGTGACCGGTCGCGCGCGGCGTTGAAGGACTGGTTCGTTCGCGGCGCCACCGCCAAGCACGGCAGCGGCCTACCCTGTAACACCGCCCTTGGCTGGGGTTGCGATTCCGGTGCGGCCGTTCCCGGACTCGGCCTCGGCGCGAAGGGCGAAGCCGGAAAGACGTTCATCTGCGCCGCCGCCGGCGAACTCCCCGGAGTTTATGGAAGATTCACCGGCGTCTTCTGCGACGTCCTGCTCTCCTGACCTTTCCACCAAGGAGCGCATGGCGTGACCCGTGTCCATTCACGGGTGCGCGCTCCAGCACCCCCGGTTTTGATGTTGTTTTAGGC
>NZ_FZMO01000107.1 GCF_900197875.1 Frankia canadensis | reverse complement strand
CCCCGGCCCACCGATCCCACCAGTCCCACCGATCCCATGGATGCCGCTGGCGTCGCGAGCACCCTCGGGCCCGCCCGGCGCGCCGGGGGACACGCCGGCGCCGGCGACCGTGACGACCCAGAACAGCTCGCCGAGGTGGGCGACCCGCTCGTCGGTGATCGTCTCCCAGACGGCCGGGTCGCGCAGTTCCGCGAAGTCGATCAGGCAGATCTGCCGCCCGCTCGGCGCCACGTCGAAGCGCTGCCCGGCGTAGCGGCGGGCCAGCGCCGCCCACACGGTGCCGCTCGGCCCGACGTTGCCCGCGCCCAGCATGCGCACCGGCCCTGCGTCCAGCTCCACCGGGGCGGGCCGCCGGCCGGCCGGCGCGGCCTCGTCGTCATGGCCCGCCGCCCGCGCATCCACGAGCAGCGCGTCCTCGAGCAGATGGTGCACGGCGAGGACGAGCGGCGCCGCGTGCGGCGTGACGCTGACCCGGTCCTCGGCGCGCAGCCCGTCGAACCACAGCACGGTCGCGACGCTGGAGGCCGCCGCCACTCCCGCCCGGTCCAGGCGAGCGTCGGCGGGGGAGCGGCGTCCCGACCGCACCCCCTCGTCGATGATCGCCGCGGCCACGGTGCGCAGCCGGCCGTCCAGGGTGGCCAGCGCCTCGAGGTCGAGCACGCCCCCCGGCGGCCCCGGCACCGGCGGCGCGGGCGGCGCGGGCGCGGGGCCCGCCGTGACGCCGTTCGGGACGAGACCGTTCGGGATGAGGCCGTCGGGGGCGTGGGAGGGCGTGTCGCCATCCGTGGCCGCACGGGCGTGGCCGGGCGCTGACTCGGCAGGCCCGCCCGCCGACGCGTAGGTCGTCGGCGTGGTCAGCACGGTCTCGCCTGTGCCGTCGGAGGGGCCTGCGCCGTCGGAGGGGCCTGTGCCGTTCGCGAGTGGCCGGGGCGGGCCGGCGGGCGTGGCGCTCGCGGATGTGGTGGCGTCTGGTCCAGTGGTGTCTGGTCCAGTGTCGTCTGGTCCAAGGGTGAGCTCCCCCCGAGCGACATACGCGCGCGTCGCGTCGACCGCACGGCTGTCCGGCCTGCGCATGATCGGCCTCCGTCCCACGACGCCGACCTCCCCTGTCCGGACGTGCGATGAGGGCCGGAGGTTGCGCCCCCGGCCAGGATCGGCGGTACGCGCCGGGCGCCACCGCCCGCCGGCCGGGCCGCGCCCACGCACCGGCAATGCCTGCCGCACCATTTCAGCATCCGTGTCCCGCCGTTACCTCGTGGGCTGCTCCCCCCACCTCGGTGGTGGTCGGGCAGGGCGGCGGTTCGACGCGGTGGCCGCCCTGAACATCACGTATGCCGGGTTTGCCGCTCGATATGCCCGCCTGTCAGGCGTGCAGAAGGTCGTGCAGGCGGGCGCGCAGGGCGTCCTCGGGGACGGCGGGGGTCGGCGTGACCTCGACGGTCTTCGCCCGGCTGGTCGCGCCGCGCACAAGGCACAGGTCGGCGCGGCGCACGCCCAGGGCGTCGGCGAGGGCACGCAGCGCGGCCTCGGTGGCGCGGCCGTCGACGGCGCGCGCGGCGACCCGCACGACCAGCATCGCGCCGTCCCGCGGGTCGTCCCACAGCCCGCCGACGCCGCCGCCGCGCGCTCCTGGCTGAACCCGGATCGTCACCCGCATGAACGTCAGGATCCCGTACCGGACGGCTACTATTCCCGCCATGGTCGAAAACGAGGGTCGCGTCGCTCTGGTGACGGGTGGTAACCGCGGGATCGGCGCGGCCTGCGCGCTGGCGCTGGCCGCCGCGGGCAACCGCGTCGCGGTGGGCAGCCGGGGCGGCTCGGCGCCCGAGGGCATGCTGGGCGTCCGGCTGGACGTCACCAACACCGAGAGCGTCGACAAGGCGTTCACCGAGATCGAGGGTGAGCTCGGCCCCGTCGAGATCGTGGTGTCCAACGCCGGCATCGTGCGCGACACCCTGCTCGCCACCATGAGCGAGGATGCCTTCCAGGAGGTCGTCGACACGAACCTGCTGGGCGCCTACCGGGTCGTCAAGCGGGCGACGCGGCCGATGATGCGACTGCGCCGCGGCCGGCTGATCTTCGTCTCGTCCGTGGTGGCGTCCGTCGGCGGTCCGGGCCAGTCGAACTACGCGGCGTCCAAGGCGGGCCTGATCGGCTTCGCCCGTTCCCTCGCCCGCGAGCTCGCCCCGCGCAACATCACCGCCAACGTCGTCGCCCCCGGCCCGATCCGCACGGACATGACCGACGCGCTCACCGACGCCCAGCGCGAGGCGCTCACCGCGGCGGTGCCCGGCGGGCGGATGGGCGAGCCGGAGGATGTCGCGGCTCTGGTGGCCTTCCTGGCCTCGCCCGCCGCCAGCTACGTCAACGGCGCGCTGATCCCGGTCGACGGCGGCCTGAGCATGGGTCACTGACGCCCGAGCCCGTGGGTGGGTGTGCCGCGGCGCTGGCGGATATCGTGGGTGGGGGAGCCCTGCCGCCGGCCCTGTCGCTGGCCCTGTCGCCGGCTGGGTCGCCGGCGCAGCCACGAGGGAGTGGGCGATGAGCGTGATCCTGGTGGAACCACGCGGTGGCCGTGACTTCGACGTGACGGTGGCGGAGGAGACCGCGCCCGGGGTACCGGGGCTGTCCTTCCAGTACCAGGTCCGGGTCGACGATGTGGTCCTCGCCGCGACGGCGACCGACCCCGCGGACGGGCCGGCTCTCATCGCCCTGGTCCGGGCCTCGTTCGAGTACCTGCTCGCCCGCGAGCCCGCCGGCTCGATCCTGCCGTCGTTCGAGCTGTCCACCATCGGCCGCTATTTCCCCACCTATCCGGCGGCCCTGGCCCACCGCGTGCCGCGATGACGGGCGGCGGCGAGGTCGACGCGCTCCTGCTCGTCTCCTTCGGGGGGCCCGAGGGGCCGGACGACGTGCTGCCGTTCCTGCGCAACGTCACCGCCGGGCGTGCCATCCCGCCCGCCCGGATCGAGGCGGTCGCCGAGCAGTACCGGATGTTCGGCGGCCGCAGCCCGCTCAACGACCAGAACCGGGCGCTCGCCGCCGCCCTGCGCGCGAGCCTGCCCGAGCTGCCCGTCTACTGGGGCAACCGCAACTGGGCCCCCTACCTGACCGACACGGTCGCGGAGATGTCCGCGGCCGGCGTCCGCCGGGCGGCCTGCTTCGTCACCTCGGCGTTCGCGTCGCACTCGGGCTGCCGCCAGTACCGCGAGGACCTCGCCGGGGCGCTGGCCGCGCTGCCGGCGGGCACGCAGCGCCCGGAGCTGGTCAAGCTGCGGCTGTTCTTCGACCATCCCGGCTTCGTCGAGCCGATGATCGACCACTGCCTGGCCGCGCTCGCCGACCTGCCGGTGAAGGCCCGTGCCGACGCCCACCTGCTGTTCACCGCCCATTCGCTGCCCCTGTCGCAGTCGGCGGCCAGCGGTCCGCACGGCGATGCCTACCCTCGCCAGCTGCGCGCCGTCGCCGACCTGATCGCCGCCGGCGTCGAGCGGCGCACCGGGGTGCGCCACCCGGTCGAGATCGTCTTCTGCAGCCGCAGCGGGCCGCCGTCCGTGTCCTGGCTGGAACCAGATGTCGGCGACCGGCTCGCCGAGCTGGCCGCGGCCGGCGCGGCCGGCGCCGTCCTCGTCCCGATCGGCTTCGTCAGCGACCATATGGAGGTCGTCCACGACCTCGACGTCGTGGCGCTGCGCCGGGCGCGCGGACTGGGACTGCCGGCGACCCGCGCCGGCACGGTGGGTACCGACCCGCGCTTCGTCGCGATGGTCCGGGAACTCGTCGACGAGCTTCGCGATCCGACCCTGCCCCGACGATCACTGTCCGTGCTTGGACCCTGGACCGACGTCTGCGCACCACACTGCTGCCAGCCACCGGGGATTGGGCGCCAGCCACCGGGGAGTGGACTCGTCCCCGAAACGGCGATACTGATGGGTGACGGCGCAACCATGACCGGACGACGAGGCGAAAAAGGGTAACGGAGCGATGGGAGCTATGCAGCGCTACGTGTTCGAATCCCCCGATCGGTTCGTGGTCGGCACCGTCGGGCAGCCTGGGGACCGTGTCTTCTTCCTGCAGGCCGCCGGACGCGGCCAGGTCGTGACGGTGGGTCTGGAGAAGACGGAGGTCACGGCGCTCGCCGAAGGGCTGAACACGCTGCTCGGCCAGGTCGGCCAGACCCAGGGCATCCCGCTGCCGGCCGCGGCGGACGTCGAGATCGACCTCGCCCCGCTCGACGCGCCGTTTCAGGAGGACTTCCACCTCGGGCAGCTCACCGTCTCCTGGGACGGCCACCGGGTGTTCGTCGAGGCCGCGGGGCTGTCCCCGGGGGAGATACGGCTACCCGAAAGCGAGGACGAGCTCGACTCGCTGCGCGTCGGCCTGTCGATCCGCCAGGCCCGCGCGTTCATCGAGCGCGCCCGCACCATCGTCGCCGCCGGCCGCCCCCCGTGCGTGCTCTGCGGCCGCCCGGACGATCCCGGCGGCCACTTCTGCCCCCGGCTGAACTAACTAGCGCCGGCGCGGCGGCACCGTAGCGTAGCTGGGGTCGAACGCGCCGTAGGCCGCCTCGTAGGCACGGCGCACCGCCGCGGACAGACCGCGCAGCGCCGCCGAGCGGCGGGCGATCTCGCTGGCCGTCACGGCCGCGCCGTCATCGCGGGCGGCCAGGTCGAGCAGCGTCGACAACCGCTCCGCCCGGGCCAGCAGCGCGTGCGCGCCCGGCGGATACCCCGGGCCGAGACCGGGACCCGGCTCCTCCTCGACCCGATCGCGCAGCACGTTGAGCACCTCGGGACGGGCGCTGGCGATGTCGAGGTGGACCAGCGCCGCCGTCGTCGTGCGGATCGCCTCGCCGAGCTCCAGCTCGGCGGCGCGCAACCCGGCGCCGGGAACGGGCACCCGCGCCGCCGCGAGCACTCGCCAGTGCACCGACTCCAGCCCGCCCTCCAGCGCCGGGCCGTGCACGACCACGCCGGGCACCAGCGCCAGCGGCGGGTTCGGCCCGACGACGAGCACGGCCTCGCCGGCGGTGATCGCGTCCCGGTTGACCTCCGGCGGGCCGGGCAGGCCGGCGGCGTCCCCCGGCACGGGCAGCACGAGCCGCAGCCGCTGCGCGCCGGCGGATCGCAGCGCGCCGAGACCGAGGACAAGGGGTTCGTCGCCGAGGATGTGCGGGGCCGCCGCACCGCCGAGCGCGCGGTGCACCTGGGTGATCACATCGTCGAGCCCGACGAGCCCGGCGAGCCACGCGTTGCCCCATCCGGTGAGGACGCCGGACCGGGGCGAGGCTGACAGGGCGGGAAGCACAGGCCCTACCGTAGGCAATGTCAGGGCCCTCAGGCACGCCGAGGCAGACTCCGAGGCAGATTTTCCGCCTGCGGGACGACCATCGGGTAGGAGACCCGCCGTTCTCCGCGTGCCAGGCACCGCCCGGCGAGCCACGGCAGCCCGACGCTGAACAGCCAGTAGGAGTGCCGCAGCGAACCCGGTGCCCTCACCTCCGCATCACCGTCCACGATCCCGTTCGCGCCGGTCAGCGGGCCGACAAGTGGTACCCCGGCCTGGGCGAGCCGGTGCGCGAAGGCCTGCGCGATCAGCTGGTGCCCGTGCGGGCCGGGATGCACCCGGTCGACATCGAAGCTGGACCGCCGGCGCACCGCCGGGTGCCGGCCCAGATCGACGACGAGCACCCCGGGATCGGTCCGGCCGGTGGCGAGGACCGCCGCGTTGAGCCGTTCCACCCGCTCGGCGAGCAGCCGGGCCAGCGGCCCGGGCAGCCGCAGCAGCCGACCGGGGTCGGGCATGGTCGCGGTCAGGACGACGGTGCCCTCGGCGCGCAGCCGGCTGACCGTCCACACCAGGTCCTGGCGCACCCGCAGCGGGTCGAACGTCGGCTTGAGGACGTCGTTCATGCCGGCGACGACGGTGGCCACCCGGGGCGCCAGGGTGAGCGCGAGGGGCAGCTGGCGGGTGCGCACCTCGCGGGCGGTCGCCCCGGTGGTCGCCAGGTTGGTGTACTGGACGGCGCCGGGCGGGCCGAGCAGCTCGGCGAGACGCGCGGCGAACCCGCGGGCCGGAGCGGTACCGCGGTGCTCCCGGCCCATCGTCACCCCGTCGCCGAGCCCGACGGTGATGCTGTCGCCCAGGGCGACGTAGCGCGGCGACCAGTCGGCAGGCATGCTGCCCGGACCCTTCAGGCGGCCAGCGGCGGTGCCGGGATGCCGGCCGGTGGCTCGGGGGGCGCCGCCGTGGCGGCCGGCTCGCCGCCGTGGCAGGCGAGGAAGCCCGCGACCGTCGCCGCCCAGGTGAACCCCTCCGCCCGCGCCCGGGTGGCGCCGCGGCGCGCCGCGACCTGCGCGGGCGAGGCGGCGAGCAGCTCCGCGGCGGCGTCGGCGAAGGTGAACCCGCTGCCGGCCGCGATCAGGCCCACCCCGGGCACGACCAGCTCGGCGAGCGCGCTGGCGTGGTGCACGACGACCGGGGTGCCGCTGGCGAGCGCCTCCAGCGCCGACAGGCCGAACGTCTCCACCGGCCCGGGAGCGAGCGCCACGTCGGCGCTGGCCAGCAGCCCAGCGAGCCGCTCCCGGTCGGCGACGAACCCGAGGAACGTCACGGGCAGCCCCGCGGCGCGCCGCTCCAGCCGCCCGCGGGCGGCCCCGTCCCCGGCGATCACCAGCCGCACCGGCACCCGCCGGCGGACCAGTTCGGCGACCGCGTCGACGGCCAGGTCGACCCGCTTCTCCGGGGACAGCCGGCTGGCGACGACCAGCAGCGCCTCCCGGTCGCGGGCGAAGGCCCGCCGCAGCGTGCGGTCCCGCCGGTCCGGGTGGAAGCCGCCGAGCTCCACGCCGAGCGGGATGTGGCACAGGTTCGGCGTGCCGAGGCGGACGAACTCGGCCGCGGCCCACGCCGTCGTCGTGACCACCGTGTCGAAGGAGGCGGCCAGCGCGGTGTTCGCCCGGTCCGCCGCCGCCGTCACGGGCAGCATGCCCCGCAGCCGCACCGGCGTCCAGGTGCCCAGCAGCCGGTCGAGCCGCTCGTGGCTGACGACCAGCGACGGCACCCGGCGGCGGCGTGCCCACCGGCCCAGCGGGGCGAGCGTCGCCCGGTCGTGGACCTCCAGCCGGTCGGGCTGCTCGGCGTCGAGCAGCGCCGCGACCCGCCATGGCTGGCTGATCACCCGGTAGCCGGTGCCGGGCAGCCGCGGCGCGCGTACCCGCAGCACCCGGGTGCCCCCGAGCTCCTCGACCCCGTCCTGCTCGCCGGGCACGATCTGGACCACCTCGTGGCCGGCTGCGGCGTACCCCGCCGCGAGGTGACGCAGCGTCGTCCGGATCCCCCCGGAAGCCGGCGCAACGAAGTTCGCCGTCTGCACGATCTTCATGCTGTGACCACCTGTCCCCTCGCCCGTGATCCTCGGCCGCGTCCGCCTGTCCCGAGCACGTCGCGGTAGTGTCCGAGGAGTTCGTCGCCGATCGCGCTCCAGCCGCAGCCGGTGACGGAGTCGCGCGCCGCCAGCGCCATCACCGCCCGCCGGTCCGGATCGCCGATCAGCGCTGCGACCTGGGCGCGCAGGGCCGCCGCGTCGCCGGGGGTGTAGTGCAGGCCGGTGCGGCCGTGCTCGACCACGTCGAGCAGCCCCCCGGCCGCGGGCGCCACCACCGGCACGCCGCTGGCCTTGGCCTCCTGCGCCGCCTGGCAGAACGTCTCGTGCACGCCGGTGTGGACGAACAGGTCCAGGCTCGCGACGGCCTTCGACAGGTCGCTGCCGCCCCGGAAGCCCAGGAACGCCGCGCCGGGCAGCTGCCGGGTCAGCGCCGCGCGCGACGGACCGTCGCCGACCACGACGAGCCGGGTGCCGGGCAGGTCGGCGATCCCGCCGAGCAGCTCCACCCGCTTCTCCCTCGCGAGCCGCCCGACGTAGCCGACGAGCAGCTCCCCGTGCGGCGCGAGCTCACGGCGCAGCTCCTCGTCGCGATGGCGCGGGTCGAACCGCTCCAGGTCGACGCCCCGGCTCCAGCGGGCCACCCGCTGCACGCCCTGGCGCAGCAGCGCGTCGACGGCGTCCCAGGACGGCGCGAGCGTGCGGGCGGCGTGGCGGTGCACGGTGGCCAGCCAGTGCCAGATCGTCCGTTCGGCGGTCGCCAGCCCGTAGCGGGCGGCGAAGGCGGCGATGTCGGTCTGGTAGACGGCGATGGACGGCACGTCCAGGCGCCGGGCGGCGAGCACGGCCTGGGCGCCGAGCCCCGCCGGGGCAGCCAGGTGCACGATGTCCGGCCGGAACTCGCGCAGCGCCGCGGTCAGCGCCGGCCACGGCACGGCGAAGCGGAACGCCGGATAGCCGGGCAGCGGCGCCGAGGGCGCCCACAGCACCGGCGCGTCCGCGTGCTCGCGTGCGGCGGTGCGCCGGGCGGCCGGTGCGGGTGCGGGCGCGACGACCATCGCCTCGTGGCCTCGGTCACGTAGATGTTCCAGGACGCGGCACACCGTGTTCGTCACCCCATCGACGTGCGGGAGGAACGACTCGGTGATCACGGCTACGCGCACACGAGCACGGTGGCAGGGCACGAAGCCGTCCCGCGGACGACCAGCCGACCGGTACATGAACGTTCCCGCACAGGTTGGTGCCGGAAAGCGCGCGGGTGACGGGTGCCGCGTCGGCGCCGTTTTCCTCGGCGGGCGGGAAGGAGGATATTGGGTGGGGGACGGGGACGAGGCGAGTGAGGTACGGGTGAGGTTCAGGCAGCCGCGGACGGTGCTGATCACCTCCGCCAGCCGGTCCCGGCAGTCCGACATCCAGCGCCGGGAGCTTCGCTACCTGGCGTCGATGGCGCTGCGGGTCGTGTGCTTCGTGCTGGCGGTCGTGGCCTTCCACGGCTGGCTGCGGTTCGTCGCCGTCGCCATCGCCGTCATCCTGCCGTGGGTGGCGGTCGTCGCGGCCAACGGCGGCCCGGCCCCCGAGCGCGACCGGCCGGCCGCCTTCGACCCCGGCCAGGCCGTCCAGGCCGTCCATGACGCCCCGCCGGCCCTCACCGCCGACCCGCACCGCGTCGTTGACAGCGAGGGCTGGATCGACGACGAGGGCTGGGTGCACGGCAACCCCGGCCCCCGCGCCGCGGACCCGCCGGCGCCGTGACGATCGTCAGCTTCACCACCGACTACGGCCTGGCCGACGGGTTCGTCGCCGCCTGCCACGGAGCCATCCTGCGGGCCCTGCCCGCGGCCCGGATCATCGACGTCACCCACCTGGTGCCCCCCGGGGACGTGCGCCGCGGCGCCGCGGTACTCGCCCAGACGGTGCCCGCGCTGCCCCGCGGCGTCCATCTCGCGGTCGTCGACCCCGGCGTGGGCACGGCCCGGCGGGCCGTCGCGCTGCGGGCGGCCGGCGGACACCTCGTCGGCCCGGACAACGGCCTGCTGGTCGAGGCCGCCGAGCGGCTGGGCGGCGTCGAGGTCGCCGTGCGGCTGCCGGTCCCGCCGGGCACACCCGCCACCTTCCACGGCCGGGACGTCTTCGCCCCCGCCGCGGCGCTGCTTGCCGGGGGCCGGGACCTGACCGATCTCGGCGCGCCACTCGACCCGGCCTCGCTCGTCCGCCTGCCCACCCCCCACACACGGCTCGACCCGGACGGCGCGCTCGAAGCCGAGGTCGTCCTCGTCGACGTCTTCGGCAACGTCCAGCTCGCCGCGACGGGCGCCCTGCTGGCCGAGGCCGGGCTGCGCCCACCCGCCCGCGCCCGGCTGACCTGCGACGACCAGCATCGTGACCTTGCGGTGGGGGAGACGTTCGGCTCCGTCGCGCCGGGCGACCCGCTGCTGTACGTCGATGCGGCCGGCATGGCGGCACTCGCCGTCCGCGACGGCGACGCCGCCCGAACCCTGCGCCTCGCCCCCGGCGACCGCGTCACGCTGCGCCTCAGCTAGCCCCAGCTAGCCCAGGTCTCACCTAGTCCAGGTCTCGGCTAGTCCAGCTCGGGCCCGCCGCCGGAGCGTCGTCGCGGGTCACGGTCGCCTCGATCAGCCCGTACGGCCGGTCCGGCACCTGGTAGACGACGTCCGGGTTGTCCAGGTCGAACGGGGTGAGGTCGACGAGGAAGTGGTGCTTGTTCGGCATCGACATCCGGATCTCGGCGACCTCCGGGTATGCCGTCAGCGCCGTCTCGCCCATCCGGTACAGCGTCTGCTGCAGGGCCAGGCTGTGTACCCGGGCGAACGTGCTGACGAGAGCCTCGCGCACCCCGGTGAACAGCGGGCCGAAGTCCAGGTCGGCGCGGGCGTAACGCCAGCGGGCGGTCACCTCGGTGGCCAGGATGCGATCCGTCGTCTCGGCCAGCGTCGTGTAGTGGTCGCGCGGAAATCCCCAGAACTCCGATCCGGTCGACTTGAGCACGACCAGCCCGGCCAGCCCGGAAACGACGTAAGCGGAGTCCCCGTGCAGGGTGACGACGGTCGTCCGTTTCTCGGCGCCGGCCCGCCGGAATGCGTGGTCATGCGGCGCGCCATCGACCGTGATCCGTTCCCAGGCGAACTGCTCGATCTCGACGCGGGCGCCCCCGATCCACGGGAAGGACCCGACGAAATGCCGGGCGAGGCGTAGCGCGAAATTCTCGATCTCGCCAATTCCGTGTTCCCGGGCGAAGGCGTAGACGGTGTTCTTCTGCGCATCAGTGGTGAGCACGTGGCTGTTGTCGCCGGTCAGGTGCGCGGCGGCGAAGTCGCCACGAAGCGCGGTGGACACGTTCAGATCGGTGACGCGGTGCACCGGACTCGTGCGGTCCACGTGGACCAGGCGGATCTCCGCCTTCCCGAACTGGTTCGGCCCGAGCACGATCGCCATCGGCTCTCCTTGGTTTGTGGGGCGGCGGCCGTGGGGCGGCCCGCGCCCGCGGCTGGTGCCCATCCTGCGGCACGGCTGTGACACCCCGGGCGGCGGCCAGTTTCGTCCCGATGTCACGTCGGCCAGCCGACACCTCCCACGCGGCACCCAAGCGGACCGTCCGTGCGACACCACGACGAAGCAATGATCCGGGTGCTTTCCGTCGACGGGCCGCGATGGTCGTCCCAGGGTTGCGGAATAGGTCGACATGACGTGACGGGTTGCGGCCCCCATGGTGTTGCCGTGGGTTCTGTGATCGATTTCGGGTGCCGCTGAATTGTCCCGCCCGGGGAGCAACCTCACCGTGGTGCAGAGCGTCGGAAGGGGGGAAGGGGAGGGGTTTATGGGGAATACCCGGAGGGTGCTACCCTCCGTATACATTCACTCTACGAAGAGTGATGGTCTTCCGGCTGACACCGCACGTTCCCGTGATCGACGGGACGCGGCGCCGGGCCCTGGGTACCGTTCGAACTCAGGTTTCCGGCCGGCGACGACGCCGGTCGTGTTCTTCGGAAGAGGGCATTACATGTCTCGCTCGGTAATGATTCCATCACGCGTTTTGCGTGGTCGGCGGCCGAGCTTCCCGAGCCCACGACCGGCCAGCTCGCCCGGTGTGCTCACGGCGGACGGCCCGTTCGGCCTGACCGACCACCAACTGCGCCGCCGGCTCGGCACGATCCTCGCGATCGTCACGGCGCTGGCCACCGTCGTCGGCTGCTCCTCGGGCGGCGGCACCCAGCAGGCCGCGCCGACCGCGCCGCCGACCCCGGCGGCCGCCGTGACCGTCACCCCCGGGGACGGCGCCAGCGGGATCACCCTCGCCGACCACGTGGTCGTGCGGGCCAACGCGCCGCTGGCCGACGTCACCGTGAACCGGGCGGCCAGCGCGTCGGAGAAGACCGATCCCGGCGTCCTGCTCGGCACGTTCTCGGCGGACCGGCGCACCTGGACGTCGGGCGGCGGCCTGTTCTCCGACTCGCGGTACGACGTGGTCGCCTCCACCAGCCCGGCGGCGGGGGTCACCGGGACGAAGACGGTCCGGTCGAGCTTCGTCACGGGGACGCCCGCGAAGTCGCTCAAGGTCTCCTGGGATCCGGTCACCGGGCAGGCGGTCGGCGTCGGCGCGCCGATCAGCCTGACGTTCAGCGCTGCGGTGACCGACAAGGCCGCCGTCCAGCAGCGCCTTTCGGTCGTGGCCGACCCGCCGGTCCTCGGCGCCTGGAACTGGGTGTCCAACCGGGTCGCCATGTGGCGGCCGCAGCAGTACTGGACGCCTGGCACCAAGGTGCACGTCGAGGCGAACCTGGCCGGCTACGACGCGGGGGGCGGCCGGTACGGCGTCAAGGACCGGGCGATGGACTTCGTCGTCGGCGCGGCGCAGATCTCCAAGGTCGACGCGAACACCCACCTCATGCAGGTGTTCCGCAATGGCCAGCTGCTGCGGACCCTGCGGGTTAGCCTGGGCAAGCCGAGCACGCCGTCGATGGACGGCCCGCACAACGTGCTCGGCAAGTCGCCTGAGGTGATCATGGATTCTGCCACCGTGGGCATCCCCAAGGGCAACCCGGACTACTACTACGAGAAGGTCCAGTGGGCGGTGAACTACACCAGCGGCGGCCAGTACGTGCACTCGGCGCCGTGGTCGGTGGCCTCCCAGGGGATCACGAACGTCTCCCATGGCTGCGTGAACGCCTCCCCGGCCGACGCCGAGTGGTTCTACGGCATCAGCCG
>NZ_FZMO01000155.1 GCF_900197875.1 Frankia canadensis | reverse complement strand
CCCTGCGCACTCGCCCCCTGCCCGCCGCCATCCCCGGCCGCGCGCAGCATGGCGGCGCGGCCGGGGATGGCGGCGGGCAGGGGGCGAGTGCGCAGGGTGAACGCGGCGCTGTCCTCGCCGGCGACGATCAGCCGGCTGGCAGCGGTGTAGGCAGGTAGGCGGGCGAGGTCGTGGTGGGACAGGACCGGGGTCACGTGACGGGCGAGGTCCGCGGCGTCACGCGGTGACACGGCGAAGAACACCTTCGAGCGGGCGTTGGTGGACAGCGCGTCAGCGAGGTCACCGGGGAGCTGGCGCAGATGCTGGTGAGCGAGCACCATGCTCAGCCGATAGCCCCGCGCCTCGGCCAACATGTCCTCGACCGCACCGGGCAGCGTCAAAAAGTTCTGCGCCTCATCCAGATACGCGGCGCAGTCGGGGCGCCGGGCGGGCGGAAGAGCCGCACGGCGCAGCGCCGCCTGCCACACCTTCGCGAGCACGATGCTGCCGACGATCTGCGCGCCGTCCTCACCGATCGCGCCTTTGGGGACGCGGACAAGCAGGATCCCGCCGCGGTCGAGAACAGCGGGCACGTCGATGGTGGAGGGTCCGCCGGCCAGCGCGGCGCGGGCGAAGTCGCGCAACAGCAGGGCGCGGAGCTTGTTCATGAGCGGGCCGACGGCGGCGGCGCGCGCCCCGTCGGACAGCTCGCTGTACCAGTCCCAGAAGCCGGCGAGGATCGGATCGGACACCCTCGCGGCAGCGGCCCGCCGTGCCCGCGGGTCGACCAGGACGTCGACCACGTCGACGAGGGTCGGGGCGGGCTGTCCGGTGCGGCGGCCGGTGAGCAGGGTGAGGGCGGTGGAACGAAGCAAATCGTCCGTTCTGGGGCCCCAGCTGTCCGCCCAGATCCGCCGGAAGATCCCCACCAGCTGATCCGTTGCCAGCCCCGGATCACGGCCGTCCAAAATGTTGAGCACCGGGGGTGGCGCCGGGTCGTCGGGGTCGAGCAGGGTCAGCCGGTCGGCGGCGGATGCGGGCAGCCGGTCGAGGAGATCGCCGACGAGGTCGCCTTTGGGATCGACGACGACGACCCCGCGGCCGGCCTCCGCATCGTCGAGGATCATGTTCGCGAGCAGGGTGCTCTTGCCGGAGCCGGTGGCGCCGAGGATGTGCAGGTGATGGCGGGCGGCGGCGACGTCGATGCCGATGTCGCGGCGCCGGCCGGCCTCGGTGCGGCCCAGTGTCTTCACGCCGGGGCCGGCGTCGGGGATGCCGGCGGGCGGGGCGACGGCGGCGGCACCGGCCCGGGCCAGGCCCGGCACGGCGGTGTCCACGGGCAGATGGGCGAGGGCGGCGAGTTCGTCGACGCCGACCAGGCTGCCGCGGCGCAGCCGCCGTTCGGCGAGTACCCGCACCGGGTCGGGCAGGCGCAGCCGGCGCAGATGGTTGTGGCCGGCGTACACGGCGTAGGCGGTGGCCAGCGCGTGCGCCCGGCCTCGCAGCGCCGCCCGCGCCCGGCGGGCCTCCTCCCGGCCGAGGGGGGTGGGGCGGGTGGCGCCGTAGGCGAGACGGACCTCGAAGCGGGGGCCGAGGGCTTTCTGTCCGATCGCCCGGGACTCCGCTGCCTCCTCCGGCGGTGTCGGCCCCGGCCGGCGCGCCGCCGCCTGCGGCCGGGTGCTGTGGGGGGTGATCAGGTCGAGGGCGCTGGCCCACAGGTGCACACCGCCGGCCTGCTGGCCGCGGTGACGGGCGGCGGCCCGGCGGGCCTGCGCGAGGCGACGTCCGGTGACCGGCCGGGCCAGCACCTGCACCGCGGCGATCTCGTCGTCGTCAAGTTCGCCGGCGGCGCCGAGCAGCGCCCGCACCGGATCGCCCGGCGGGGCGGCGTGCAGCGGCAGAACCTCGGTGCGGGCCAAAGAGAGCACGCCGCCTTCGGCCAGCAGCCCGCCGCCGACCTCGTAGGTCCCGGTGGTGTCGGCGGGGTGGAAGGGGTCGAGGGCGGGCCGGTGGGTGGTGGTGCGGGCACCGGGCCAGGCAGCGCCCGCCGCCCGTTCCACCAGCCCGGGCGGAACCACGCCCGGCACCCACAGGCGGAACGCGGTCCCGGCGCGGCGCGCCACGATCTCGAACCCGAGATAGGGCTGGCCGTGCAGGAGCCGCGCCCAGAAGGGGCGCAGCAGGCCACTCATCTGTCCCCAGAACGCCGCCGCCGCAGCGGGGTCCACTTCGGGCGGCATGAGGATCTCCACCGTGCGGGCGTCCGCGACCAGCGCGGCGTCGCGGGCCACCCGCCACCGCGAGCCGAGCACCACGGCAGCGAGCAGGAGCACTGCGAGCGGCACGCCAACCGGCAGGCCCCACTCGGTGAGGAGCCGGGTGAGGGTGTGTGCGGCGTGGGAGGGGCTGGTCAGCCAGCCCGCCGGCCCCGCCGCCGGGGCGGCGGGGGGTGGAGGTGACAGTGGGGACAGCGGATCCAACATCATGACCTCTGCTCCAAGCAGGAAGGTGGACGCGGCCGGCCGGCAGGTGGCTGGCGCGCACCACGCGAGGCCGCCCTGCCCCTGGCCGAGGGGCGGGCGACGGCCACTGGATCTGTCGTGATCAGGTCGTGTTCGTGGTCGCTGGCCTGGGCGCGGAACAGTGCCCGGCGCGGGCCCGTGGCGAGCAGCGTGTCGCCGGGGCGGGCGGCGAGCAGCGCGGCGGTCTCCCCGTCGGTCAACCCGAACGCGGCCTGGACGGCCGGGGCGGCGGAGGCGTCCTGGCGCAGCAGGAACTTGGTGGCGGCGTTGCCGATGACGGCGCGGCCCTGCTCCGAGCCGAGGAGGTCCCCGGCGTCCTGGGTGACCAGTGCCAGCCCCGCCCACCATTTGCGTGCGGCCTTCGCCAGGCGGAGGAGGAAGCGGGCGCCGGCGGGGTGGGCCATGAGCAGCCAGGCTTCGTCGACGACGACGAGGCGGCGGCGGCGCCGGGTGGGGTCGGCGACGTGCCGCCAGATCGCGTCCAACACGAGCAGGGTGCCGGCGGCGCGCAGCTCGTCGGGCAGGGCGCGCAGCCCGTAGACGACCAGGTGGCCGGCGGGTGTCTGGGTGGTCGGCCCGTCGAACAGGCCCCGATGCGAGCCGGTCGTGAAGGGGGCGAGGAGTCCGGCGAGGTGCTGCCCGTCCGGGTCGGCCGCAAGGGCGGTGGCGACGTCGGCGAGTAGCGGGGCGGGCCGGGTCCAGCTGGCCGGGTCCTGGCTGATCCCCACGGCCGCGTAGGCGGCGAGCAGTGCGCGGTCGAGTGCCGCCCGGCTGGTCGGGTCGTCGTGGCCGGTGCCGAGGAGGGTGGCGAGGAAGGTGTGGGCGAACAGCATCCGCCGGGTGAGCAGCTCCGGGTCGTTGCGGCTGTGGGCGGGCAGGTCGAACGGGTTGAGCCGCACCCCCGGTGCGCCGAGCGCCAGGTGGGTGCCGCCGACCGTGTCGGCCAGGGGCGCGTACTCGTCCTCGGGGTCGACGACGTGCACGTCAATGCCCTGGTAGAGGCTGCGCAGCACGTCGAGTTTGGTCAGGTAGGACTTGCCGGCACCCGAGGTCGCGAGGGTGATCGAGTTGTAGTTCGTGTTCGCCCATCGGTCGTGGGCGACGATCCCGGTGGAGGACAGGTTCGGCCCGTAGACGACGGGGGCGGCGCCGTCGCGGTGCGGGTCGGGTAGTGGAATGTCCGGAGAGGTGAAGGGGAAGCTCGCGGCGACGGCGGCGGTGTCCATGGTGCGGGTAGCGCCGAGCAGGTCCGCGCCGAGGGGCAGGCTGGTGGTCCAGCCGGCGAGCATCCGGTAGCGCGCCGGGTGCACGGTGAGCAGCAGGCTGTGCGCGAGCGCGATGACGCGTTCCACCTCGTCGGCGAGGGTGTCCTGGTCGTCGGCGTAGACGGTGAGATACAGGCCCACCTGGAATAGGCGGGCCTCGCCGCGGGCGAGGCGGCCGGCGAGGTTTGCGGCGTCGTCGGCGGCGGCCTCGACGTCGGGGTCCTCGAGCCGGCCGGCGGCAGCCGCGAGGCGGCGGCCGGACTCGAGGCGGCCTCGCTGCCGGCGCAGCCGCGCCGCCGCCACGCCCGGGGGTGTCGGCTGCAGATGCATGGCGACGTCGAGGCGGCCCGGGTAGGCGAGCAGCGGTTCGAGCCAGGCCGTGCCCACCTCGTGGGGATAGCCGGCGACCAGCAGCGTCGACGCGCACAGCCCTCCGACCTCGAGCCGGTCGGGGTGCAGGGTCAGTGCGGGGGTGAACCCGACCGGCCCTACCAGCCGGCTGACCTGCCCGCGGTGTCGACGCCCATCGCGTCGCGGCCGGCTCACCGCCGTACCCCGGTGGCGTGCACGACGCCGGTCGTGGTGGCGCCGTCGGGTGGGGGTGGCAGGTCGGGATGGGCGCAGGCGGCGACGATCCGCCCCGCGGTGGCCGCATCAGCCAGGCGCACCCGGACTCCGGCGGTGGCCAGCAGGCCGGCGGCTTCCTCAAGCTGGCGTACCGCCTGCGCGGCCGCGGCGTCTCGTCCGCCGCGTGCGGACCCGGCGGGGCGGCGGACGGTGAGCAGGATCTGCCGTTCCCGCAGCGCCCGGCCCCGGCCCAGCTCCGCCAGGAACCCCGCGTGTTCGGCGGCGGCGCGTGCCAGCGCCGGATGCGCCAGCCGGCGGGCGTGGGCGGCGACCGCGTCGACGTGGCCGGCGAGGTCGACGGGCACGGTGCGCACGGTGATCTGCACCGGGCCGGCGGCGGCGTTGAGCATCCGCGCGAAGGACGTCACCTTCGCCGCGCGTTCCTCCCCAGTGGCGAGAGTGATGTTCGTGGCATCGACGTCCGCGAGCACGGCGACCGCGTCCCCGAGATCCACTACCCCTGCCATCACACCCGCTCCCGCCGGGGCGACGCCGCCGGCCAGCGGCCGTGCCGCGACGGGCGGACGGTGCGCGGCCTGCACGTCGGGCACCCAACCCGGCACGGTCGGCGGGCCGGACGGGGGCAGCGCGGTCTGCACGGGTGGGGTGCGCCGGTGGGTGAACGCGGCGGCGGCGTAGCGGTCCAGGGGAAGGCCGGCGCGGCGGCCCAACGCGAGCGCGGCGCCGACCCCGACCGGCGGCACGCACAGCACGATCAGCAGCGGTATCGGCAGATACGGCCGGGCCACCCAGAACACGCACAGCGCGAGCAGCAGCGGAGGCGCGAGGACGCCGAGTTGGCGGCCGGTCAGTCCAGCGAGGATCTCATCGGGCCGGTCCACATCCGCCGGCACGCGGGTGCGGTCCGGCACAGCCGGCGAGGACGACATGATCACATCACTCCCAGTCGCAGGACGAGAGAAGGAGAAGAAACGAGGAGAAGAGGGAAGGCGCGCAGCGGCCAGCCGGGAGCTTGCGGGGCGGGCGGCCTGTCAGACGCGGATGCCGGCGGCCTGCAGGCCCCGGCGCAGCAACCGAACCTTCACGAGGGTCACGGCCGTGCTCGGGCCGCCGGTGCTGCGCAGCACCATGCGGGTCACCCAGCCCTCCAGGCGCAACGCCAACACGAACAGGCTGGCGCAGAGAAGGATGTTGAGCAGGCTGCCCCGGTTCGGTAGCAGCGCATGCCCCTCATCGGAGAACAGCACCCGCAGGCCGATAAGCAGCAGCAGGGAATGGGCGACCTGCACCGACAGGCAGCCCGCCAGCGCCCGCCCCCACAGCCGCGCGAGCCCCGCGGTCTGCGGCAGGCCGTAGCCGATCAGCAGCAGTGGTCCGCTGACCGCGAGGAGCATCAGGACGAGTAGGCGCACGCCCCAGCCGATGACGAGGGCGATCGCCAAGGCGGCCACGGCCAGCAGGAGCAGCGACACGAACGGGCCGGCCACGCTCAGCGCCAGCGTCGTGGTCAGGGTGGACCCGATGCCCTGCGCGGTGATCCGCCCCTTGACCAGGGCGGCGGAGATGCCGTTGGCCAGGCTGATCGCGAGTCCCAGCAGCGGCAGGCTCAGATGCGCGAGCACCATCCCGACGACCATGCGGGGGGCGAGTTCTTTCGCGGTGGTGCGGGTCTGCAGGGTTTCGTGGCCCATCACCAGCAGCGCGCCGGCGGTGAGCACGAGCAGCATCAGGCTGTCCGCGATCGCGACGCTGTCCCACCAGATCTCCTGGATCGTCGCCCGGTCGGTGACGTCGGGGGTGGACAGGACGGTCGCGCCGAGCAGGTCCATCATCGGCGCGAGCGCGGCCTCGGCGAGTTTGCGCAGCCAGCTGTTGATCGCGTCGGCGATCTTCCCCGGGATGTCCGTCAAGCCCCGCAGGAAGCCGGGGATCAGGCTGACGCCCGCGCCGCCCTTCGGATCCGGGGAGGGGCCCGGCTGCGGGTTCGGGGTCGCCGACGTCGACGGGGTGGGTGGCAGCTCGTCGTAGGGAAGCGCGGGCGGTGCCTGCGGCGCGGGGGTGGCCGCGAACGCCGGGACCACCGCGCCCGCCAGCACACCCGCCGCGGCGGCCACCACACCGATCCGCCGCAGCCCCCGGCCGCGGACACGGTGTCGCGGTGCTCGCAGCCTGCCCATCAGCCGCCGACCACCGAACGCAACGCGGTCAACGCCACCGGCGCCAGGATCGCCGCCGCATAGCCGATCCCGGCCGCTTTGAACGCGCCCTTGGCCCGTTCGATCTCCCCGGGGTCGCCGTTCGCGCCCATGTAGCGCAGGCCCCCGATCGAGGCGAACAGGGTCGCGGCACCAGCCAGAATGCCCATCAGCCAGTTCCGCATGTTGGTGATCACCTGGTTGAGGTCGGTGACCCCCGGAGGCGGAGCCGGTGCCGGTGCCGGCGGCGCAGCGACGGCGTGTCCGGCCACGACCAGGACGAGGATCAGCAGCACGGTCAGCGTCACCACCCCGGCCGCGAGCAGCCGCCGGCCGCGGGCGGACAGCCGAGGGCGCCAGCGTGCCTGCGGGCCGGTGAGCACGGCAATCGCAGCGGCGCCGCCGGCCGCGAGCTGCAGCGCCGCTGCCACCCCGACCAGACGCGTCGGAGGGGACGGCGTGTCGGTCAGCCGGGCGAGCAGGCCGGCCAGCAGCAGACCGCCGCCCACCGTTCCCGCCGCGCCCACCACACAGCCGGCCAGGGTCAGCAGGTGGCGCAGCCATCCCGGACCGCCGTCGATGCGACGCCCCATCGCCGCGGCGGGTCGCCGCACACCGCGCCGCAGCGCGTCGATCAGCTGGGCGATGATGCGCACGGCGCGGTTCACCGGTCACCTCCCGCCGGAGCGAGCCGGCCCGACAGGACCGCGTTCATCAGCACCAGCTCCGCCGCGCACAGCCGCAACGCCCACTCCTCACCCGGCACCTGCTCCGTCGACAACTCCGCCGGCGCCCGGCCCTCACCACGCACCGCCCACAGCAGCTCCGCCTCCCCGGCGACGAGCACCCCGGCCCGCGCCGCCGCCCGCAGCACCGGCCGCAGGCCCGTGCCCCACGGCCGGGGCGGCACCCCCGCGCTCGCCGGCACACAGGTTCCGATCGGCAGCAGCGGGCAGTGCACCGCCGCATACGCCAGGCCGGTCCGGTAGGCCGTCCACAGCAGCCGCACCTCCAACAGCGGCGCCTCCGGCGCCAGGCGGCGCAGCGCCATGAGAAAACCGGTCACCAGCTCGCCGTCCAGGTCCGGTCGGATCGTCGGGTCATCCCCGGCGAGACCGGCGGCGACCCGGCGCAACGCCGGCAGCGCCACCCCCACCGCCCCGGACAGCCAGCCCTCGTCGCCCTGGCGGCACGCCATCTCCCGCCACACCGCGGCCCGCCACACCCCACGCGGCGTCGAACCCGCCAGCAGGGCGCGCAGCTCCCGCAGCCCCATCCGTCCGGCCGGGATATCCGGCTGCATCTGGGGGAGGTCCAGCAGATAGCGGCCGGAATCCGCGGCCTCGTCGAACGCGACAGCGGCAAGATCCAACGCCGTCGGCTCGACCTCGAAATCGTCGTTCACAGGTCTCCCTCGCAACTCGTCGAAACGTGTGCGAGACCAGAAAGCCAGCGCCACCTGGCGAAACCCCTGACAGCACTGATACCAACCCTGACAACACCCCTCACAGGCCGGCTGGACTTCGCTATCCGGGAGTGTCAGAAAGCTTGCGTCGCAGCACCATCCAGCGCCGAGTCGACGGACAGGGAAGGTGTGAGCAGAGTCCTCCCTCGCCTTCTGAATTTCCAAGCTGTCAGCGGTTTCGCCAACGGACTGTCAGTGCGCCGCCAGGAAAGCGGGTACGGACCCTTCGTCGCACTGTCAGCGCCACCGCCAGCTCTGTCAGGGATAAAAACAGGTGCCGGCGTTTCCCTGAAAACCACGCCCCTCCGGCCCGCTCGGAGCGGCGCGACACGTACGACGTGGTTATCCCGAAGGAGACGCCGCATGGCCCCCACGCCCGCCAGCACCGGCCCCGAACCGGTACCCCTCACCGTCTGGACCACCCGCGACGGAGACGATGACAGCCTGCCCGCCGATATCACCCGGCGGATTCTCCACTCCTACACACAGCCCGGCGATCTTGTTGTCACCACCAGCACCATTCCGACCGCCGCGGCCGAGGTGTGCGCCGCCGCCGGAAGGCGCACCCGCCGCGCGAACACCCTCGGCGCCGCGGACATCCCCCCGGCCATTCTTCTGCGCCGCTACCCGGCCGCCGTCGACCTGGTCCTCGACCAGCAGACCGCCATCGAAGACCGCACCGCCCTCGCCGACCTCTACACCGATCTGACCGCCCTGCTACGCCCCGGCGGCATTCTCCTCACCGTCATTCCCGAGAGTTCCCCGCCCGACCCGCTCGCCGACCCCCTCACGGACACGGTCGCCGCGGCCCTCGACGCCGGCCTGACCTACACCCAGCATCTCCTCGCCCTCCGCCTGCCTTTCCCCAGCAGCCTTCTGGCCCCGCCCGCAGGCAGCGGCTGGGACCCGGCCGACGACCCGACGCTACCCACCCCGCTGCCGCCGCTGCGCATTCACGCCGACCTCGCCGTGTTCACC
>NZ_FZMO01000165.1 GCF_900197875.1 Frankia canadensis | reverse complement strand
TCCTCGACATCCTCGGCGTCGACCCAACCCGCCCACCATGATCGACATACGGGCCCGTCAACGCATCAAAGCCCCATGTGCGGAAGACGGGCCTAGCTGGGGGCGAGGCGGGTGAGGCGGTCGGCGGCGGACCGCAGGGTGCTGAGTTTCTTCGGGAAGCCGAAGCGGATGATGTGCCGCCCGTCGGCGGGATCGGCGAAGAACGACGAGCCGGGCACGGTGGCGACGCCGATGTCCGTGACCAGGCGGCGGGCCAGCGCGACATCGTCACCGACCGGATCGACGGCGCGGGTGTCGCACATCACGTAGTAGGCGCCGTCGGGCTCGCGGAAGGTGAAGCCGGTCTCGGCGAGCGCGCCGCACAGCAGGTCTCGGCGGGCCCGGTACTCCTCGGCGAGCGCGCCGTAGTAGGCGGCCGGCAGGTTCATCGCCGCGACCCCGCCGGCCTGCAGCGGTGCCGCCGCGCCGACGGTGAGGAAGTCGTGCACCTTGCGGATCGCCGCGGTGTAGGCGGGGGGTGCGATCGTCCAGCCGACCCGCCAGCCGGTGACGGCGTACGTCTTCGACAGGGCGTTGATCGTCACGGTGCGGTCCTCGAGCCCGGGGACCGTCGCCGGCGGAATGTGGCCACCGGGGCCCAGGTAGTGGATGTGCTCGTAGATCTCGTCGGTGAACACAAGCACGTCATGGCGCTGGCAGAGCTCGGCGACGAGGTCGAGTTCGTCGCGGCGCAGCACCTTGCCGGTCGGGTTGTGCGGGGTGTTCAGGATGATCGCCCGGGTGCGGTCGCTGACCGCGGCCCGTAGTTCGTCGGGGTCGATCGACCAGTCCGGCGGGTGCAGGCGGACCAGGCGCGGGCGCGCACCGGACAGGATCGTGTCGGGCCCGTAGTTCTCGTAGAACGGCTCGAACATGACGACCTCGTCGCCGGGGTCGACCAGCGCCAGCATCGTGGCGATCATGGCCTCGGTCGAGCCGCAGGTCACGCAGATCTCGGTGTCCGGGTCGACGGACCAGCCCGGATACGTCCGGCCGACCTTCGCCGCGATGGCCACGCGGAACTCGGCCGCCCCCCAGGTGATCGCGTACTGGTTGACGTCGGCGTCGATCGCGGCCTTGGCGGCCTCCTTGAGCTCCGGCGGACAGGAGAAGTCGGGGAAGCCCTGGGCCAGGTTGACCGCGCCGTGGGCGAGCGCGAGCCGGGTCATGTCCCGGATGACGGACTCCGTGAAGGTGGTCGCCTTCGCGGAGACCCTGACCTCGCCGGAGACGTTCGCCTCGCCGGAGACGTTCGCCTCGCCGGAGACGCTGGCCGGGGTGGGAGCGGGCGCGGTGATCTGCTCGGACACGGCCCCATCCTGACACCGCGGCGTCCGTCAGTCGCCGTGCCGAGGCTCGGTCACCGGCGCCGTCTCGTCGCCGAGGGCCGCCCAGGGCTGGCGTTCGGGGCCGGCCGACTGGCCCTGCGGGCACAGCCGCCGGTAGTCGCACCACGAGCACAGCGAGCCGGGCCTGGGTGGGAAGGCGCGGTCGGGGTCACCGCCCGCGCCCAGCGCCTCCGTCGCGGCGACGGCGTCGGACGCCACCGACTCGGCGCGGCGCACATGCCGGGCGATGCTGTCGTCGGTGTGCTCCGCGACGGCGATCCGGCCGGTCGGCACGTGGTGCAGCTCGACGCGGTGGCACGGCCGGCGCAGCATCCGCCCGGCGGCGAGGGCGTAGAGGGCCAGCGCCGGGGAGCTGCGCGCGTCCTGCTCGGTGACGGGACGCCGTCCGGTCTTGTAGTCGACGACGACGAGCTCGCCGTCGCGCTCGTCGAGGCGGTCGACCCGGCCGGAGAAGGCCAGCGCGTCGGTGCGGGCGGCGACCGAGCGCTCGACGCCGCGCGGCTCGGCCGCCGGATCGAGGCCGCCCACATATCCGGCGACCATCTCGGCGGCGCGCTCCCGCCAGGCGGCCGAGTGCTCCGCGTCACGGAAGCCGTCCTCGACCCACAGCAGCCGCACCAGCTGCACGGCCCGCGCGGGCGTGCGCGCCGCGATGGGCTCCTCCCACCAGCGGCGCAGCGCGTTGTGCACGCTCACCCCGAACGAGGTGTGCGCCCAGGCCGGACCCTTCGGCGGCCGCGGCCGGTCCAGGTAGATCATCCGGTAGCGACGGGGGCAGTCCTCGAAGGCCGCCAGCCGCGACGGCGTACAGGCGAACAGCCTGCGGGGCATGCCGGCGAGCTCCATCTGTGCCATCGCCCGATCATCCCACCTGGCTGACCGCCTCCACGGCCGCCGGGCCCTCGCCCGAGGACGCAGACGACACCCGCGCGGCAGGGACCACCGCCGCGGTACGGCGCGTCGGCAGGAGCAGGCAACTCAGCGCGGCGACCGCCTCGACGATCGCGATGAACACCCAGGCCCGCTGGTAGGCGAACAGCGCATGCCCCTCGGCGCCACCCACGGACAGCGCCACCGTCGCCGCCACCCCGAGCACGGTGCCGAGCTGGCGGGACATCGCGAACACGGCGCTGCCCGTCGCGCGGCGCGCCGGCGGCAGCGTGGCGGAGATCGCGGCGGCGAGCACCGGGATGGCGAGGCCGACGCCGAAGCCGCCGATCATCAGCGCGGGCAGGAAGTCGCGGGCGTAGCCGGGGGTGACGCCGACGAGCACGCGGAAGGTCAGGTTCGAGACCGCGAGCAGCAGGCAGCCGACGGCGGCGACCGGGCGGTAGCCGAAGCGGGCGGCCAGGCGCGCGGCGGCGAACATCGACACGACGGCCGCGACCAGGCCGCCCGGCGCGAACTGCAGACCGGCCGTCAGCACGCCCTGCCGCCACAGGTCGGTCATGAGCAGCACGTTGCTGAGCAGGAACGCCCCGAATCCGGCGAAGAGCAGCAGGGTCACCCCGGACGCCGCGCTGAACGACCGCTCCCGGAACAGGTCCAGCTCGATGACGGGGGCCCGGTGTCGCGTGCACTGCCGGAGGAACAGGGCGACCGCGGCGAGGCCGCCGACCAGCGTGCCGATCGTCCCCGCCGTGGCCCAGCCCCAGGAGTCCGCCTGGACGAGGCCGAGCGTGACCAGCGAGACGCCCGCGGTGAGCAGCACGGTGCCGACGAGGTCGGGGCGCTCCACCGGGCCGTCCGCCCGCGACTCGCGCAGCACCCGCCGGGCCACCAGCAGCGTGACCACGATGATCGGCACGTTGATCAGGAAGATCCAGCGCCAGCTGACCCGGGTGAGCAGCGCGCCGACGGGAGTTCCGAAGGCGGCGGCGACCGAACCGGTGGCCGCCCACGTCGCCACCGCGCCCGCCCGCCGTGCCGGCGGGAACTCACCCAGCAGCAGGCTCAGCGACGTCGGCAGCAGCGCCGCCGCCCCCACCCCCTGCAGCCCGCGCGCCACGATGAGCCAGGTCAGCGACGGTGCGGCGGCACACAGGGCGGACGCGACGGCGAACAGGACCATGCCGGCGACGAATCCGCGCAGCCGGCCGTAGGCGTCGGCGAAGCGGCCGAACGGGATGGGCAACGCCGCCAGGGCGATCGTGTAGACGTTCAGGACCCAGGACAGCGTCGCGGCGTCCGTGTGGCCGAACGCCCGCTGCAGGTCGTTGAAGGCGACGTTGACCACGAACAGGTCGAGGCTGGCGACGAACGTCGCCGCCGACGTGACGAGCAGGACCCAGCGCAGGCGGGCATCGGCGCGCATCAGGCGACCCCATCAGGTTGGTAGCTTCACTGGACCGAGTAGGTCTAGTGAAGCTACCAACATGGGTAGCGTGACGCTACACTTGGGCGCATGCTGCGGCGCACCTACGAGCAGGAACACTGCTCGATCGCCGCGAGCCTGGAGATCCTCGGCGATCGCTGGACGTTGCTGATCCTGCGCGAGGCGTGCCGCGGGGCCACCCGCTTCGCCGACTTCCAGAGCCGCCTCGGCCTTGCCCGCACCGTGCTGAGCGAACGGCTGTCCCGCCTCACCGCGGACGGCCTGTTCGACCGTCGCCGGTACCAGGACCAGCCGGAACGCTTCGAGTACGTACTGACCCAGCAGGGCCGCGACGTGTGGCCGATCCTCAACGCCCTCATGGTCTGGGGCGACCGGCACGTGATGGCGGGCAACCCGCCTTACCTGATCCTGCATCGCGACTGCGGCGGTCACATCGACGACCGCCGCCGCTGCGAGGCCTGCGGCCGTGAGGTCGACGTCACCGACGTCCGGCGCGTTCCCGGTCCCGGTGCCCCCGTCCCGCCCGCGGCCGGTTAGCCGGGCCCGGGCGGGACGGAGGCGAGGCACACTTCCGACGGATCCGGCGCGGACCGTGTTCCTGGACGGATCCGCGCCCGGCTGGCATGCTTGCCTCATGGGGTGCGGCCGAACCACGCGTCACGGCGCGCTGCTGCCTCCGTTTTATGGGGACCGGGCCCGGTCCCCGCGATGCCGCTGACCTCACGCGGCACAAGCATCAGACCCAGGCCCGGTCCACCCGGGCACCGTTGGCCTGGGCTGAGCCGGAGCTCCGATCGAAAGGTCCCACCCGTGGAGAACCTCGTCGACCGTCCCGACACCGCGATCCCCGCGCCCACCGCGCCCGGCGGCACCCTCGCCGACGTGCCGCTCGCGGACGGCGCGCCGACGCTGAGCACGATCGCCGAGGGACGCCAGCTGATCGACGACATCGACGGCCAGCTGCGCGCGCTGCTCGCCACCCGGCGCGACCTGTCCCGCCAGATCCAGGCGCTGCGGGGGATCGAGGGCGGTCCGCGCATCGAGCACGCCCGAGAGAACGAGATCATCGCCGCGTGGGCCGAGGAGCTGGGGCCGCGCGGCGTCGAGATCGCGATGGCCGTGCTGACCATGTGCCGGGGAGCGGCCAGCCAGCCCTGAGCCGCTCGTCGATGGTCTCCTCAGCGGTCCCCGGGCGTCCGCAGGGGTCGGCTGGCCGAGTCGGCGGCGTCGTGGCCGTTCTCGCGCTTCTTGTCGCTGCCGCGCTCGTCGTCCCGGCGCCGTCGCCGGTCCCGCCGCTCGCGGTCGGTCGTGCGGCGCGGCGGGTCCAGCTCGGCGAGTAGCCCACGTAGTTCGGCCCGCAGGTAGTCCCGGGTCGCCAGTTCGCCGATTGTGATGCGCATGGCGGCGAGCTCGCGGGCGATGTACTCGGTGTCCTCACGGGTGCGCACGGTCTGCTCGCGGTCCTGGGCGAGGTTCGCCCGGTCCCGGTCGTCCTGGCGGTTCTGCGCGAGCAGGATCAGCGGCGCCGCGTACGCGGCCTGCAACGACAGCACAAGGGTCAGGAAGATGAACGGGAACGAGTCGAACCGCGCCGCCTTCGGCGCGACGACGTTATAGGTGATCCACAGCACGATGACGACGCTCTGCGCGACGAGGAACCGGGCCGTTCCGATGAAGCGGGCCACCCGCTCGGCGAGCCGGCCGAAGGCGTCCGCCTCATAGCCCGGCCGGACCCGGACGCGCCGGGACAGGCGCGGCTGGTCCAGCCGCGCGCCGCGCCGACGCGCCCTCATGACGTCTCCGCCGGGCCAGGGCCGATCTCGCCGCGGGCGGGATCGACGTCACCCGCCGGGGGCGGGGTCAGGGCGCCGGGCGTGGTGCGGGCGTCCACGTCGGCGTCCAGCTGGTGTTCCCGCCAGTCGGCGGGCAGCAGATGGTCGAGCACGTCGTCGACGGTGACCACACCGACAAGCCGTCCGGCCTGGTCGAGCACCGGCGCCGCCACCAGGTTGTAGGACGCCAGGTGCCGGGTGACCTCGGCGAGCGGCGTCTCCGGGCGCAGCGACGCGATGTCCACGTCGATCACCCCGCCGACCAGTGTCGACGGCGGCTCGCGCAGCAGCCGCTGGAAGTGCGCGAGGCCCAGGTAGCGACCCGTCGGCGTCTCGTACGGCGGGCGCACCACGTACACCTGCGCCGCCAGCGCCGGGGACAGCTCCGGCTCGCGGATGCGCGCCAGCGCCTCGGCGACCGTCGCGTTCGGGGCGAGCACCACCGGCTCGCTCGTCATGATCCCCCCGGCGGTGTCGTCGGCGTAGCGCAGCAGGCGGCGCACGCCGGCGGCCTCGTCCGGCTCCATCAGGCGCAGCAGCCGCTCCGCGTCCTCGGCGGGCAGCTCGCCGAGCAGGTCCGCCGCGTCGTCGGGGCCCATCGCCTCCAGGACGTCGGCGGCGCGTTCCTCGGCCAGGCCGCCGAGCAGTTCCACCTGCTCGTCCTCGGGCAGTTCCTCGAGGACGTCGGCGAGCCGTTCGTCGTCGAGGGCGGCGGCGACCTCGGCGCGGCGCTTGTCCGACAGGTCATGCAGCAGCGTGGCGAGATCGGCCGGGCGGAGCTTCTCGAACGCGGCCAGCAGGTTCGCCGCGCCCTGTCCCTCCTCGGGCAACGAGAAACCGGTGACCTCGTCCCAGGAGACCGTGCGGACCTCCCCGCGCCGGCCCCGGCCCCGGCGCACCGCCACCTGGTCGAGCACCCAGTCGCCGCCGCGGACGGGCTCGATCGCCGCGTCGACGACGGTGACCTCGGTGCTGTCGGCGAGCAGGGTGACCCGGCGGTCGAGCAGCTCACCGAGCACCCGGATCTCGTTCGGGCGCTGCTGGAAGCGCCGCCAGCTCAACCGGGCGGACGACAGCACGACCGCGCCCGACTCCACACCGGTGACCCGCCCGATCGGCACGAAGATCGGCCGCCGCTGCACCTCGACCGCGAGCCCCAGCACCCGCGGCGGCTCGTGCCCCAGACGCAGCGTGACGATCACGTCATGGACCCGCCCGACCTGGTCACCGTTGGGGTCGAGCACCAGCAGGCCGGCCAGGCGCCGGCAGAACACCCTGGACTGGGCCGGACGGGACGTCATCACGGCGGGAGGCTACCCGCCCACGTCCCCACCGCAACTCCGCGGTCCGTCACATCCCGTTCAGACCGCGACCTCTGTGAGGATGTCGACCGGGGTGCCGGGCGGCACCTCCCGCAGGCGGTCGAGGTCCGCCAGGTGCAGACGGACGCAACCACGGGCGATGTGGGCCCCGCGCGTGCCGATCGCGACGTCGGCGGTGGTGTCGAGCGGGCCGTGGATCGCCACGCTCGCGTCGAGGGAGTCGTCGTAGTCCGTCGCCGTCGGTGAGTGCGCGGAGGTGACCAGAACCAGGTCGCCGAAGCCGGCGCGCGCAGGCGGCACGACGCGGGTGATGTAGAAGCTCCCGGTGGGGGTGGGATGCTCGCGGGTGCCGACGCCCGCCGGCACGTCCAGGACCGGGGCGTTGGCGTAGTACAGGCGCAGACGTGCGGCCAGCGCGTCGACCTCGATCCGATACGGGGTGCTGGTCAGGCCGACGCCCGCGCGGCGCAGCCATCCTGTCGACCCGTTCGGCCGCTGCGGCAGGCGGACCCGCAGCCAGCCAGGCCGCTGGTCGATGACGGGCAGCGACGCGGGCATCCCGACCGAGGCGATGACCAGACCGGCCGCGGACCCGCCGGTTCCGGCGAACCAGCTCACATCCTGGGTGGCGACGGCGACCAGCGTCCGGCCCGCCGGCGCCCCTGCCACACCCGACGTACCTGCCACACCCGACGTACCTGCCACACCCGGCGTACCTGCCACACCCGACGTACCTGCCAGGCCCGGCATCTCCGGCGGTCCGCCGGCCGCGACGCCGGGTGCCGCGGCCGTGGGGGTGCCGGGGCCGGTGGTCAGACCGCGCGTGGGCCGGGTGAAGGCGGCGGGGTCCGGCGGGGACGGAACGGTCCTGGGGACCGGGATCCCGGTGGCTGCGGGCTGGCTCACGGCTGTCCGTTCCAGGTCCGCCCCTGGCCGGACGACGGCCGCGATCAGACCCGCGACCAGGGCCACCAGCACACCGGCGACCGCGACGGCCGCGACGCGGCACGGCGGACCAGACCGTGGATCATCCGCCTCTGCCCGTGGACGCGGACCCAGATCCCCCATGCCGCGCGCACTCCCTCCCGACCGTGACTACGGAGTGTGTACAGTGCGCACGCTCCGTAGTCACGCACCGGCGCTGCCGGCGGGTCAGGCGGTATCAGAGGTACTGGCGGGAGGGGCTGACCATGGCCCGGACGGTCTTGCCGTCATGGAACTCACCGATCGCGGTCATCGACCAGGTGGGCGTGCCTCGTTCCCGCTGGACCCGGCACATCACCAGGCCGGTCGACGGCTTGGACTCGGACAGGTCGAAGCGGACGAGCTCCTGCCCGGTGACATCGTCGTAGAGCCGGCAGTAGGCGTTGCGGACCTCGGTGAACGCCTGCCCCTGGAAGCTGTTCACGGTGAAGATCAGGGTGACGACGTTCGGCGGCAGCGCGGCGAGGTCGACCGCGATCGTCTCGTCGTCGCCATCGCCCTGACCGGTCAGGTTGTCGCCGGAGTGGCGCACCGCGCCGCGGGCGCCCTTCTTGGACATGAACCAGACCTTGTCGACGTCCTTGCCGCGATCGTCGAACAGGATGCAGGAGGCGTCCAGGTCGATCGAGCGGCCGCGCTGCGCCGGATCCCAGCCGAGCCCCATCCGCACCCGGGTCAGCGCGGGCGCGCCGGTCTTCACCAGCGAGACGCTCTGGCCCTTGGCGAGCGAGACCCGCCCCTTGTCCAGGTTCACCCGACCGGCGGGCGGCGGCCCGGGCACGGGCGGCGGGGGCGGCGGACCCCACTGCTGGCCAGGCG
>NZ_FZMO01000194.1 GCF_900197875.1 Frankia canadensis | reverse complement strand
TCCTCGACATCCTCGGCGTCGACCCAACCCGCCCACCATGATCGACATACGGGCCGGTCAACGCATCAAAGCCCCATGTGCGGAAGACAGGTCTAGCCGGTGCCGGATGGTGCCCGGGGCCGCGTCTTCGGGCGTGATCCAGGGGCGTTCGGGGAGGTTCCGCCTCGGACTTCCCGTGGGTGGGCGGCGCGTACGGGGGACAGCGGCACCGTGTCGCGGACTCCGCGTGTCGTGCCCGTTCTTTCCGTTCTGTCGGCCTCTCCGCGACACGGACCGCCGCGAGGTTGCCACGACGCTGCCAGGACGGGCGAGCCCGACCGCAGCTCTCGGAGGCGGTGGATCTCCACGGCCACGGTCCGCGGGGCGATCCGGTGGGCGAGCCGACGGCGCCGCGGGGTCGCCCGCCGCAGCGCGTGCTCGAGCGCGTCCACCTGGCGCCAGGCCTCGTCCGCGGCGTGCCGTCCCGCCACGGCGTCCCAGCGGCCGCCGGCATCGTCGTCGAACAGAGCCAGGGTGGCGAGCTCGGCCAGCCCCCGCAGGGCGGTGAGGCCGGTCTCGTCGAGCACGCCCGCCGCCGCGAGGGCCACCTCGTTCGGGGTCGCGGCGGTCGGCATCGGCCGGCCCGCGTCCGCGAACAGCTCGATCGCCCGCTGCCAGGCCGTCGTGATCCGCCGGCGAGCGCCGTCGACGCGTGCCGACCGCCGCCGGCGCAGCACCGGCAGCACCGAGGCGAAGGCCAGGTAGCCGAGCACGGCGAGCCCGGTGCCCGCGGACGCCACCCGCACGCCGTGCGGCCAGTCCGACGTCGCCGACCGCCCCCGGCCGGCGGGCCCGCCGTGCCCCGCAGGGGCACCATCCACTGGACCGGGACGGACCGTCGTCGCCCGCAGCACGGCGTTGACGAGCGAGGTCTGCGCCGGGGACTCGCCCCGCGCCGAGCCGGCCACCGCCGCGCCGCGGGCCTCACCCGCGCGCGGGGTGGGGAAGAACGGCAGCCAGCCGGCACCATCGAAGTCGATCTCCGCCCAGGCCAGCGCGTCGGCGCCGCGGACCAACCGGGCGCCACCGCCGGGATCGTCGGCGACGAACCCGACGACGAGCCGGGCGGGCAGGCCGATCAACCGGGCCGCGAGCACGAAGGCGGTCGCGAACTGCTCGGACGTGCCGCGCCGCGTCTGCGCCAGGAAGTGATCCACATGGGCGAGGGTGTGCCCGGCGGGCGCCGTCGGATCGAAGGTGAAGGTCGCCATCAGGTACTGCCGCAACAGGGCGGCCCGCTGGTACGGCGACACGCCGCCCCTGGTCGCGAGCCCGGCCAGCGAGCGCAGCACGGCCGGGACGCCGTCCGGCACGGCGAGGTGGGGGGTGTTCTGCCGGATCCGGGAGACGGTCAGGGCCAGCAACTGGTCGGCGGTGAGCTCGGCGGGCGGCGTGGAGACCAGGCGCAGCCGCGTTCCCGCGGGCAGCGGCGCGGTCCGCGCGAGCGTCCCGTCGGCGGGCGCCACGGCGAAGTGCCCGGGTGCGTCCCGCCGGTCCCCCGCCGGCGCCGTCGTCCGGGTGGCCGGGGGGGTGACGGTGGCCGGGGGCGTGACGGTGAACCGACGAAGCCCGGCCACGGCCGGGACGAGATCGCCACCCAGCGCGGCGATGGTCAGGTCCTGGGTCACCGTCGCGGGTCGCCCCCCGGTCGGCCCGGGTGCCGGGGTCCGGCGGTCGTCCGGCCGTGCGGCGATCGCCTGGCCGGCCGGGAGGTAGCGGGCGGTCGTCGACCAGTCGGCGCCGTCGTAGCGGTCGAGCACGGCGAGGCGCAGGACCGCGGGCCCGGCCGGGGCCGGGGTCAGCCCGGCCCGGAACAGGACCTGGTCCGGATGGGCGGTCCACCCCGCGAGCCGGCTGAGTGGATCGAGATCCGCGAGCGCGGCGGCGCCCGGGTGGCGCAGGGCCCGCGGATCGGCGGGCGCCCTTCCCGTCGGCACGCGCAGCGGACCTCCGGCGAGCCCCACGCCCACGGCCACCACGGCGATCAGCGCGCAGCATGTCCGCGCCACCGTGGCCGGGCCCCGGGCGGACGGCGCGGCACGCCGCATCCGGAGCAGCACGACCGCGAGCGCCGCGAAGCCACCCGCGAGCGGGAGGCGCGGGCCGGCGGTGGGCGCGGCGAAGGCGGCGGCGACCGTCAGCAGCACGGCGCCGGGCAGAGCGGGCAGCAGCCTGGTCCTGGTCCGCAGCGCCAGCTCGGCGCCGATCGCGGCGGCGAGCCAGGTCAGCACCGCGGGGACGAGCAGCAGATCCGCCCGCGGGGGCGCGGGCAGGGCGGTGTCGAGCAACCGCGCCCAGCCGGTGAGGGCCCCGGTGCGGACCAGGCCCAACCGCCGGCCGATCCCGCCCGCGGGGGAGGCGACGGTGGCCGCGGCCCACACCACGAATCCCGCGCTCCAGGCGGCGACCGTGACGACGACCGGTGGCGGCCGGTGGCGCCGGCCCGTCAGCGCCGCTGCCAGGACCACGGGGAGCACGGCCGACACCGGCAGGATCACACGCAGGTCATGGCCGCTGAAGACGGGACGGAACGCCGCGCCGCCGACGAGCGCGAGGGCCGCCACCAGGCCCAGGTCGGCCAGTCGCGAGCGGCCCCGGCGGGCCGGTTCGGCGGGGTCGGGGACGACCGCGGCCCGACGCCCGCCCGGGGGACGCGCGGGATGGTCCGCCGCGTCGGGGACGGCGCACTCGGCGGTCACCGGCGGCCGTCCCAGGCGGCGTCGCGCCCTGACCCGGTGGGCGCGGGCCACCGGTGGGCGAGGGCCGCGGCGTCGGGAATGTCGATCAGCGTCAACCGGCCGGCGGTCCGCAGCCCGACGTCCTCGACGGGCCAGGTGCCGATCGGGCGGGCGCCGGCGGGCGCGGACCGCCCCCAGCCGGTCACGCCCGCCGCCTGGTCAGGCGCCGGTGACGTCGATCGCAGCCTGGGCCGATCGGAGGAGTCGCGCCGGTCGAGGGCGCGTGCCGTCGCCACTGACCGGGGCCCGACGCGCACCAGCACGACCCGGCCGTAGGCGTGGGCGACCGGCGCCAGCGCGGCCGGGCCCTGCCGGTCGAACCCGCCGGTGACGAGGACGAGCGTGCCCAGCCCGCCCCGTCGCAGGGTCCCGACGACGTCGAGGGTGGCGGCGTCGTCGAGGCTGACGCCGGCGAGTTCGTCGAGCAGCACCCCGGCGTCCTGCCGGCGCCGCCGTCCGCTGGCACGCAGCCCCGCCGTCGTGACGAGCCGCACGCCGAGCGACTCCCGGGCGCAGGTCATCACCGCCGCGGCCGCGACGTCCACGGCCTGTTCGAAGGCCGTCTCCCCCACCCGACCGGGCGGATAGGCCGCCGGGCGAACGTCGAGCACGACCGTGGCGGCCGGCTCGGTGGGATCGACGTGGGTCCGGACCATGAGCTCACCGACACGTGCGCTGGACAGCCAGTGCACCAGGCGCAGATCCTCCCCGGCCGTGTACGGCCGCAGTGTGTGGATCTCCAGTCCCCCGGCCGTGCCATGCCCGGTCTGGCCGTCGGGCTCCCGCGACGGCGCCGAGGCCAGCGCGGCCAGCGGCTGGGCGTCCGGCCGGACGAAGAGCGTCACGGGGGCGGCGACGGCCTGCCGGCGGATCACGAGCCCGAACGGGTCGGATCTGATCACTTCGGCGGGGCCCAGGGTGACCACGCCCCGAGTGCTGGTGCGCAGCGCCACCTCGACGGAGCGGTCGCCGGTGCCCGCGAGCCGGGAGATGGTCCGGACGATGTCCGGCGCGTCGCGGCCGCACGGCAGCCGCAGCTCGAAGGGCGGAGCGGACCATCGCGAGAGGTTCGCGAGCGCCAGCACGAGCGCCGCCGGCTCGCCGCGCGCCACGCGCCGGGGCACGACCGACACGGCGACCGTCACCCGGGGACGACGGGCCACGACGGCGAGGGCGAGCCCCATCGCCGCGGCGCCCGTGCCGCCGAGTGCGACCCACTCGACATATCGCAGCAGCCGGCCGCCGATCAGCAGGGCGATGGCCATGGCCAGCACCGCCCATCCGAGCGGTGTCAGCCGCAGCCGGGACCGGGGCAGCGGCGGGGCCGCCTGGTCGGGCCGGGGCCGGTGCCGCTCGCCGAGCCCGCGCGACCGCGGGCCGGCCCGGTGCGGCGATCGTTGGGTGGGCGGCACGTCAGATACCGACGAGCCGGCGAGGTGAGGGCACCACCTGCAGGATCTCGTCGATCACGTCCTCCGCGATGACGCGTCGCAACTCCGCCTCGGGACTGAGCACGAGGCGGTGGGCGAGGACAGGTCCGGCCACCGACTTGGCGTCGTCCGGCGTCGCGAACGTGCGCCCCTGCGCGGCGGCCCGGACCTGGACGGCGCGCAGCAGCGCGAGGCTGCCGCGGGGGCTGGCGCCCAACCGGACGATGTCCGGGATGGCCCGGGTGGCAGCGACCAGGTCGACCAGGTAGCGGCGCAGGGTGGGTGCGACGTGGACGGCGAGTGTCTGGGCCGCCCGGGCCACGACGTCCTCCGCCCGCATCACCGGGGTGAGGTCCTCGACCCGCCGGCCCACCTGTCGGCCCTCGAGGATCTCGAGTTCGGCCTCGACCGAGGGGTACCCCATCCGCAGCCGCATGAGGAACCGGTCGAGCTGGGCCTCGGGCAGGCTGTAAGTGCCGTCCATGTCGATCGGGTTCTGCGTGGCCACGACCATGAACGGCCGGGGCACCGGATAGCCCGTGCCGTCGGCCGTGACCCGACCCTCCTCCATCACCTCCAGCAGCGCGGACTGGGTCTTGGGGGAGGCTCGGTTGATCTCGTCGCCGATGACGAGGTTGGTGAACACCGGTCCGGCCCGGAAGCCGAACTCGTTCGCGCGCTGGTCGTAGACCATCGTCCCGGTGATGTCGGCGGGCAGCAGGTCCGGGGTGAACTGGATGCGGTGGCAGCCGGCGTTCACCGAAGCCGCGAGGCTGCGGGCCAGCGAGGTCTTCCCCAGCCCCGGGACGTCCTCGATGAGCAGGTGTCCCTGGGCGAACAGGCAGATGGCCGCGCTCTCCACGACCTCGCGCTTGCCGCGGATGACCTTCTCCACGTTGGCGACGACGTCGTGGAAGGCGGCGGAGAAGGCGGCGACGCCGGCCTGGTCGCCACGCAGCCCGCCACGGTCGTCCCCGCGGCCCGTCACGCCGACGCCCTCGTCCGGTCGGGGCAGGCGGTTCGACTACGCATGACCGTGGCTCCTCGGGTCGAGACCGGATCAGGTCGGGGACCGGATCGGGCTAGTCACTTCGAGCGGGTGGGGCCGGTTCGGGTGGTGCGGGGTGGCGGACCGTGCCGGGCGAGGGGGCGACCGGCCCGGTCCGCCGAGCGGGCGGTGGGGAGAGCCGCCCGGGAACGGGGCTCGTGGCGACCGTCGCCGCCACGGAGGCGATCCGTTCCGCTGCGGTAGACGACTGACGCCGCCACTTCGTTGTGCCATAGGCCGGAAAAGTTGTGTATCTGATGATCGACATGGCGAGATGGCTGGCGGGATCGGCCAGTCAGCCGGACGGTCGGGCGACCTGCGGCGCGAAGGCGTCACGATTGGCAGCAGTCGGGTCGCAACCTGTCGGGGGTATGTCGCGTCTAACCCGGCAAGAGGGATGACAACCCCCCATCCGGGCCATCCCCTCCGACACGAATACACACGACAAGGACAACTACTTCCCGCACGCGTTGGGCAGGCCGTGCGGGACATGGCGAGCGCTGCGCCCCTCCCACGGCGCTCGCCTGGCGGTGTCTGTGCGGGCGAGCGGGGTGGCACGCCCGCACAGACACCGCCTGAGACCCGGCGCGCCAGGTCGCCTGCCGTCGTGCCGGCCATGGCGTGTGTGCGCACCGGGCTTCATGGGCGTCGACGCCCACCACGCCCATCTCCGGCGGGGAGGCCGGCCGATCCGGATGGATGGCCGGGCCGGCGGTGACGGAGACATCACCGAATCCGTTCGAGGCGGGCTCGCCGGAATTCCGGCGGTCCTCGTGGTCTGGCCATTTCCGGGGAGTCGACCATCTCTGTGTTCGCGCGACGGCTTCGCCGGGTTCTTCGCCGGGTTCTCAGCACGACGGCAGGTGTGCTGCTTCTCATGGGCACCGCCGTCGCTGTCCGCGCGCCCGGCGCCCACCCGCTGACGTTGGCCGTGACGAGCGGCGGCACCTGGCTGCCGTGGGACTCGACGGGCACCGTGACCCATCTGGAGAGCACGACCGGACGCGCGGACGCGGCGATCACCGTGCCCGGCGCGGCTGGCCACCGCCTGGTCGTCCTCGCCGACGGGCCGGACCTGCTGATCGCCGACGAGACCAGCGGCCTGCTGCACCTGATCGAGCCCCAGCGTCTGGCCCCCGCGCGATCCGCGGCGTTGCCCGCGGGCTCCGTCGTGACGGCCCGCCACGGGGCCCTCTATGCCGCGGCTGCCCCGACCGGACAGGTGCGCCGCCTGGACCGGCGGCGTCTTGCCCCGATCGGACCGATGATCGACCTCGGTGGCGCGCTTGGCGCCATCGCCCAGTCGGGTGACGGGACGCTGTGGGCACCCGTTCGCCGCAGCGGCATGGTCGTCGCCATCCGCGCCGGCAGTCCATCCGCCCCGGTGCGGGTGGCCCCGCCGGGTCATCACATCGACATGGCCCTGGCCGCCGGACAGCCGGTGGTCGTCGATGCCACCGCGGGCACCCTGACTCCTCTCACCGGCGGCCGCTCCCGCGTGATCACTCTGCCGAGGCCGGCGGAGGCAGCGGAGAGGCCGCTGATCGCCGCGCCGGAAGTGCCGGGGCGTCTCCTCCCGGTCGTCGACCCAGGCGCCGGACGTCTGCTGCTCGCCGACCTGTCGTCCGGCGCGGTGCGCACCGTCGCGCTGCCGGCCGGCGCGGGATGGGAGGCAGTCCCCACGGCCCGAACGGACAGTGATGAGCCGGCGGCCGGCGGCCGGTCTGGTCAGACCGGGCTACCCGACGTCGACCGTCCGGCCCAGTTGTCCGGGACGCCTTCGGCCGCGGCGTCCTCGACTCCCATGAGCGCCGCCCGGGCGGGGAACCCGGTGCCCGGCTCCGCACCCGCTTCGGATATCGAGCCGCCGCTCTGGCACAACGGGCAGCTTTACATCCCCGGGCCGCGCTCGGGCACAGCATTGGTGTTCGACACCCGCAGCCTCCGGTACAGCGCGCCGATCACGGTTCCCGTGCTGCTCCCGCCCGTCTCGCCTGGGGCCGTCTCGGCGGCGTCCGCGGCGACGGTGGGCGCGGCGACGGCGTCTGCGGCGACGATGCCGGGTGGCGTCGGTGGCGGTCCGACCGTGACGGCCAACGGCGCCCAGGTGTGGGTGAACGATCCGAGCGGGCCGAACCTGGTGCTGATCGACGGCGGCCGCCGCACGATCCTGTCGAAGCAGCCCGCCGGTCTGGCCGGTCAGTCCGGTTCCGCTCCGCCACGGCCCCTGCCACCCCCACCACC
>NZ_FZMO01000100.1 GCF_900197875.1 Frankia canadensis | reverse complement strand
TCGGCACATTCACCCAAGCCGTCTTCGTCCTGGAACAGGAAGGAATCTAAAAAAATTAACTTTGAAAATGCTCAGTGGAAGAGTGTCCGAACCACCTTTCGTTCGCGTCCGCGTCGTCGCCTGGGCGATTCGACCCTGATTCCCGGGTGTGTGATGACGGCCAGTGTCATGCCGCCGTCGGCCGCTGAAGCCGACGCCATCGAGGGCTCCGCACCGATCCGGGTCCTCGTGGTAGACGATCACGAGCTGTTTCTCCAGGGTCTGCAGACCGTGCTGGAGATCGAGGAGGACATCAGCGTCGTCGGTCAGGCCGGGGACGGCCAGGAGGCGCTGACGATCGCCGCCGGCACGCTGCCGGACATCGTTCTCATGGACGTCCGCATGCCCGGGCGTGACGGGATCGCCGCCGCCGGTGCGATCCGGCGCGCCGTGCCCCGTACCCGAATCGTCATGCTGACCGTGTCGGACGAGGAGTCCGACCTGTTCGAGGCGATCAAGGCCGGCGCGGTCGGATACCTGCTCAAGTCGATTCCGCCGCACGAGGTGGCCGACGCGGTCCGGGCCGTGCACAACGGGCAGAGCCTCATCAGCCCGTCGATGGCCTCGAAGCTGATGGTGGAGTTCGCGACGATGGCGCGGGGCACGGAGGACCGCCCGCGCGCGCACGCGCCGCACCTCACCGCCCGCGAACTCGAGGTGCTCAAGCTGGTCGCGGAGGGTCGCGCCAACCGCGAGATCGCCCGCAAGCTGTTCATCAGTGAGAACACGGTGAAGAACCACGTACGGAACATCCTCGACAAGCTCCAGCTTCATTCGCGGATGGAAGCCGTGATGTACGCGGTCCGTCAGGGCCTGTTCGACATCGAGTGATCACGAACTGACCTGGCGGGGCGTCCGCCCCGGTCCGAGCTGGTCCGGGCTGGTCGGCGTGGCCGCCGCGCGCGATCCCTGATGAGAGATCGCGTTCCGCGGAACGCTCCGCGGTCTGTCGCCCGGCGCGGCGGGTCCCCACGCTCTCCCTGATTCGGCGTGCCCTCCGTCGGCGCGCCCGCGCGGTCGTCATCGGCGCGCCCGCGCGCGGTCGTCATCGGCGCGCCCCGCGCGGTCGTCATCGGCGCGCCCCGCGCGGTCGTCGACCGCTGTTCGCTGGGAGCGATCAACCTCGGGAACAAGCGTAGGCTGAGATGACTTCAGTGGGATTGACTCAACTTCCTCACGTGAGGGTGGACCACATGGCTCAGACCCGGGTGTTGCCCGTCCTGCCGCTCGACGACGCCGTCGTCCTGCCCGGCATGGTGGTGTCCCTCGACCTGTCCGACGACGAGACCCGAGCCGCTGTCGACGCCGCCCGCGCGGGTGGCGCACCCGGCGCTTCGGACGCCCGGGCGCCGGGGATCTCCAGTCGCTCCGGCGGTCGCCCGGCGGAGGTGCTGCTCGTCCCGCGTGTTGATGGGCAGCTCGCCGAGGTCGCGGCGGTGGGCGTGGTCGAGCAGGTCGGCCGGCTGCCGCGGGGTGGCTCGGCGGCGGTCGTGCGGGGCACGGTCCGAGTCCGGGTCACCGCCGTGCGCGCGGCCCCCGAGGGCTCCGACCCGACTGGCTCGACGGTGCGGTGGGCGGAAGCGGTCGAGGTGGCGCAGGCCGGCCAGGAGCAAGCCGCCCGACCGGCGCAGCCCAGCGCATCCACGTCGTCCGACGGTGGTGGGCGGTCCGACGGTGGTGGGCAGTCCGCCGCCGCGCCGGCCGGCGAGGTCGCCGATGTCGATCGGCTGGCCAGGGAGTACCGCGCGCTCGTGACCGACCTGCTGCGCCAGCGCGGCGCCTGGCAGGTCGTCGACTCCGTCGCCACGATCACCGATCCCGGCGCGCTCGCCGACACGGCGGGCTACGCCGCCTACCTGACCACCGCGCAGAAGATCGAACTGCTCGCCACGCCGGACGTCGCCACCCGCCTGGAGCGGCTGCTGGCCTGGACCCGGGATCACCTCGCCGAGCTGGACGTCGCCGAGACGATCCGCCGTGACGTCCAGGAGGGCATGGACCGCCAGCAGCGTGAGTTCCTGCTGCGCCGCCAGCTGGAGGCCGTCCGCAAGGAGCTGGCCGAGCTGGACGGCCCCGGCGCGGACGGCGAAGGCGCGGCCGGCTCGGAGCCGGCGGCCTACCGGGCCCGCGTCGAGGCGGCGGACCTGCCCGAGAAGGTGCGGGCCGCGGCTGTCAAGGAGATCGACAAGCTGGAGCGCACCGCGGAGTCCTCGCCCGAGGGCGGCTGGATCCGCACCTGGCTCGACACCGTCCTCGATCTGCCCTGGAACGTCCGCGCGGAGGACTCCTACGACATCGCCGCCGCCCGGGCCGTCCTCGACGCCGACCACGCGGGCCTGGCGGACGTCAAGGAGCGGGTGATCGAGCACCTGGCCGTGCGGCGTCGCCGTGCCGACGCGGGGCTCGGCGTCGTCGGCGGCCGGCGCGGCGGGGCCGTGCTGGCCCTCGCCGGCCCGCCCGGCGTCGGCAAGACGTCGCTCGGCGAGTCGATCGCGCGGGCCATGGGCCGGTCGTTCGTCCGGGTGGCGCTCGGCGGCGTGCGCGACGAGGCCGAGATCCGCGGCCATCGGCGCACCTACGTCGGCGCGCTGCCCGGCCGGATCGTCCGGGCGATCCGCGAGGCCGGGTCGATGAACCCGGTCGTCCTGCTCGACGAGGTCGACAAGCTCGGCGCCGACTACCGGGGCGACCCGACCGCCGCGCTGCTGGAGGTGCTCGACCCGGAGCAGAACCACACCTTCCGCGACCACTACCTGGAGGTCGAGCTCGACCTGTCCGACGTGCTGTTCCTGGCCACCGCGAACGTCCTGGAGGCGATCCCGGCGCCGTTGCTCGACCGGATGGAGATCATCCGGCTCGACGGCTACACCGAGGAGGAGAAGGTCGTGATCGCCCGCGACCATCTGCTGCGCCGCCAGCTCGACCGGGCCGGACTCGCCGCCGGGGACGTGACGGTCACCGACGACGCGCTGCGGGCGCTCGCCGGCGAGTACACCCGCGAGGCGGGCGTGCGTGACCTGGAGCGGTCCATCGCCCGCCTGCTGCGCAAGATCGTGGCGCGGGTGGCGCTCGGCGAGTCCACCCTGCCGGTCGCGGTCGGCGCCGGCGACCTCACGGGCTACCTCGGCCGGCCCCGGCACACCCCGGAGTCGGCGGAGCGCACGGCGCTGCCGGGCGTGGCGACGGGCCTCGCCGTCACGGGAGCCGGCGGTGACGTGCTCTTCGTCGAGGCGTCCCTCGCCGACCCGGAGACCGGTGGCGCCGGCATCACGCTCACCGGCCAGCTCGGCGACGTGATGAAGGAGTCGGCGCAGATCGCGCTGTCCTACCTGCGCTCGCACGGCGTGGAGCTCGAACTGCCCGTCGGGGACCTGGCCGACCGCGGGGTCCACGTGCACGTTCCCGCCGGGGCGGTACCCAAGGACGGGCCGAGCGCCGGCGTGACGATGACGACGGCGCTGGCGTCCCTGCTGTCCGGCCGCCCGGTGCGCGCCGACGTCGCGATGACCGGGGAGGTGTCCCTGACCGGCAGGGTGCTGCCGATCGGCGGGGTGAAGCAGAAGCTGCTCGCCGCCCACCGCGCCGGCCTCACCACCGTGCTGCTGCCCCAGCGTAACGGGCCGGACCTGGACGACGTGCCCGCGCCGGTCCGTGACGCCCTCACCGTCCACCTGGTGACCGACGTCCGGGAGGTCCTCGAGCTGGCGCTGGAGCCGGCGTTCGAGGCCGACCGGGGCGGGCGGACCGCGGGCGCCTCGGGCCGCTCTCCGACAGCGCTGGCGGCCTGAGCCCATCCGGGCCGGGCTGGCGTATCCACCTCGCCGGCCCGGCCCGGCCCGGCCCGGTCCGGTGGCGCGGGGCAACGGACAGGGCGGACGCCGACCGCGGACAGTCGCGGCGGGATACGGCCGCGTACGGCTGGCAAGCGACACGCCGTGGACGAGGTAAACAGCATGTGACCGGGGCGCACGAGACGCGGATCACGGCTACGGTCGGGGCGTGGATCGTGGCCGCTGTCTTCGGCAGGAGCGCATCGCACAGCAGCGCATCCTGGGGCTCAGTCGACGAGGGGTGCGTCAACGACCGCGAGACAACCGCGGCCCCGCGCATCTCCCGAGCCGGCCACCCGGCAGACGGCGCCGCAGAACACGCTGACCTGGCTCGCCGGCCCGGATGTCAGCCCCACGCCGCCAGCGGTGTCCGGCCGCGCCGGCGTCACCTCCGACCCGGTGAGTGTCGTCACGCGCCGACCCGTTAGAGTAATCGGATCCCCGTGCCGGCACGGCGAAGGGACCGGACGAGGTGGACGCGCTCAGACGCGGATGGGTCGGCCTGGCGCTGTTCTCCGCGGCGCTGGTGCTCATGCCCATCCTGGTCTTCAGTTACGACAAGAGTGACCAGTCCGGCACCCGCATGGATCCGACGGTCCTCGCCACCTTTCCGGGTGCCCTGGGAAGCCCGCTCGACCCGGCGTCCAGCCCGTCCCCCAATCCGGGCGGACTCCGCTTCATCGGGGTGAAGGACGGCGAGACGATCTCGGGTTTCCGGCTCATCCAGGTCGAGGCGGCCAGCTACACCGGCCCCCTCGAGTACGTGCTCAACGGCCCGATCCAGACCTACGACATGCCGGTGGCCCGACCGCCCTACATCTTCTCGGTGGCGTCGGGGGGCTGGCAGACCACCGAGGTACCAAACGGCCAGTACACCCTGACCGCCATCCCGACCGAGGCGGCCTACAACCAGATCTCCGTGACGTTCACGGTGAGTAACTCGTTGGGTCAGACTCGTTGATATTCGTCCCCGCCCGGGGGGCCACTCGGCTCCGTGGCCGGGGGTGCGCGTGACGGTGCGCGCCGCAGACCTTAGTGTCAGCGGGATGGATCGTCTGGTGTGGATCGACTGCGAGATGACGGGCCTGGACGCCACGTCGGATCTGCTGCTGGAAGTGGCCTGCCTGGTTACGGACAGTGAGCTAAATCTGCTCGACGAGGGCGTGGACCTGGTGATCTCAGCACCCGACGACGCCCTCGACGCGATGGTGCCCATCGTCCGCGAGATGCACGAGACGTCCGGCCTGACCGCCGCCGTCCGCGCGTCCACGCTCACCCTCGCCGAGGCGGAGAAGATCGTACTCGACTACGTCCGCGCCCGTGTACCCGAGGCGCGCAAGGCGCCCCTGTGTGGCAACTCGATCGCCACCGACCGCACCTTCCTCGGCCGGTACATGCCGACGCTCGACGCCCACCTGCACTACCGCATGATCGACGTCTCCTCGATCAAGGAGCTGGCCCGCCGCTGGTACGTGCGCACGTACTACGCCGCGCCGGTCAAGCGCGGCGGCCACCGCGCCCTCGCCGACATCCAGGAGAGCATCGAGGAGCTGCGCTACTACCGGCAGGCCCTGTTCGTCCCCGCGCCCGGCCCCGGCACCGAGCAGGCCCGCGCCATCGCCGCCGAGGTTCGCGCCCAGACCGACGCCCTCGCCGCCGCCCGCGCCGAGGCCGCCGCCCCACCCGCGCCCCCGACCCCGACCGCGAGCGCGAGCCCCAACGCAACGTGACGCCCACATCACCGGTAACCCGCTTGCCCACACGGTGACATCGCCCGGTACGATGGCTTCGCTCGGTAGGACGCTCCAGGCGGTACCTCCGGGACTCACGCCGGTAGGCGCGGCTCGCGAGCCGTGATCGCCGGACTGTCCCGGGTGCGCCGGCGGTGCGGAAGCCGGTCGCGGTGGGTGTAGCTCAGCAGGTAGAGCACCGGGTTGTGGTCCCGGTGGCCGCGGGTTCAAGTCCCGTCACCCACCCCACAGTTCCTGTGCTGTTGCCAGGATGAGGCCTAGCCGGCCTGCCGGCGATCCCGAGCACGCGATCGTGGCTGGCTTGGCAGTGACACAGGCTCACCAGGCGATGCCATGAGCCACGAACCGTCGCGCCGGCGGCGTTTGCTGGCGCAGGGGTGGCTATAGATCCCGGCATGGCTGGGATGAGGCGACGGCGTCGGCGGCCGGGGGAGCCGGCGGCGGACGCGTGGCCCGGAGGTGGGGTTGCACGAGGCGGCCCGCGCGGCGGGCAGCGGATCGTCTCGCCGGGCCGCCGGGCCGCCGGGCCCGCCCGATCGCCGGGCCGCCTGGCCTGCCCGAGCCCGGGACGTGCCCCGCCTGGCAGGGCGCCGAACAGGAAACGCGGTGACGGAAGCGGGCGCGTCACGGCGCCGCGCGTTTCCGGCGGGGTTATGGCCCGCCTCGGGGCGGGCCCGGGCGGGATAGCGCAGGGGACCTCCTCTGCGTCGCCGGCGGACTACAATTCGGCGCAGTGATGCTCGCGGCGCTGCGCGGGGTCTCGTGTGCGCGGCGTCGGAAACCGCTTTGACGCGGGCTGGGGTTATCGGTTTTCCCCGGCTCGCCGGCTCCTGGTCCGGGGACTGGCCGCGGAGCCGCGGACACGAAAGGAGTCGGTGTGCGCCTGTTGACAAGGCTGATGCGGGAGTTCGGCGGAGACGAGGGGAATCACCTGCTCCGCCTCGCGGGCGTTGCCGTCGCCGCGGAATCCGGCCTCGCCCACGCCGGCCCAACCGCGGTGAGGGCGGTGGAAACGACGCCGGCACCAGCGTCGGCCCAGGCCACCTCCGATTCCTGCAATGCGGCCGGTGACGGCACCGCCCACCCCGCGCGGCGGACTCTGGTCTGAGTATGCCGTCCACGACTCGCCCCCGTTCCCGCCCCGCCGGCCACGGTCACGTACGCCGGTTACGGGTGCGCGCCGCTCATCTGGCCGGATCGACCAGGGCCGCCCAGAACTTCTGGCGGCTGCCGGAGCGGGATCTCGCCCGGCTGCTCGTGCTGACCGGGCAGATCGACCGCCTCGAACTGAAGGTGACCGTCCCGCCGTCGGACCAGGAGGCCACCTGCGTCGCGCTCGGGCTCGTCTTTCCGCGGACGCCCGCACAGCACGTCTACTATCTCGACACCCCCGACCGGGCGCTGCATCGTGACGGGGTGATCCTGCGGGCCCGCCGCATTCCCCGCGGCCCGGATGACTCCGTGGTGAAACTTCGGCCGTTGGTTCCCGGCGAGCTGCCCGCCCGGCTGCGCGATCGCCGGGATCTCGTCGTCGAGGTGGACGGAATGCCCGGCCAGTACGTCTGCTCCGGGGCGATCAAAGCGCGCCGTGACGCGAAGAACGTGAAGCGCGCGGTCGACCAGCGGGGCCCGTTGCGAGCGCTGTTCACGAAACCGCAGCTGCGCCTGCTCGCGACCCGGGCGGACAATATCGACGTCAACGAGCTCATGCTTTTCGGCCCGGTCCTGGCGTATCGACGCAGGATTCGGCCGGATGGCTTTGACGGTCGTCTCCTCGCGGAGCGGTGGGTCTATCCGGACGGCTCGCGGATCCTCGAGCTGTCCACCCGCTGCGCTCCCGGTGAGGCCCTGCGCACGGCCGCCGGCACCGCCGCCCTGATGCGCCGGCACGGCATCGACCTCACCTGGCCGCAGCAGACCAAGACCCACGTCACCCTGGACTTCTTCGCGCGGCAGCACCGCGCGGCCCGGCCGCCTACGGGGTGAGCACGACCTTGACGCAGTCCTCCAGCTTCTTCTGGAAGATCTCGTAGCCGTGGGGCGCGTCCGCGAGGGGGAGCCGGTGGGTCGCGAAGGTCTCGACGCCGAGGACGTCGGCGTCGGTCAGCAGCGGCAGGATCTGGTCGGTCCACCGGCGGACGTGCGCCTGCCCCATCCGTAGCTGCACGCCCTTGTCGAACAGGTCCATCATCGGCATCGGGTCGACCTCGCCGCCGTACACGCCGGACAGCGACACCGTCCCGCCGCGGCGCACCGCCCTGATCGCCGTGTGCAGCGCGGCCATCCGGTCCAGGCCGTACCGCTGCGCCAGTGGTCGGGCGAGCGAGTCCGGCAGCAGACCCACGGCGGCCTGCGCGGCCTTCCCCAAGGGCGCGCCGTGCGCCTCCATGCCCACGGCGTCGATCACCGCGTCCGGCCCGCGCCCGTCGGTGAGCCCGAACAGTCGCGCGGCGATGTCGCCTGGATCGTCGACGTCGAGGACGTCGGCTCCGTGCCGCGCCGCCAGGTCCATCCGGGCCCGCACGCGGTCGACCCCGATCACCCGCACCTCGCGGGGTGTGGTCGCCCGGATCCCGCCCGCGCCGACATGCCGGGCGAGCCGGACGCACATCTGGCCGACCGGGCCCAGTCCGAGCACGGCCAGCGTTCCGCCGTCGGGGACGTCGGCGTAGGCGACGGCCTGCCAGGCGGTCGGCAGGATGTCGGACAGGTAGAGGAAACGCTCGTCGGGTGGCCCCGGCGGCAGCTTCACCGGCCCGAACTGGGCCTGCGGGACGCGCAGGTACTCGGCCTGCCCGCCCGGGACAGCGCCGTAGAGGGAGGTGTAGCCGAACAGCGCGGCACCCTTGCCGGTGTCGCGGACCTGGGTCGTCTCACACTGCGCGTACAGGGCGCGATCACACATCCAGCAGTGACCGCAGGAGATCGTGAACGGCACCACCACCCGGTCGCCGGGCCGCAGGTTCGCCACCTCCGCCCCGACCTCCTCCACCACGCCCATCGGTTCGTGGCCGAGGATGTCCCCGGGACGCAGGAACATCCCGAGCACCTCGTAGAGATGCAGGTCCGAGCCGCAGATCGCGGTGGAGGTCACCCGGATGACCGCGTCCGTCGGCTCCGTCACCCGCGGGTCGGGCACATCCTCCACCCGCACGTCCCGCCGGCCCTGCCAGGTCAACGCCCTCATCACCCTCACCTGCTCCCGATCGCCGCCGCGGGCCTCGTCCGCCACGGGTATGCCTCAGGCGTGGACTACCCCCGCATGGGTCCGCGACCCCTGCGCGTGCCCGTCCTCTGCCACGCCTGCGGCGGGAAGAATCGTCAGGGCACGCTCGTTCCAACAGGTAGTTGCACGAGCAATCAGAAGCGGCCGGCCGACCTGGTCGGCCGAGCGCACAGCCAGGAGGACGACATGCCCGCCGTCACCGCCGACACCGTCCATCTGCCCCGGCTGGGGACGCCCGGCCTCGGCGACGTCGACCGGCCGGTCCGCTCGATCACGACCGCGCCGAGCGGATCCGAAGGGGAGGGATTCCCGGTCCGCCGCGCGTTCGCCGGCGTCCGTCTCGCCGACCTCGACCCGTTCATCCACATGGACCAGATGGGGGCCGTCGACTACGGGCCCGGCGAGCCCAAGGGCACCCCGTGGCATCCGCACCGCGGCTTCGAGACCGTCACCTACATGATCGACGGCATCTTCCAGCACCAGGACTCGCACGGCGGCGGCGGCCTCATCACCGACGGCGCGACGCAGTGGATGACCGCCGGCGCCGGCATCCTGCACATCGAGACGCCGCCGGAGGACCTGGTCGTGCGCGGCGGGCTGTTCCACGGCATCCAGCTGTGGGTGAACCTCCCGGCCAGGGACAAGTTCACCCCGCCGGCCTACCAGAACCTCGAGGCCGGCCAGGTCGTGCTCGCCGCGTCGCCGGACGGCGGCGCCCTGCTGCGGATCATCGCGGGCGAGGTAGGCGGGCAGCGCGGGCCGGGCTCGACGCACACGCCCATCTCCGTCGTGCACCTGACGGTGGCCCCGGGGGCGACCGTGCACGTGCCGTGGAACCCGGAGTTCAACGCGCTCGCCTACATCCTGGACGGACGGGGCGCGGTGGGCCCGGCCGCGGCCCCGATCCACTCCGGCCAGCTCGCGCTCCTCGGCGCCGGTGATCTCGTCACCGTGGCCGCGGACGCCCGGCCGGATTCCGCGACCGGTGCGCTGGAGGTCCTGCTGCTCGGCGGTCGCCCGATCCGCGAGCACGTCGAGACGTACGGGCCGTTCGTCATGAACACCCGCGCGGAGCTGGCCCAGGCCGTCGAGGACTTTCAGGCCGGCCGCCTCGGCGTGATCCCCGACGGCGCCCTCATGCCCCACCGCCCGGCCTGACCCGCCGCGTCCCAAGCCCGGCCGAACCCGGCCGAACCCAGCTGAACCCGCCGCCGAGACCCAGCCCGGCCGGCCCGCCGGCCGGGCTGTCCGGGTGCCGTCGCCTGGCGGACAATCCGCGGTGAAGGCTTCCGGAATGGCGTCCGCGAGAATGAGGACAGTATGCTGGATTCGTGTTCGGACGCATGATGTCCGGGTGCCCGGCGACGACGTAGCGCCTTCGCCGGCCGGCGGCGGTCAGGTGACCGAGGGGGCGTCGTGTTGCAGGAGACCGGACCGGAGAACGAGTCCACCGCAGGCCCGCGGCCGGGGCGGATGCAATGGCCGCCGGCGAGTGTTCTCGGCCGGGTTCCCGAGAGCGCCCGGGCGGACATTCTTCAGCTCGGCACCTACCGTGAATTCGCCAGTGAGGACGTCCTCATGCGGGAGGGCGACCGCACGAACTTCGTCGTCATCCTGCTGACCGGCTGGGTCAAGGTCACCGCCACCACGGAGAACGGGGGATTCGCGCTGCTCGCGATCCGCCACGGCGGCGACCTCATCGGCGAGCTCGCCGGGCTGGACTCCGAGCCGCGCTCGGCGACCATCACGGCGGCCGGGGCGGTGCTCGCCAAGGTCGTCGCGGCGGACGCGTTCGTCGCCTTCCTGCATCGCCAGCCCGACGTCCACCAGGTGGTGAGCAGCACGATCGGGGCGAAGCTGCGCTCGGCGACGCGCCGACGGGTGGAGTTCGGTGGCTGTTCGGTGGCGGTCCGTGTCGCGCGGGTCATTCTGGAACTCGAACGGGCCTACGGGGGATCCACGCCGGACGGGCGGCGTCGCGTCGGTGTCGCCCTCACCCAGCCCGAGCTCGCCGCCCTGGTCGGGGCCGCCGAGCCGACGGTGCACAAGGCGCTGCGCGAGCTGCGCCACCGTGGGGTGCTGGCCACCGGGTACCGCGCCATCGTGATCCAGGACCTCGAGGCGCTGCGGCGCGCGGCAAACCCGTAGGAATACGAGGCACCCGGCCCGCCCCATCGCGACACTGAAACCCCGTGGCCCTGACCGCGGAGGTGTGAACGTGAGCGAAAGACCACCGGGAATCCGCCGGATATGCATCGCACTGACGGCCGAGCGGACCGGGGACGCGGCGCCCGGCGGGCCACGGTCACGCCGCTGGGCCCGGGATCTCGACGCCGTCATCGAACGCGCGCGGCGACTCGGCGAATGCGACCGGGCATACTGGCTGCGCCCGCCGGACGGCGGGGGTGAACTCGCGCTGCTGCCGCCGGGAATCGACGAGGGCCGTTTCGTCGCCGCTTTCGCCGGGGAAATCCGCGCGGTACTCGCCGAGCGTAATGCGGGGGCGGCGGCGCCGGCCCGACTGCGGTTGCGGGTGGCCCTGCACCAGGGCATCACCCACCTGGACGAGCACGGCTTCTCCGGCCGCGCCGTGCGCAGGGTAGTCGAGCTGCGGGACTGCGCCGCGCTGCGCGCCGAGTTCGTCCGCCGGCCGGCCGCCGACCTCGCCCTCGCCGTGTCCGCGGAGCTGTTCGACGACGTCGTCGAGCACGACTACCCGGGGCTGCGCGGGCGGGACTTCCGCCGGGCCCGGACGGGGCTGGCGGCGGGGCGACGCGCCGAGGTGTGGCTGCACGCGGAGGCGTCCTCACCGACGGTGCCGCTGGCGAACGCGGCCACCACGACGTCCCGGCCCGCGGCGCCGCGTCCGGGCCCGCTCACCACGGCCGCCGCCGGCGCCGGCCGGGTCGGGGCCGCCCGGCTCGCACTCGTCCCCGACTGACGGTTCACGCGCGACCAGGCAGCGGCTGCCCCCGCCGCGTGCTCGGGCAGACTGGCGGGGTGCTGCGACATGTGACGGCGGTGCGGTACGCGACACCGCTGCGGGAGGGCGGCAGCCTGCCCGGGCTGATGGAGGGCGACGACCTCGGCACCTGGGTGGTGAAGTTCCGCGGGGCCGGGCAGGGGCCGAAGGCGCTGGTCGCCGAGGTGGTCGTCGGGGAGCTCGCGCGCGAGCTGGGGATGGACGTCCCCGAACTCGTCGGTGTGCAGGTCGATCCCGAGCTCGGCCGCACCGAGCCCGACCAGGAGGTCCAGGACCTGCTGCGGGCCAGCGCCGGGCTCAACCTCGGCATGGACTACCTGCCCGGCTCGATCACCTTCGACCCGCTGGCCACCGAGGTGGCGGGCGAGACCGCCGCGCGGGCGCTCTGGCTGGACGCGCTCACCCTCAACGTCGACAGGTCGTGGCGCAACCCGAATCTGCTGGTCTGGGGCGGGCGGCTCTGGCTGATCGACCACGGCGCCGCGCTGTACCCGCACCATGACTGGGCGAGCGCGGACGCGGCGGTGGCGCGGCCGTTGCCCGGCGTCGCGGATCACGTCCTGCTGCCGCTGGTCGCCGCCGCCGCGGGCGCGTTCACCGCGGCGGACGAGGCGCTCGCGGCCCGCGTCGACGCCGAGCTGCTCACCGCGGTCGTCGACCGGGTGCCGGACGCCTGGCTCGACGTGCCCCGCGTCCGCTACGTCGACTGGCTGCTCGGGCGGCTGGCGGCGCGGGCGGCCTGGCGGGACCCCGTTCTCGCGGCGCTCGCCGAGGCGACGGCGCCACCAGCGCGAGCCGGCGGCACGACCGCGGGCGGCGGCAGCGCCAGCGGTGCGCGTGGCGCGGCGCGGCCGGGGGCGGCGGGACACTCGGGGCGGCCGGACTGGCTGCGCGCCGGGGACTGGCTGCGCACCGGCGGGCGGGCCGCCACGGGAGACGGCGATGCGTGAGCTGTTCGAGTACGCGGCGATCCGGGTGGTGCCGAGGGTCGAGCGCGGGGAGTTCGTGAACGTCGGCGTCGTCCTGTACTGCCAGCGTGCGCGCTACCTTGACCTGCGCTGCCGGCTCGACGAGACCCGCCTCGCCGCCCTCGACCCCTACCTCGACGCGGACGCCGTCGTCGCGCACCTGGCCGCCTTCGCCGCGGTGTGCACCGGCGAAGTCTGGACGACCGTGCTGCGCGGCGCGGTCAGCCACCGGAACCGCTCCCCCGGGGCGAGCCGCCCCGCCGGGCCCGCCGCCGCGTCCGCGCTCGCCCAGTCATGGTGCGGGTACAGCGCGGCGCCGTGGTC
>NZ_FZMO01000299.1 GCF_900197875.1 Frankia canadensis | reverse complement strand
GGATAGGTGGAGGACGGGGGTGGGTGGCCATCGTCTCGCATCCGCGGCGCGCGCCGCGCAGCCGCGCCCGCGACGCCCGGCGGCCGCGATGACGGTGTCCCCCGGGACGTGTCCCGAGCCGTGATCACGGCACCCGCAATCCAGGGCCACCACGGCGACGACACGCGCAGGTAACACGCGCACTTTACGCTCTGCCGCGTGGCGGACCTGTTCGAGGGTTATCCGGCGGAAGCGGCGGCCACGGCGGCCTGGGACGAGGTCTTCGAGGCGTCGAACCGGCCCCGGGAGGTCTACTCCGCCCTGTACGACGCGTTGCAGCCGATGGGCAGCGCCGACCTCGCGGCGCGCAAGGTGGCGTTGGACCGGGCGTTCCGGGACGCCGGCATCACGTTCAACCTGTTCGGCGAGGAGCGGCCGTTCCCGCTGGACCTGGTGCCGCGCCTGCTCGCCGACGACGAGTGGCGCGTCATCGAGCGCGGGGTGACCCAGCGTGTCCACGCGCTGGAGGCGTTCCTGGCCGACGTCTACGGCCCGGCGGAGGTGCTCGCCGACGGGATCGTGCCGCGGCGCCTCGTGCTGACCAGTGCGCACTTCCACCGGGCGGCGCACGGTATCGACCCGCCGAACGGCGTGCGGGCGCACGTGTCGGGCATCGACCTGATCCGCGACGAGCGCGGCGGCTTCCGGGTGCTGGAGGACAACGTCCGGGTGCCGTCCGGCGTCAGCTACGTGATCGAGAACCGGCGGGCGATGACCCGGGTGTTTCCCGAGCTGTTCGCCACCCACCGGGTCCGCCCGGTCGCCGACTACGCCACCCACCTGCTGCACGCGCTGCGCGCCGCCGCGCCACCCGAGGTCGCCGACCCGACCGTCGTCGTGCTCACGCCGGGCGTCTACAACGCCGCCTACTTCGAGCACGCCCTGCTCGCCCGGCAGATGGGCGTCGAGCTCGTCGAGGGCCGTGACCTCAGCGTCCGCGACAACAAGGTGACGATGCGAACCACCGAGGGCGAGCAGCCGGTGCACGTCGTCTACCGCCGCGTCGACGACGACTGGCTGGACCCGGTGCACTTCCGCCCCGAGTCGACGGTCGGCGGCGCGGGCCTGGTCAACGCCGCCCGCGCCGGCAACGTGACGATCGCCAACGCGCTCGGCAACGGTGTCGCCGACGACAAGCTGATGTACACCTACGTCCCCGACCTCATCCGGTACTACCTGGGCGAGGAACCGATCCTGCCCAACGTCGACACCTACCGGCTGGAGGACGCCGACCAGCGCGAGTACGTCCTCGACCGCCTGGACGAGCTCGTCGTCAAGCCGGTGGACGGCTCGGGCGGCAAGGGCATCGTCATCGGCCCGCAGGCCAGCGACGCCGAGCTCGCCGAGCTGCGGGTCCGGGTGTGCGAGGACCCGCGGGGCTGGATCGCGCAGCGGGTGGTGCGGCTGTCGACGTCGCCGACGCTCGCCGACGACCGGCTCGGTCCCCGCCACGTCGACCTGCGGCCGTTCGCCGTCAACGACGGCAACCGGGTGTGGGTGCTGCCCGGCGGGCTGACCCGGGTGGCGCTGCCGCGCGGCAGCCTGGTGGTGAACTCCAGCCAGGGCGGCGGCTCCAAGGACACCTGGGTCCTCGCCCCCGAGCACGGCGGACGCGAGCTCGCGCCGCACCTGGGCCGCCCGCCCGGCGCGGCCGTCGCCCGCCCGGCCAGCGGACCGGACCTCGGCCCGCCGGACTCCTCCGACCAGCAACAGCAGCAGCAACAGAGCCAGCACCGTGACTCGGCCGGGCCGCGAGGCGTCGGCCAACCGGCGGGCGTCGAGGCGGGCGAGGGGGGAGCGCGGTGCTGAGCCGGATCGCGGAGTCGCTGTTCTGGATCGGCCGCTACGTGGAACGGGCCGAGTCGACGGCGCGCATCCTCGACGTCCACGTGCATCGGGTGCTGGAAGACCCGTGGCTGGAGGAGGGTTCGGCGGGGCGGGAGCTGCTCACCGCGATGGGCCAGCCGGCGGGATTCGACCAGCCGGTCGACTCGCGCCGCGTGATGGAAATCCTCGCCTTCGACCCGGTGCGGCCGTTCAGCATCACCGGCGCGCTCTCGGCGGCCCGGGAGAACGCCCGCGGTGCCCGCGTCGTCGTCTCCAGCGACGTCTGGGAGTGCCTCAACGCCAGCTGGAACGACCTTCCGCATACCGAGGAACTGGCCCGCCGGCTCGGCCCGCACGTGTTCTTCCGCTACGTCCGCGAGCGCACCGCGATGCTCGCCGGCCTCGTCGACGCCACCCTGGCCCGCGACGACGGCTGGCGGTTCCTGGTGCTCGGCCGGTCCCTCGAGCGGGTCGACATGACCTCGCGGCTGCTGTCGTCGAGCATCAGCGAGCATCCGCACTCGCAGAGCTGGATCAGCCTGCTGCGCTCCTGCGGCGCGCACGAGGCCTACCTGCGTACCTACCGCCGCGCGGTGGACGCCGCCCGGGTCGCCGAGTTTCTGCTGCTCGACCGACTGTTCCCGCGCTCGGTGTACTGGTCGCTGGCGCTCGCCGAGCAGATCCTCGCCGAGCTCGACGGCGGGCGCGGACGCGGCTCGCCCCGCTCCACCGTCGACGACACGGCCCGCCGCCTCGTCGGGCGGGCCCGCACCGACCTCGAGTTCCACAGCGTCGACGACCTCGTCGCCGACATGCCCGACCTGCTGGCCTCCCTGCAGACCACCTGCTCGACCGTCAGCGCCGAGGTGACCGCCCGCTACTTCGCCCGCGAAGCGCCCCGCTCGTGGGCGATGGAGGTGCCGGCGTGAGCCGACCGTCGAGGCTGACCCGCCCCGCAGGCCCCGCCCGTCCGAGCCCGATCTGGTCCGCCGGGCCGACGCGTCCCACCCGATCCACCTCAGGGGGAACCCGGTGAGCTGGCAGATCCGCATCGAGCACTCGACCGGCCACCGGTACGCGAGCCCCGTGCTGTCCTCGTACAACGAGGTCAGGATCATCCCGCAGACCGCCGCCGCCCAGCTCACCCTGGAGGCGACCGTCCGCACCGAACCCGCCGCGCAGACCTACCGGTACTGGGACTACTGGGGGACGCAGGTCACCGCGTTCGACCTGCACACCCCGCACACCGAGCTCGTCGTCACCGGCCGCTCGATCGTGCAGACCGCCTCGGCGCCGGAGCGCCCGCGCGACGTCCCGACCTGGTCGGCGCTGGCCGAGGACCGGATCGCCGACGAGTTCGTCGAGTACCTGCGACCGTCCGCGTCCACCCCCGAGCACGCGGAGCTGGTCGACGCCGCCCGTGAGCTGGCCGCCACCCACGACCCGCGCGAGTTCGTCCCCGCCGTCGGGGCGTGGGTGCGCGAGCGGCTGACCTACCGGCCCGGCACCACCGGCGTGCACACCTCCGCCGTCGAGGCGTGGCAGAAGGGCGAGGGCGTCTGCCAGGACTTCGCGCACCTCGCGCTGGTGCTGATGCGCGCCGCCGGGATGCCGGCCCGCTACGTGTCGGGCTACCAGCACCCGTCGGCGTCGGCGGAGGTCGGCGAGACGGTCGCCGGGCAGTCACACGCCTGGGTGGAGGGCTGGCTCGGCGAGTGGTGGGGCTTCGACCCGACCAACGACGTCCCCGCCGGCGAGCAGCACGTCGTCGTCGCCCGCAGCCGCGACTACAACGACGTTCCCCCGGTGCGCGGCGTCTTCTCCGGCGGCGCCTCCACCTCGCTGGGCGTCACCGTCTCCGTCACCCGCCTGGCCTAGCCAGCTGCCTGTTCTCGACGGCGAGGCCTGCCGGGGACCTGGGAGCCTGGCCGGGTGCGGGCCGGCGGTGTGGTGGCGGTGCGGAGCACGTCGAGGGCGAGTCTGAGCTGGCCGTTCTCGTAGGCGAGGCGGCGGATCTCGGCCTGGTGGCGGCGGAGTTCGGCGCGAGCGTGATCGGCGGGGATGGCCTCGGCCTGACGGATCCAGGTGCGCAGCGTCTCCGCGCTGATGGTGTGGGCGGCGGCGACGGCCTGGATGGTGGCCCACTCCGAGGCGTGCCGCGGCCGGGCCAGGCGGACCTCGGCGACGGCCTGCGCGCGGAAGGCGGGGGAGTAGGGGGTGGAGCGTCCCATGGTGTCTGTCTCGATTCCGGTTCATCCTGCCTGAGCGGGGCGAGTTCGCCCGGTCAGGGGGCAGGAGTTGGGGTG
>NZ_FZMO01000060.1 GCF_900197875.1 Frankia canadensis | reverse complement strand
CCGCCCATCCGCTGCAGCATCGCCGGATCCAGCGGATTACCGCCGCCCCCGCCGCCCCCACCATTCATGCTCGACATCCGCGAACCAAGACCCGACGTGGCACCGATCAGCAGACCCAGACCACCGGAGACCTGACCATCCACGTCGATCGCGAAGAACCGGGCCAGCGCCGGCCAGCACAACACCGCCGCCGCCAACGTCATCAACGCCACGATCACCTGCGTCAGACCGTCGGCCCCATTCGCCTCCCGGAACCCGATCGCGAAACACAAAGTGATCGACGGCGGAACCAGCAGCAGCCGGAACGTCGCCATCGCCTGCCGCTGCCACCACACCGCCGTGCGATCCGACAACAACCCCGACGCCCCGATCGGCGCCGTCGCGACCAGCACCCCGATCGCGACCTTCACCATCAGAATCTCCGCCCACAACACCAGCACGATGAGAATCGACAGCAGGCCGAACACCAGACCCAGCGCCGGCGTCGGCTCATTCTTGATCACCGCCTTCGCATCTTCAAGGAACGCCTTCTGATCCCCATGAGTCGCATCGACAATCCACTGGCAGATGTTCGCCGACAGATCCGCGCCCGTCTGCACCACCGTCTCGGTGACCGCGATCGCCAACGTCGCCCTCGCCAGCCCCGACAACGCCGCCGTCACATACCCGCCGTCCGCCGCCAACTGCGTCCGCACAATCGCGATCAGCAGCACCATCACCGCAACAATCGCACCCAGCCCCGTACAGAGCGTGTAGACGTCGTGCAACCCCGCCTGGTTATAGTTCACCTTCGAGATTTTCGGCCACGCATCCATCAAATTGCCGATGAGATTCACTCCCGCAGTAGTGAACTGCGCGACGATAACCCCCCACACACCATTGACCGCGGCCCCGACCCCAGCCTTCGCCGCATCACCGATCCCGCCGGCGATCAACCCCCCGACAGGGAGGGCTACATCGTTCAATATGCGCACTGGGGTAGGAAGGTCAGGCAAGTTGGAACTCCCTCCATCCGCTGGCCTGGTACTCGTCCCTGCTGTTACCCGACGGGAGGGGATGAGTTTTCGAGACGTCTTTGATGTCGTCCAGGCGCCAGTCGTCGCCCTGCCAGACGAGATGGAATTCATTCGCCCAGAGACTGGAACCCGTTACTCCCGTGGCATCGCCGACCTGCAGGGTCGCCAGAACGGAGACCGAAACGCCGTCGGCGTCTTCCGTGGACGTCACGCCACAGGCCAAAGGCGTCGCGGTAGACCAGAAGTCTGCCGCAAGTGGATGCTCTCGGTAGCCTTCCCGGAGGGTAGGAGCGTCCCGCGTATAGGCAGCTGCCGTTTCGATGGTCCGGAACACGTCGAGCTGCCGATCCTCGCCCGTTGGAAGGATCAGCGACGTCCAGCGGACGGCGGCAGAGGCCGCTCCGTCGGGCGTGTGGGGGAAACCGAGGGGGACGCCGTTCGAGGCAGCGCGGGCGGGATGGGGCAGAAGCAGGGGCGCGGTGGGATCCGCAGTGGCTGAGCGGCCTGGTTGGGGTGAGGGGATGCCGAAGCGGGTCGGCGCCGGCGCCGAGGGCGGGGCGGCAGCGGGATGGCTGCCGTCGCCTCCGCCGGTAAGGGCGACGGTGACCCCGACGGTCGCGGCGATCAGGACGACGACGGCGACGGCAGCGAGAAGAAGGGAACGCCGTCTGCGGGGTGGGCCGCCGTGCGGGGACATCTGCTGGGTCAGGCTCATGTCCACACGCTCCCTCTCCGTGCCGGCTGCCGGGGTCAGACCGAGAGGTTGTAGAAGGTGTTGACGAGCGGGATCGCGATGCCGACCAGGAAGCCGCAGCCCACCGCCCAGCCGAAGGCGGTCAGACCGCGGTCGAATTGCTGGGGACGCGCCGACATCCGTGCCCAGCCGGCGAAGCCCGCCGAGATGAGCGCAGCGATTCCGCAGGCGGTCACCGCCCCGTACATCGACCAGGAAAGGATCTTGTTCAGGGCGTCGGACGCCTGGTGAGGAAGCCCGTCGGTGCCCGGGTTGACCGCCGGGAGCGGGTCGCGGCCGCTCGGCGCCCCCGCGCCGCCTGTGCCTGGCGACGGTGTGGCGGCGAGTAGCAGCGTGGCGTGTGCGGCAAGTTGCTGGATCATGCTGCGTCCTCCAGAGCAAGGCGTTGGACCAGAGCGTCGGCGGCACGCTCGGCATCACGGCCGCCATGACCGGCGTCGAGACGCCCGCTGGCGCGTACGGACGGCAGGTGTGGGACGCGGGTGATCGCGCCGACCTCGCCGTCGAGCATCACCATCCGCGCCCGGGCGGGCCTCGGGATGCGTCCCTCGTTGATGTCGACCACGGCGGCGACCAGGTCCTCGGGGCGCACGCCGGCCTGACGCAGGGCACGGGCGGCGGTCACCGCCTGCTGCAGCGGTCCGGTCGCGGACGCCGCCACGAGGACCACCCGTACGCCTGGCTCGGTCAGTAGCCGGTACCAGCGTGGGGCGTGCAGCAGGTAGAGCACCGGGTCGTAGGAGTCGACGACCAGCGTCGCCCAGCCCGGATCCGCGCCTTCGACCACGCTGACACTGTCGACCCGCCGCAGCGGCTCGTCCGGAGCCAGCACATGGTAATCGCCGCCGTAGCCGGGCATCGTCGCCAGGCCGTTCGGGCCCCGAGGCAGGGTTCGACGAAGGCTGAACAGTCCCGGCGCGTCGTCGATGACGACCAGCGGGCCGGTCACGCACAGCCGCCGGGCCAGCAGGTCCGCTGTCGTCGAGCGACCCATCCCACCACCTGCGGCGACCACGACCACCAGGTCGCTCAGGGAAGCAGCAGGTGTGGAGGGTGCACCGAACTCGTCGAGAGCGGCCGGTGGACCTTGGGCCGGAAGCGCGGCGCGGCCGTCCGTCTGCGGCACCCACCTGCCGGTCGGCGCGGGCATCCCCGGCGTACCCCCCGTTTGCCATGTCGGTGACCTTGAGCGAGAAGATGTGCGCGTATTGGCGCGATCCGGTTTGTCACGGTAGCGTCACCATCACAGCAAATCAAGCTTAATAAGCTTAAAGATCAAAAAGTCGGTCATGACCGCATCTGGGTGGGGTGGGCGGTGGCCACGGAGTCGGCGTCAGGCAGCGGAACCACGTCGTCGCCGATCATGATCGCTCTGGTCGCAGGACTCGCCCTAATAGTCGCCGCTGCTGGAGCCCTCGCCGTCCTCACCGGTGCGGGCGCCTTCGGGGGGCTCGGCGATTCGGGCGGTGCCGACACGCCTGCCGTCACCGCGGCCGTCGCCGACATCCCTGCCGCCTACGTCGGACCGATCATCAGCGCGGCCCGGACCTGCCCCACGTTGAGCCCGGGTCTGCTCGCCGCCCAGCTGAAGCAGGAGTCCGGGTTCAATCCGACCGCGCGCTCCCCCGCCGGCGCCGTCGGCATCGCCCAGTTCACCCCGCCCACCTGGGCGACACATGGCGTCGACGGTGACGGCGACGGCCGCGCCGACCCGCTCAACCCCGCCGATGCCATCCCCGCCGCGGCCCGCTACGACTGCGCCGTGGCCGCCACCGTCGCCCGCCTCGGCGACCCCGTCCGCCTCATGCTCGCTGCCTACAACGCCGGCCCCGGCGCCGTCCTCGCCGCCGGCGGCGTCCCGCCCTACGCCGAGACCCAGACGTATGTCGCCCGCATCCTCACCAGCGCGCCCGCCATGACCGCGGCGATCGGGGCGGCCACCGCCCCGGTCGGAGCCGTCGCGCCGGCCGCCGCTGCCGCCATCGCCTTCGCCCGCGCCCAGCTCGGCAAGCCCTACCACCTCGGCGCGAACGGCCCCGACACCTGGGACTGCTCCTCCCTCGTGCAGGCCGCCTACGCCACCGCCGGCATCTCGCTCCCCCGCACCACCTACGACCAGGCCGGACACTCCGGACCCACCATCCCGCTCAGTGAGATCAACCAGTGGCGGCCCGGCGACCTGCTGTTCGCGGCAGGCTCCGACGGCACCCCCGACAACCCCGGCCACGTCGGCATCTACCTCGGCAACCACCAGGTCCTGCATGCACCGAAGACCGGCGACGTAGTCAAGATCGCGCCCCTGGACCATTTCGAGAGGGTTACCGGCGTCACCCGTCCCGCCGCTCTCGGACGCTGAAGGGCCCAGTCAGGATTCGGCGCGGCGCCAGATGGTCCAGCCGCCGGGTTCGGGGAGTCTGGCGATCTGGCGGTACTTCGTCGGGTCCTGGAGAATGTCGTGGATCTTCCAGTCGAGCATCGCGGAGGGTCCGAAGCGCAGGACGACGATGTCGAAGTAGCGGTCGGTGAGGGCGCGGCGGTAGGCGGCGGTGCCCGTGTAGACGGCGCCGGTGCGCGGATCCCGGTAGTAGAGGAAATAGGTGCCGTTCCACTGCCAGGGGGCCGTGACGTCGCGCAGGTAGTAGCGGGGCACCTCCGATTCCTCGACCAGGTAGTGGCCGGAACCGAACCGGACCTGCGTGCGCAGCAGCGCGGTCAGTGGCCGGCTGTCAGCCCAGACCTGGAAGAGGTCCTGCGCGCCGCGCGCCCCGCCGGCCAGCAGGACGACGGCGGCCAGCGCGGCGGCGATGACGCGGGGGGCCAGCGGGCGGCGCGGGTCGTGGACGTCGAGGCGGGCGAGCAGGGCCACGAGTCCCGCCCCGGCGAGCGGCGCGGCGAAGGCGACCCCGAACGCCACGTGCTTGTGCAGCGAGGTCAGCTCACCGGAACGCGCCTGGACGGCGATCGGCAGCAGCGAGGAGCCCAGCAGGAGTGCCGCGAGCGCGGGGCGCCGGCGCGCGACGAGCGGCAGGCCGGCCACCGCGACGATCAGCGTCGGCGCGGCCCATTCCAGCCCTCGCCGCGCCACCTCCACCGCCGACGTCGGGCCGACCGGGCGCCGCGACAGCGTGGTCGTGACGAGGCCCCGGAGCTGGTCCGTCCCCGTCAACCCGAGCCAGGCACCGACCACGCAGGCCGTGCCGACCGCCGCGGCCAGGAGGAGAACGAGCGGCGGCGCGGATGCCGGCGCGGATGAGGTGGTGGCGGCTGGGCGGCGGGTCCGGTGCGCCGCCATCACGATGAGCGCGGCGGCCGACGGGACGAACAGCGCCGCCACGTACTTGGTCACCACCGCCGCCGCGAGCAGGCAGCCCGCGCTGAACGCCCACAGCGCGCCGCGCCACAGGTTGCCGCGCCGCGGATCGCCGCGCCGCCGACCAGGACGTGGCCGTGCGCGCCGGGGGAGTCCGGCGGCGCGCAGGCCGGCGGCCAGCCCGCCGGTGAGCAGCATCAGAGCCATCGCGTCGTACGTCGCGAAATGGCCGATGAACAGGACGGGCCCGGACAGCACGAACGCGGTGGCGCCGGCGACCCCGGCGGACCGTCCGTACAGCGACCGGCCCACCGAGGCGACCAGGAGCGTCGTCATCACGGCGCATACCAGGCTGAGCATCCGGGCCGCGGCGAGACCGCCAAGGGCATCGGCCAGCGCGCCGAGCGGTGGATAGACGTAGGGCGATCCCGAGAAATAGGAGCCGAAGTCCTCCGCCGTCGGAGTGCCGTTGCGCAGGGAGGCGATGATCTGGTGCCCGGCATCCAGGTAGAGCGCCTCGTCCTGAAACGCCGTCGACGACAGGTTGATCGACGTCAGCACCTGCACGGCGACGACCGCGGCCAGCCCGGATCGCGGGCCGACGCGACCACGACGCCCATGCCGCCGCCGACCACGCGCTTCCACCGCGTCATCCGGCTCGGCGGGATCGGCGGGATCGGCCGGGCGGTCCCGTTCCCGCGGGTCAGGGAACGCGGAATCCGCGACCGGTGATTCCGGAAACGCCGACGTGCGCGGGAACTCGGATGAGTCCGGAAACACGGAAGAGGCCGGCGGCAGCGGGTCCGGGAGCAGCAGATCCAAGGTCGGCTCATCCCAGCTCGGCGCGTCCCAGCTGGGCGCATCCCGGCGAGGAGAGTCCGGGGAGAGGGTGGGTCTGGAGTACTCCGTGGTCCGGGTGCTCATGAGTCCACTTCGCATTCGGCGGCGGGACGGGAATGGTCCGCAACCGGTCCAACCCGTCGGGAGTCGTCCTGCCGGAGGATCCGCGCGGTCAGATAGGCGCCGGTGCGCCAGGCGGCGAACGTCCGACCGGACGCGTGCGGATCAGGGCCGTCCGTCTGGTAGACGAGGCCGATCGCCCGGGCGGAGCGCGCGGCGTTCACCGCCGTTCCCAGCCAGGAACCGACCGTATGCGGATCACCCGTCGCGGCCAGGGTGACCAGCAACGGCTTGCCGGGATGGGCCAGGCGTACGTGGGTCAGTTCCGCGCGGGGATCCACCCACCGCGTGCCGCGGTACTGGATCCAGGTGACGGCGACGACGTCGATCTGGTCGGCCGGCGGGCGGACGCCGGCGTCGTCGGCGGGCGCGGCGGGCTGCCAGGTCCAGGCCACGTTGTCGGCGTGATGGTCGGCGAAGATCGTCCGGATGTGTGCCCAGGCCCTGGCCGAGTCCGCCGGTACCCCGCCGTTCGCCACCGCGGAACTGGCCGCGTAGTTGCGGTCGACCGACGGCAGCACCGTCAGGTACAACGGATGCCCCCAGGCGGCGACGGCCCGCGCCCACCGTCGCAGGCCGGCGTCCTGGACGTCGTTGACGACGGCCGGCAGCGCGGACGTCAGGGAACCGTCGCCGTCGCGGGTGAAGGTCAGGGTGAGCCAGGGAATGCCTCCCGCCGACCGGACCTGGTCGGCCCACCGCACGGGAAATCGCTCGCCGATCTCGGCGGAGTGGGCCGAGATCCGATTCATGCCGAGTTCCCGGGCGAGGGTGGAGTAACCGGCGTAGGAACCGGCGGTGACGGCGAGCCCGGCGCGCATCTCCCGCGCACAGGCCGGGGCATGAAAGGGCGCCGCACGCGCGCCGGAATCCTCCGCCCGAAGGCCGACGGCGAGTGCGGGCGCGACCACCAGCACGCAGCCGGCGACGCCCGCGACACGCAGCGGCACGGGGACCCGCCCCAGTCGCCGCTCCCGACGGCCGTCCTCCCCGCGGCGCCGCTCCGGGCCGCGCTGTCGGTGCGCGGCCGGAGCCCGGCGCGCGTCCCAGGCGGCGAGCGCGCAGAACGCGGTCAGCATCGCCGCCATGTAGGCGATCCAGGCGCCCGCGATGAGACCGCGTGCGGACAGACCGCGGATCATCAGGGTGGCCAGGCCGGTCAGGCAGAGCGCCAAGGCCGCGAGGTGGGGCAGCAACGGTCGCCAGGACGCGGCACCGTCCCGCTGCTTGGAGGTGATCGTGAACGTGCTGCGGGAACCCGTCAGCACCGTGAGGGCCGCCGTCACGAGCACGGGGAACGAGATGAATCCGGCCACGACCCCGCGCCAGGTGGACCGTCCTCGGGCCGCGATCCAGAACGCCGCCTGCCCACAGACGAAGTACGGGACGAAATGCTGCAGGAATCCGGTCGCGTCGGCGCCGCGGACGGCCGGGGTGCCGCTGACCACGAAGACGACCGGGGACAACAGGTAGACGAGGTCGCGCACGCCGGAGATGTAGTGCGTGCAGGCAAGTCCGTACTGGAGCCGTTGCGCGGCCGACAGGCCGCTGCCGGGGCGGAGGAGATCCTTCCAGTGCCGCCGGAGCACTTCGAAGGTGCCGCGCGCCCAGCGGTTCTGCTGTTTCAGATAACTCGCCGCGTCGACCGGCCCGAGGCCCTCGGCGAACTTTCCTTCCAGATAGACACCGCGCCAGTCCGGGGCCAGTCGGATGGAGGCGGCGAAGTCCTCCGTCACCGAGTCGCGCGGCATCCCGCCGATGGAGTCCAGCGCCGCGGCCCTGATCACGACATTGGTGCCGCAGATGAAGGCCGAGTTGCGGGCGGCCTTTCCCGGGCAGAGCACCTCGTAGAAGAGCGCCTGCTGGTCGGCGGCCCACCGCGCCATCGGCAGGTCGGTGTTCCGGTAGTACTGCGCCGTCTGCACCCAGCCCACCACGGGGTCGGCGAACGGGGCCACGGTGGCGAGCAGGAAGTCGGGCGTCGGCACCATGTCGGCGTCGAGGATCGCCACCAGCGCGTCGCCGGTCGCACCGACCAGTTCCCGCACGTGCTCGATGTTTCCCGCCTTCGCCCCGCCGGCCGTCGAGCGGGTGACGCACATGACGCCCAGCCGCGTGACCGCCCTCTCGACGTGCTGCCAGTCCGGGCTGCCCGCGACCCGGCCGTCATTGCAGACGATGACGTGTATCCGCGCGGACGGATGACGCCGCAGGTACTCCGCGCGGGCCGCCAGCGCGCCGATGACCGTCGGCTCGAGAACCGCCATGGACTCGCCGGCCGTGGGGATGAGGAGGTAGATGGGAAGACGGCTCGGATCGTGGATGCGCCGGGTCGGGACGGCGTCCTTCGGCCAGATCGTCGCCTGCAGGCCAAGAGCATGGGCAGCACCGAACATCTCGGCGGCGAGCAGCGGGACCGCGAGCCACGCGGCCGACCAGTTCGTCACCGACAGGCGCCACACCAGATAGTCGACCGTGCTGGTGAGAACGCCGACGGTGCTCGTCGCGATCCAGATCTGGCCACGTGTGCGGCCGGAGCCGGCGAGCAGGCCGAACGTCACGAGCGGCGTGACGGCACAGGCCCATGGACCGGGCCTGCACCACACGAGGGCACCGACGAGCGCCGTCCCGACGAGCGCCATCCCGACGAGCGCTGCCGGGAATCGCCCGCGAAGAACTCTCCCCCGCATCTCTCAGCGGGCGATGCGCACGGGACGGCGGGCGTCAGCCCCCCACCGGCGGCTTCGGCATACTTCCCCCGACCTCGGACACACGGCTCTGGTCATTGTCACGAGGATCCCCCAGCACATTTGTAGCCACCGCGTTTCCGGTCGCGGCGGCAACCCCTGGCGGCGGACGCTACCACCCACTGCCATAAACCACCCACTCCGTCCGGCCGGTGGGCGCGTCCCGCGAATCCTGCTTTTAGGGTGACCTTTACCGGCGGTATGAAGCAGCCCAAAAAGGCCGTACCGGAAGGCCGCTCGCCCGCCGCCGCGGCGGCGATTCCCCGCGTTTGCCGCTCATCGCCGGAAACCACCGTCACACTCGGGGCACGCCGGGGATCACAGGTCGCCGACCTCCGCGGCCGTTGGGTGCGGTGGACCGGGCGGCGGCGGGCTCAGGCGTGGACGGGGAGGTCGATGGTGATGCGCGTGGGCCCGCCCGGTGGGCTCGCGACGTCCATCCAGCCGTCGACGGTGCGGACCCGCTCGACGAGGCCCGCGAGACCGCTGCCGGCCGCCGGGTCGGCACTGGCGCCGCCCTGGCCGTCGTCGCTGACCGTGATGCGCACGCGGCCGGCGCGGCCGATGACGCCGACCTGGGCCTCGGTCGCGCGGCTGTGCTTGGCCACGTTCGTGAGCAGTTCCGCGACGCAGAAGTAGGCGATCGTCTCGATCGCGGCCGAGGGCCGTTTCGGCAGGTCGACGCGGATCTGGACGGGCAGCGGGCCGCGCGCGGTGAGGCTGGTCAGGGCGGCCTCGAGGCCGGCGTCGAGGATCGGCGGGTGGATGCCGCGGGCGAGGTCGCGCAGCTCGACGAGGGCCTCCTTGACGTCGCGGTGGGCGGCGTCGACGAGTTCGCGGGTCTCGTCGAGGTCGACCTTGTCGCCGTCGGCGGCGAGCCGCTCGCGGACGATGCCGAGGTTCATCGCCATGCCGACGAGCCGGGCCTGCGCGCCGTCATGGAGGTCGCGTTCGATCCGGCGCAGGGCGGCGGCGGAGTCGTCGACCGCGGAAGACCGGGTGTGTTCGAGCTCCCGCATCCGGGCCGCCGCCAGCGACCGCTGGGTGGGGCCGAGCAGCCCGCGGATCAGCAGCCGGTCCAGCATCACCAGCCCGCGCACCACCGGCACGGCGAGCAGCAGTAGCACCACCCCGGCGGCGATCCCCAGGCCCATCCTCGGCCAGGTGTCGAGGAAGTAGTCGGTGCCGAAGGACGCCCCGCGGTGGGCCACACCGTGGCTGTCGTGCTGCACCGGCAGGTAGTGACGCCAGATCGGATAGGTGACGGCGCCGAGCCCGTCGACCCACAGCACCACCGAGAACACCACGTTGACGATCGCCAGCGGGAACTTGAGCAGCAGGTAGCAGAACGCCCGCCAGCCCGCGCCGTCCCCGAGCCCGGCGAAGACCCAGCCCAGCAGGCCCCGCCGGCGCTGGCGCAGCGGCAGCGGCGCGCGGACCCGCTCCCCCAGCAGCTCGGCGGCGAGGGAACGCTGCATGGCGCCGAGCCCGCGGGCCCCGCGCAGCATCCCGGCCAGCAGCGGCAGCCCGAGGAACGTGACGGCGAGCGCCGATCCCGCTGAGATCGCCACCACCACGTAGGCGAAGCCGAGGATGGCCAGCGGCAGGTCGACCAGCGTGTAGGCGAACTCCCGCCCAGCCCGCCAGCGCAGTCGCCGCGCCGCGCCGCGCCCGGCGGGGTAGGCGACGGCTGACCGCTCGGGCGAAGCCGGATCGCGCGGTGCGTGCTCCCGCCCACGCTCACGCAGCGGCTCGTAGGCCGGGTCGTCAGCCGGTTCGTCGGCCGGTTCGTCGGCCGGTTCGAGCGGGACGGTCATGGTCATCGACGCCTCGGGGTGCGGTGGGTCTCGGCGAGACGCCGGGCGCGGCGGCCGTCACGGGGACGGCTGCCGGAGCTCGGCGGCGGACATCTCCACCCTGCCCCCGTCGCCGGCGCCGTCCCAGCCGGTGCGCCCACCGGCGATGGTCGGGTTATCCCGACCATCGACCACGCGACGGGCGACTACCGGGCGGCGGCGAGCTCGGCGATGGCGGCGTCGACGGCGAGCAGGCGCCGGGCGTTGTCGACGTGCAGGTTCTCGATCATCCGACCGTTGACGGTGACGACGCCCCGCCCCTCGGCCACCGCCTCCTCGAAGGCCCGCACGATCTCGGTGGCCTCGGTGAGCTGCTTGTCCGACGGCGAGAACGCCTCGTTGCACGGCTCGACCTGACCCGGGTGGATCAGCGTCTTGCCGTCGAAGCCCAGCTCGCGGCCCTGCTGGCACTCGGCGGCGAAGCCCTCGGCGTTGCGCACGTCGTTGTAGACGCCGTCGATGATCGCCTTGCCGGCGGCGCGCGCCGCGAGCAGGCACAGGCCGAGACCCGGCAGCAGCGGCGCGCGGCCCGGGACATGCTCGGCGCGCAGCTCGTTGGCCAGGTCGTTCGTGCCCATGACGAGGACGGCGAGCCGCGGCGACGCCGCCGCGATCTCCAGAGCGCGCAGCATGGCGATCGGCGTCTCGACCATCGCCCAGATCTTCGTCCGCTCCGGCGCGCCCGCCGCGACGAGATCGGCCTCGATGGCGTGCACCTCGTCGGCCGAGCTGACCTTGGGTACGAGGACGGCGTCCGGGCCGGCCTTGGCGGCGGCGCGCAGGTCGTCGGCGTGCCAGGAGGTGTCCCGGCCGTTCACCCGAATGATCACCTCGCGGTGCCCGTAGGCGCCCTCGGCCGCCAGCGCGCACACCCGCTCGCGGGCCGCTTCCTTCGCCGCGGGGGCGACCGCGTCCTCGAGGTCGAGGATGAGGGCGTCCGCGGGAAGGCCCTTCGCCTTCTCCAGCGCCCGCTCGTTGGCGCCCGGCATGTAAAGCACTGACCGCCGCGGCCGGAAGTCCGTCGCCGTCGCCTGGTTCCCGTCGGCCGTCACCGTTCTCCTCCGTCGCTGTGATCACATCCCGCGACCCGCGACCCGCGACCACCGCGGGCCCCCGCCCCGCCGGCCCGCGGCGCGGCCCCGCCCATACCGCCCGGCCCAGCCGGATGCGGCGCCCTCACCCTACTGTCCGCCCCCACCGCGCGCCTTGATCACCAACGCCCGTCACACTCCCACCACCCGAGTTCCTGATGAGCGACTGCGTTCCGCGGAACGTTCGGAGGTCGCCGCTTGACGTCCTCCCCGCCCTGAGGTGAGGGACGGGGATTTCCTACCGTGTCGCGTGGGTTCACGCGGCACCTCGCTGGGTTCCTGCTTCGACGCCCACCGCCGGAACGAGTTCCGGTCTTACATCGGCTCGGCAGGCGTTTTCCGTCTCCGCCCGCCCGGCGGCGACGATCCGACGGCCCTCGAACAGAATGTTCCGGGCCGCGTTCAGATCACGATCATGTGTGGTGTTGCAGGCCGGGCACGTCCAGGTCCGCACCGCGAGCGGTTTCGGCCCGTCCCTGGTCCCGCAGGCTGAGCACACCTGTGACGACGGGAAGAACCGGCCCACCCGCACCACGGTGCGGCCCCGGCGGCCCGCCTTCTGTTCGATCAGCCCGACCAGCGATGCCCACCCGGCGTCGTACACCGACCGGGCCAGCCTCGTCCGACCGAGACCCGACACGGCGAGATCCTCGACGTAGACCGCTTGGTGATCGCGGACAAGTCGAGCAGCGATCTTGTGGTGCTGATCGTGGCGGGTCTCCCGCACCTTCCGGTGCAGCACCGCCACCCGGCGGACCGCCTTACGACGGTTCACCGAACCCTTCTCCTTCCGGGCCAGTGCCCGCTGGACGCGGGCAAGACGGCGCTGTTGCGAGCGCAGATGACGCGGGTTGACGATCACCTCGCCCGTCGACAGCGTCGCCAGCCGGCCCAGACCGAGATCGATCCCCACGTCGCCAGCCACCTGCGGGTATGGCTCGTCCGCGACGTCGACGACGAACGACACGTAGTACCGGCCGTCCGCCTCCCGGATCACCGTGACCGACGACGGGACCGACGGCAGGTCCCGCGACCAGGCCAGCTCGACATCCCCGACCTTCGCGATCCGCACACCCCGGGCGGTGACAGCGAATCCGTTACGGGTGAGCCGGACCGACTGCCGGTTGTCCTTGCGGGACCGGAACCGGGGATGCCCCACCCGCCTCCCTTTCCGTTTCCCGGACAGCGAGTCGAACCAGTTCCGAAACGCGCGGCGCGCGTCCTGGCACGCCTGCACCAGCACCACCGAGGACACCTCACCCAGCCACACCCGTTGCGGGGCCTGCCTGGCGAGGGTGACCACCCGGCGCTGCACCTCGGCGTCGGAAAGCTTCTCCCCGGCCGCGTGCGCCGTGTCGCGCAGCCGGATCGCGTCGTTGTAGACGACCCGGGCACAACCGAACGCCCGCGCCAACGCCCGCACCTGCCCCGGTGACGGGTAGGCGCGGTAGCGGTAACGGACAGCCGGCATGCCGTCATCATGCTCGGTCCATAACCATCTCCGACGACCACCGACGTGGCAGGCATGTGGTTTCCGCGCTTCACGTTCACGTGGTCTTCCTGACGAAGTACCGGCGGGATGTGTTCGACACGGCGATGCTCGACGCCTGCCAGCGGACCATGCGCGACGTGTGCGACGTGTGCGACGACCTTGGCGCCCGCCTGGTCGAGTTCAACGGCGAAGACGACCACGTACACCTGCTCGTCGAATACCCGCCGAAGGTCGCCGTGTCCACGCTCGTGAACTCACTGAAAGGGCATGTCCGCACGGATCCTGCGCGCCGAGCTCACCGGCCAGGTGAACCACGCCTCGACACGCGGGCATTTCTGGTCCCCGCCGTACCTCGCGGTATCCGCCGGCGGCGCCCCGACCACGCTGTTACGCGAGTACATCGACAGGCAACGGCGACCAGCCCCGATACGCTAACCCCGCCCTGAAGGACGAGGCTTGCCCGCTACGAATCCAGGTCACACGGGGCCGCGGCGACGCCCGTCCGGGGTCGAGGGATCCTCGGGGGGCTCGGCGGTGGGGCCGTAGCCGGGCGCCCAGAGGGTTCGCAGCGGCTTTCCATGCGGGCACGTTCCGCGGTCGGGAACCGCCTCGACGGCTCCCGTCGAGGCGAGTTGGGCGCCGCGGCGACGGCGGCAGTGCCGGCAGGCGACCAACGTCAGCATGCGGACCGACGGTCGGCGTTCCGGCTGGCCCGCTTGGGACGGCCCGTTGTCCGCGCTACCGCTCACCGTCTGGCCCTCGTGAGACGGCCCGTTCCGTCGCAGGCCGCGCAGTCGGCGTTCTGCGTTCCGGTGAAGCCGCCGTCGTCGTCGGCTTCCAGCCGGTCGGCGGCTTTCTTCCCGGTTCCGTTGCAGGCGGGGCAGTCGGCGGTCTCGACGGGGTCGAGGTCGGCGGAGCGGCCGCCCCCACGCTTGGCGTAGGTCCGCTCGATGTCGGGATCGTCCTTCGAGCTGGCCGATCCGCCCGCCCCACCTCGCTTGACGCTGTCACGACCGGTGGACGCCCCTCCCCTCGACGATCCCCGCTTGTTCCACACCATGACGGCACGGTAGGACCACATCGACGTGCTGGAAATCGAGCGGCCCGAATCCGTCACCGACTGGCACACCTTGCGGCTTTGCTTCGCGTCCAAGACGAACGCGCGAGAGCCCGCACCAGCGCAGCGCCGGCCGATGCGCCGCCGCCGTCAACCGAGCGTGGCCGACGGCGCGAACCGCAGCGCGACGCGATCCTCCACCGCCACGAATCCGAGCCGCCGGTAAATGCCGTTACTGGCGGGGTTCGCCAGGTCGGTGAACAGCAGAATCGTGGCCACCCCGGCATCCAGCGCCGCCCGACTGACCGCCGCCGTCACCGCCGCCGCGTAACCTCGCCGCCGGAACCGGGCAGGCGTATAGACCGGACCGACGCGGATTGTCCCGCCCAGCGGTCGAGTACCTCCCGCCATGGCAACCGGGACACCGTCGACGTCCCACAGGGAGAGGCCGCCATACTCGAGACGATCGTCGACCCGGCCCGCGGCGTTGCCAGCGACGTCACCGGTCTCCGCCCAGAACGCCGCCATCCAGGCCGCCAGCAGCTCCCGGTCGGCCGTCTCGGCCACACGGGAACGGCCAGCGGGCGCCGGCGAGGGCGGAGCCAGCCGCCCGAGCCGGTACAGGTGCTCCCGGCGGTGAACCTGCGCGCTGGCCGCCGTCCTGCGCCGCCAGGAGGAGGCGAACAAGGTGGCGGTCCGCTCGTCCGCGTTCACCCCGAGCAGCGACCTCGACCGCGGCCACGACGCGACCAGCGGCTCCACGGCTCGCGGCGGAATCGCCGTCATCAGGAGCCCGTGCGGCGGAGTATGTAGGAACGCTCCCTCGACGTGCCCGCCCCCCGACTGCCACCAGCCGAACAGCGGAAATCCGTCCCCGAATGCCGTCGCTCCTCGCACCCGCAGCGTGTCGCAGACGGTCACCAGCACGGTGTTCTCCACCGGCCGGGATGCCAGGAAGTCACCCGCCGCCGCGAGAAACTCCTCGACGCTCTCCGTCAACCTCCATCCCATACACACTATTGTCCCAACCACTGCCACCAGGACGCACCTGGTTTTTCCGCCTCGCTGTCAGGCTCGGAGGAGTGTGATGGAGCGACCGGCGGGGCTGGTGACAGCGGTGGTGCTTGTGCGTTCGGTGATGGGCGGAGCCTCGGGCCGGGCGTCGAAGATGACGAGGACTCCATGTTCGAGGCCGAGACGGTCGAGATAGCCGTCGAGCTGGGCCAGGCCGCGCTGGAGGGGGTCCGATTCCCCCGCTCGGCGAACCTTGAGTTCGAGGGCCTCGCGCTGCCAGCACCGGGTGGCGTCCGGCCCGTAATAGGGCCAGCGGATGAGCAGGTCGATACGGCCGCGCCCGATCCGGTATTCACGGTCGACATAGCCGCCACCGTTCACGACGCGCTGGAGGAAGCTCATCAGGACGAGTTGGGAAGCCGCCTCGGGATAGCGGCGACCGGAGGCGAGGATCTCGCCGTTCTCCACCCAGAAGCGGCTGAACTCCGCGAGCATCGTCGTCATGTCGAACCGACCGTCGGGAAGGACGAAGGAGCGGGGGTCGGCGAACACCACGGCCTCGACGCCGTCGGTCAGGACCCGGGCGATGACCTCCCGGTAGATCGGGTTGGCGATCCGTACCGGATTGCGCGGGGCGATCAGGCCGAGGTCGCGGACGTAGGTGAGGTCGTCGTCGTAGGTGTCCAGATTGACCAGCGTGCCGGCCAGAACTGGTTCGAGCACTCGGCGCACACGCGGCTCGGCGAGCGTGGCGGCCAGCGAGTCGAGATGCGTCGCACGGGCCTGGATCAGCTGCTCCTTCGCCTGCTCCACATGCTCGGCGGTAATCGGCTCCGACGTCGGTACCCGCATCTCCTCCACGACCTCGCGGGCGAGCGCGTTGACGAGCCAGGGCTGGCCGGCGGTCAGCTCGATCGCCCGCCGGACCGCCTCCTCGGTGAAGTCCTGTCCCGTGTCGGCCGTATGCTGCCCATACAGGTCGCGCACCTCGAGCGGGGTGAAGTCACCCAGTCGAAGCGACTTCACCTTGATGTTGAACGGGCTCGCGGACCCCAGGCGAGTCGAGTCGCCTCCGGACGCGGCTTTATATTCGCGGACGTCGCGGAGGCCGCAGAGGGCCACCGAGGCAGGGAAGGTTTCTGGTCGTTCGCTGAAGCCCGCCCGCAACTGCCGCAGCACGCTGATCAGGCTCCGCCCGCGCAGCGCGTCAACCTCGTCGAAGAAGAGGACCAGCGGCCGCGGACACACTCGCGCCCAGGCCGACAACGATCGCCGAAGCGGATTCTCCGCGAGCAGGTCAGGCCACGCCGGCGGGCGAAGGCTTTCAGGCAGCGCCGCGTCGGCCCGGTCACGGATCTCCTGCAGGATGCTCCGCTCGGCCGCGCGGAAGTCGTCGCCCGCGGCCTCACCGATCTCGCAGGAGAAGTACAGCGCGGCGCACTGACCGGACTCGGTCAGTTCTGCCGCCAGGGCCCTCAAGGCCGTCGTCTTGCCCGTCTGCCGTGGCGCGTGCACCACGAAATAGCCGTCCTGGCCAACGAGTCCGGGTGCTTCCGGCAGGCGGGACAAAGCCGGTACCATGAGCATTTTCAATGTTATTTTACGTGAATTGCGGGAATGTTCCGTCGCGCGCGTT
>NZ_FZMO01000005.1 GCF_900197875.1 Frankia canadensis | reverse complement strand
GAACGGACCGTGGCGCCAGTCCGGCGCCGACCAGGACGCGCCGGCGAACCCGCGAGCCTGTTCGCGGGCGATCTGGCGCGCCTCGGCGAGTTCCGCGTCGACGCCGGTCGCCCCGCCGGCGCCGTCACCCGGACCGGCGCCGGGCGTCGCGCCGGATCCCGCCCCCCGGCCCGGCCCGGTCCCCGCCGCGGCGCCACGTTCCAGCTCGGCGGCCTGTTCCTCCAGCCGATCGGCGAGTGCCAGGGCGGCTCCCAGCGACGACTGGATACCGGCCACGAGCGTGCGCGCCCGCCGGGTACCCGACATCGGTCCGACCTCCCCTCACCGTCCGCGGGCGCCTCGCGCCCGCGGACGACCCACGTCCACCACCGGCCCTGGCCGTCGGTGCGCCGCGCCCACCGACGACCATGACACGTCCAGGGAAGCAAACATCCCAGAACGCGCCGACCGGCCGATCCGCCCCGTCCGTTCCGAAGCGCCCGCGGCGTCCCGTCACCGCCCGGCGCCGTCCGACGACCAGCGCCACGCTAACGACCACCCGGCGCGGACGTGTCGGATCCACCACGGATCACACGGCCCGGACCAGTCATGGACGACGCCCGGACCACCATTGACGAACGGGTCGTGGTTCTGGCCCGCCCCGGCCAGGCACCGGTGTGGGCGATCCGACAGCGTTTCGGGGGGTCCGCGGGGTTTGTGGAGCGCAGGACATCACCATGACAGTTCGTCCTCCGCGCCCGCCGTCCCCGCGGGCCTCGCCGTCCCCGCGGGCCTCGCCGTCCCCGCGGCCCTCCCGACCACGGCGCACCTCGGGCCCGTCGCGGCGGCGGCCGTCGTCCCCCGCGCGCCGGCCGCCAGCGCGGCCAGCGCCCCGGGGTCGCGGACATGACCGCGGGTTCCTTCGGCCACCGCGCGGACGATGGGCCCCGCACGTGTTCAATGGCTGGAAGAGGGCCACCTCGCCGACGGACCATCCGCAGGCCCGGCGCGGCTGGAGGACGGCGGCCCACGCGGGGAGGGAGTCGTGGTGACGGACACGGCGGGCGGGGCCCGGGCTGCGCACGACGCGGCGACGCCGGCGCTACCGGCACCACCGGCGGCACCCCACGGGCAGGCCCCGCCGGTGGTGCCGCGCCAGCGGCCGCTGGCGGTCATCGACGTCGACGGTGTGGTGGCCGACGTCCGCCACCGGTTGTGCTTCCTGCGGTCGAGCCCCGGTGACTGGGACTCGTTCTTCGCCGCGGCGTCCGACGACCCGCCACTCGCGGAAGGGGTGGCGCTGGTCCGCCAGCTCGCCAAGGATCACGAGGTGGTCTGGCTGACGGGCCGGCCGGAGCGGTCCCGGGAGGCGACGAGCCACTGGCTGCGCGAGCAGGACCTGCCGCCCGGCGAGCTGCGGATGCGCCCGGACGACGACCGGCGCCCCGCGCGGGTGTTCAAGCGCGCGGTGCTGCGCGAGCTCGGGGTCGGGCGGCAGGTCGACGTCGTGGTGGACGACGACCCCGCCGTGGTCGACCTGCTGCGCGCGGACGGCTGGCCGGTGCTGCGCGCCGAGTGGCTCGCCTACGAGGCGACCCTGGGCAACGCCCAGGAGGACGCCGGTCGCACCTGATCCGTGTGCCCGGGCCGCGCCCGGAGGCGGCGGCCGCGGCCGGGCCCGAGGGAGGCGCTCAGGTGGACGCGGAGCGGCGGTACACCCGCACGGCGAACGGCACGAACACCAGCAGCAGCCCGACACACCAGGCCAGCGACTGCAGCAGCACCGAGGTCACCGGCCCGCCGAGGAACAGCGCGCGGACCGCGTCGATGGTCACCGATACCGGCTGGTGGCGGGCGAACGCCTGCAGCCAGCCCGGCATCGAGCCGACGGGGGCGAACGCCGAGCTCGCGAAGACCAGCGGGAACACCCAGATGAACCCGCCCGACTGGGCCGCCTCGGCGCTGCTCACCGACAGGCCGATCACCGCCGAGATCCACGAGAAGGCATAGGCGAACAGCAGCATCAGGCCGAAGCCGAGCAGGGCGGCCGGCACGGTCGTGTCCCCGAAGCGGAAGCCGACGGCGAGCCCCACCAGCAGCATCGTCACCAGGATCAGCGCGTTGCGGACGAGGTCGGACAGGGTGCGGCCGGTCAGCAGCGCCGAGCGGGACATCGGCAGCGAGCGGAAGCGGTCGATCAGGCCGCGCTGGCGGTCCTCCGCGAGGCCGATCCCGGTGATCATCGCGCCGAACACGACGGTCTGCATGAACACGCCGGGCATCATGTAGTCGACGTACTTGCGGCCCGGCCCGACGTCGATGGCGCCGCCGAACACGTACGTGAACAGCAGCACGAACATGACCGGCTGGATCATCGAGAAGACGAGGAGCTCGGGGATCCGCCAGGTCTGCACGAGGTTGCGCCGCGCCATGATCCAGGCGTCGATCACCACCCAGGCCAGCCGGCCGCGCCGCGCCGGGACCAGCTCGACGCCGCCTCCCGCCGGGGCACCCACATCCAGCGCGCTCACGCCGTCACCACCGATCGGCCGTCCCTGTCGGAGTCGTCGTCGCCCGCGGCGCCGTCGGCCGGCGGGCGCTCGCCGGGGACCGCGGGGGCGCCCGCCGGCGGCTCGTCGTCACCGGCCCGGTGGCCGGTCATGGAGAGGAACACGTCGTCGAGGGACGGCCGGTGCAGGCCGACGTCGTCGAGGGTGACCGCGATCTCGTCGAGCGCGCGCACCACGGCGGACAGCACGCTGGCACCCGCGACGGGCACGGTGATCCGCCTGGCGTCCGCGTCGGCCGTCGCGGGCCCGGTGCCGAACCGGGCGAGCACCGCGCGGGCCGCCTCGACCTGCGCCGGATCGTCCCCGGCGAGGACGATGTCGAGGCGGCTGCCGCCGGTGCGGGCCTTGAGCTCGTCGACGGTGCCCTCGGCGATGACCCGGCCGCCGTCGATCACCGAGATCCGGTCGGCGAGCCGGTCCGCCTCCTCGAGGTACTGCGTGGTGAGCAGCACCGTCGTGCCCGCCCGGACGAGATCCTCCACCACCTGCCACATCGCCGCGCGGCTGCGCGGGTCCAGCCCGGTGGTCGGCTCGTCGAGGAACAACACCGGCGGGTTGATGAGCAGGCTGGCGGCGAGGTCGAGCCGGCGGCGCATCCCGCCGGAGTAGGTGCGGGTCTGCCGGCCGGCCGCGTCGGTCAGGTCGAAGCGCTCGAGCAGCTCGCGCGCCCGGGCCCGGGCGACCCGGGCGGGCAGGCGGTAGAGCCGGCCGAACATCTCCAGGTTCTCCAGGCCCGTGAGCCGCTCGTCGACCGCCGCGTACTGCCCGGTCAGGCCGATGCGGGAACGCAGCTCGTGGGCCTCGCGGACGACGTCGAGCCCGAGCACCCGCGCGCGCCCGGCGTCGGGCCGCAGCAGCGTCGTCAGAATGCGCACCGCGGTTGTCTTGCCGGCGCCGTTGGGACCGAGCACGCCGTGCACCGTGCCCACGGCGACCCGCAGGTCCAGCCCGGCCAGCGCCCGCTTGCCCCGGAAGCTCTTGCGCAGGTCCTCGGCGAGGACCGCTGGTTCATCCGCCACCCGTCGGACGGTACGGCACACCACCGACGTTCTCCCGCCCGGTCCTCGACGGCGGGGAGTTCGGCCCGAGTGGCCGGGCACGGTCGCCGGCGTGTCCGCTCGGGTGCTAGGCGGTGCTGCGGCGGGTGCGGCGGCTGGCCAGCTCGTCGCCTGGATGGGTGGTGGGCGGCTCGCCGGGACGCTCGCACGGCAGCTCGGCGAGCTGGCCGCGCATGTCCCGCAGGGCGCGGCCGACGGCGATCGCGAAGACGCCCTGGCCGCCGCGGACCAGGTCGATCACCTGGTCGTCGGAGGTGCACTCGTAGACGGTCGACCCGTCGCTGATGAGGGTGAGCTGCGCCAGGTCGTCGACTCCGCGGGTGCGCAGGTGCTCCACGGCGACCCGGATGTTCTGCAGCGACACGCCGGCCTCCAGCAGCTTGCGCACGACCCGCAGGACGAGCACGTCCCGGAACGAGTAGAGCCGTTGGCTGCCGGAACCCGATGCCCCGCGGACGCTGGGGACGACGAGTCCGGTGCGGGCCCAGTAGTCGAGCTGGCGGTAGGTGATCCCCGCCGCCGCGCAGGCAGTCGGCCCGCGGTACCCGACGTCGTCCCCGGGTGGATCGGGGATCTCGTCGGGAAAGAGCTGGCCCTGTTCGATCATCGTCGTACGCACTTCGCCGCCATGCCAGCCCCATCCTCCGTTCGATCCGGGTCGTCCCGGCGGCCGGGCATCCCGGGTCGCCATCCCGGACGTCCGGTCCGGTCGAGTCCGTTCCATCACCGCCGCGAACCGATCGGCGCGCGGACGTCGCCGGCCGGCATCACGCACGAACGGCACGTGCGCCACCTCGCCCGTCGGCGCCATCCCCACCCACGGTCCGTGGCCGGCGGTCCCCCCACCGCTGGCCGCGCGGCGCCGGACCGGCCGGCACCGCACTCACTCCCCGGCGGGATCAGGGCCGGAGCTCGCTCATCCGTCTGACACGCCCGCCCCGGGCACGGGCGAGCGCACGCTCCGGGGTTCGGGCTTCTCCGACCGTAGGAGGGACGCGCAGTTCCTTCAATGATCTAAGCCGGCGTGTCCATAGTCCAGCGGACACAACCGGACAGATCGGACAAAAAGGAATCCTGGGGGGTCAAACAACGCGTGGCCACGGCTCACCAGGCAGGAAATGTGGTCAGGGCGCCCTCGAACAGGCATCCGCGACGGCGGGCCTCCGACGACCCCCGCGCGGCGCGGCGGGACGGATCAGGGCCGGCGGCCGGGCGCCGTCAGGAACCCGGGGTGTTGAAGTCCTCCGGGGAGATCGTGTCCAGGAACTCCCGGAACTTCTCCAGCTCGTTCTCCTGTTCCTGCTCCTGCTCCTCGGGCACCGTGATCCCGGCCTCCGCCAGCACGGCCTCGACGCCGTAGACCGGCGCGCCCATCCGCATCGCCAGCGCGATCGCGTCGGACGGGCGGGCGGAGACCTCCACGCCATTGCCGAAGACCAGCGTGGCGAAGAAGACGCCGTCCTGCAGGTCGGTGATGGTCACCCGGGTCAGGTCCGTCTGCAGCGCCCGCAGCACGTCCCGCATCAGGTCGTGGGTCATGGGGCGGGCCGTCGTGATGCCCTCCTGGGCGAAGGCGATCGCGGTCGCCTCGACGGCACCGATCCAGATGGGCAGGTACCGCTCGCCCCCCACTTCCTTGAGCAGGACGATCGGCTGCTTCGACGGAAGCTCGACTCGCACGCCGACGATGTCCAGCCGATGCACCGATCTACCTCCTCGCGCAGGTGGGGCAGGGCGGGATGTTGTGACCGGAGCCAGAAAACCCCACAGGGGAGACAGTATCCCCGCTTGCGCCCGGCGTCAGCGCGCCCACCGGTTCCACCGCCCGGCAGGGCACTTCTCCCCGGTCTCGCGGCCCAACGCTCAGGTCGATCTGCCGGCGGCCAGCCGGGAGCGCAGCAGCGCGGCGTGCAGCCGCACCAGCAAGGCCGCCAGCTCATCGGCGGTCTGCGCGTGCCGGCCGGCGCTGTCCGCGCCTCGCTGGCCGCGCAACGGGGCCACGGCGGCCTCGATGAGACCAGCCTCACGATCCGCCACCGTCCGGGCGGCCCGCAGATGCCGGGCCTGCACGCCGTGCCCGGCGAGCAGCGCGACCGTGCGGGCGACCAGCAGGGCGTCGGAGTCGTAGTACCCGCCGCCGGCGATCGGCGCGACCAGGCCGTGCCGCTCGAGGTCGGCCAGTTCCTCCTCACCGAGCCCCACGGCCGCCAGGAGCTCCCGGCGCGACAGTCTGACCCGATCCACACCGAGGATCGCGTCCAGGCCGGTGGGCGCGGGATGGGGCGGCAGCGCGCGCGGGCCGGGGCGGTACACCGGCGACGTCTCCCCGCGGTCCAGGGACGCCAGCTCCTCCTTGATGACCCGCAGCGGAAGGAAACGCTCACTCTGCGCGTGCAGGACGTAACGCAACCGGGCCACGTCGTCCGCGGAGTACTTGCGGTAGTTGGAGCTCGTGCGGGCCGGTTCGACCAGGCCCTCCGCCTCCAGATAGCGGATCTTCGACAGGGTGATGTCGGCGAAGTCCGCCCGCAGCCGCTCCAGGACCTGCCCGATGGTGAGCACCTTCGCGGCCTGGCCGATACCGGCCGCCGGGCCGGGGACACGCGGACCCGGCGCCGACGACGCCGCGGCGACGCCACTCACCGTTGGACCTTGCCGATCACCGCGCCGCCGACCCCCCGTAGCTCGAGCCGGTGAGGAACACCAGCCGGAACTTGCCGATCTGTACCTCGTCGCCGCTGGTGAGCTCGGCGGAGTCGATGCGCTCACGGTTGAGGTACGTGCCGTTGAGGCTGCCGACATCGCGCACGGAGAAGCCCTTGGTGTACGGCGAGCGGTGGAACTCCGCGTGCCGCCGGGAGACCGTCACGTCATCGAGGAAGATGTCGCTCTCCGGATGGCGGCCGACGGTGGTCAGGTCAGCGTCGAGCAGGAACCGGCTGCCGGCGTTCGGGCCCCGCTTGACGACCAGCAACGCCGACCCCGGCGGCAGCGCGTCGACGGCGGCCACGGCGTCGCGCTCGGTCGACTCGTCGACGTGGTCGCCCTCGATCCCGGACAGCGCGGCCGCGAGGTTCAGCGTCGATGTCTGTTCGGCGGGCCGCTCTGGCGCCACGGGCTCACCCGGGCGCACGAGAGGGGACCCGCACCGCGCGCAATACAGCGCGTCGGACGGGTTCTGCTGTCCGCACCTCGTGCAGAACACAGTCGCGTCCGCTTCCTGCCGGGACCCCGCACACGCGGGCTCGCCAGCCGCCTCGGCCGCCGCCGGACAGGCGGCGGGAACGTCTCTACCAACATTGCGATGGTGGTAGCCAGACGTTCGCAGCCCACCCCCACCACCGGGATGATCACATGCCGACGACCGGCCCGTCCACGACCGCACCCCGGTGCACTCCGAGGCTAGTGCATCAGGGGCACGGTCGTGAAAAGGGTGCGACCCGTGTTGTTCGGCGTGGCGTGCCCCACCGGCCACCCGGCGGCACGTACACCACTCTCAGCCCTGCTTCGTGTACTCCACGTACTCGCCGGCGGTCAGGAGTTCCTCGAGACCGCTTGCATCCGCAAGCTCGACGATGACCAGCCAGCCGTCACCGTAGGGGTCGGAGTTGACCAGCTCGGGCTCGCTCTCGAGCTGATCGTTACGTGCGGTGACCCTGCCGGCCCCTGGCGTGTAGACCTCAGAGACACTCTTGGTGGACTCGATCTCACCGAACGACTCCCCCGACGCCAGCGCCGCCCCCACCTCGGGCAGCGAGACGAACACGATGTCACCGAGGGCTTCCTGAGCGTAGGCGGTGATCCCGATCATCGCCGTGGACCCGTCGAGCCGGACCCACTCGTGCTCACGGGTGTACTTCAGGTCTTCCGGGTACACCGGAGATCGCCTCCCCTTGATCCGCGTCCCACCGAGGGCCCGCGCGGGCCGTCGGACATCTGACATCACCGCGACACCGGCGTCACCGCCGTTGCGGCGACCCCGCAAGTACCAGGAACACCGCCGCTACGGGCAACCCGCGCGGTGGTGGAGCTATCCGGCCGGGCGAGCGTAGCGGGGCCGGGGTGCGGCCCGCAGCGCATCGATCCGAAGATGGTCCGAGGTCCGCACGCTCGCCTGCGCGCCGTCCCGCGCCGCTACCGTATCGAGCACCCCGCCCGGAATGCGCAGGGCCTGGTCAAGGGTGTGCGCAGCACCGATGACCCTAAGGACATAGGGCGGAGAAACCGACATTCCGTCCACGATGAGTCCATGCCCCGGGTCGTCGGCGACGTAGGTCGACACGACGGCGCGCACCCCCGCGATCTCGATCGCCTCCGCCCCCGCGTCGCGCAGTTCCTGCAGGGCGTCGACCAGGACGGACGCGTCGACGGACCGCTGCGGGTCGCGGACGGTGAGCTCCAGGCCCGGCCCGTCCACCGGCACCGTCCCGGCCAGCACGGCGAACTCGTCGGCCCGGGCCACCGCGTCGCCGCCCGGGCTCGCCTGTGCGGCCGCCGGCGGCGAGCTGGCCAGGGCGTCCCGCTCGCCGCGCAGCCGGCCCTCCCGCGCGGCGAGCGACCGGTCGTCCGCGCCGATCGCCCGCAGCCGGGCGGCGAGCTGGTCCGGGCTCGCCGTGGCCAGCGAGTGGGACGGGTCCGCGGAGCGCACCGCGACCACCGTGGCGAAGCCGAGGACCGCCAGCAGCACCAGCGTCGCCCCGCGCGCCACCCGGGCCCGCGCCGACGCCCCGCCGCCCCGGCCGCGGTCCGCGGGCGGCTCAGCCGACGGGTCCGTGTCCGTCGGCTGAGCGGGCGGCGGTTCGTCGGTTCCGGGGTCCTCTCCGGTTCCGGGATCCTCGGCCAGCCTGGACTCCTCGCCGGGCTCAGGGTCCTCGGCCGGCTTGGACTCCTCGGCCGGCTTGGACTCCTCGGCCGGCTTGGACTCCTCGGCCGGCTTGGGGACCTCGGCCGGCTTGGGGACCTCGGCCGGCTTGGGGTCATCGGCCGGCTTGGGGTCATCGCCGGGCTGTGCCGCGGGCTCGGCGGGGCTTGCGGGCTCGGGGGTGTCCGGTGGCATGTCAGCGGCCGATCAGGACGCGGCGCAGGGCCGAGGCGGTCGTGAAGATCCGGATGCCGAAGACCACCACGACCGCCGTCGACAGCGCCCCGCCGAAGCCGATGAGGTCGCCGAGCAGCACGAGCAGCACGGCGAGAAGCACGTCGGACAGGAAGGTGACGATGAACTCCCGGTCGTCGAACTCCCGCTCGAGCGCCGAGCGGGCCGCGCCGAGGGCGGCGTCCACCGCGGCGACGACCGCGACCGGCAGGTAGGGGTCGAGCCAGCCCGGCGCGGTGGGCCCCAGCACGAGTCCGGCCACGACACCGAGGGCGAGCGCGAGCAGTGCGATCATGATCCGCTCCGTCGGACGTTGCGCAGCACCGGGGCGGGCGCCGCGGGAAGGGTCAGGTCCGCGGCGGTGGCCACGGTCAGGGAGGTGACGGGCGAGCCGGGCCGGTGGCGCAGCCGGTCGACGACCGCGGACTGCTCGGTCCGGCCCGCGAGCGTCGTCGCGTCGCCAACGGCCTCGACGGTGTACGGGGAGAGCACGGGCACGAAGTCGACGAGCACGACGTCACCCGCCGAGCGGATGGCGCTGAGCGCGGTGAGCCGCACGCCGTTGACGGTGATCGCCTCGGCCCCGGCGATCCACAGCACGTTCACCAGGTCGGCGAGGTCATGATCCTGGACGAGTCCGCCGGCCGCCACGCCGCGCGGCGCGCCCGCGCGGGGATCCGCCGGGCCGGATCCGCCGCCGAGCCGGTTGACCAGCGTGATCCGCACGCCGGGCCCGCGCACCGCCAGCCAGCCACCCGCCGGTCCGAGCGCGGCGACGTCCGCGTCGGCGCGGGCCCGCTCCGCGGCCGCGCGCCGGCGCTCGCCGCGGCTCGCCGCGACCTGCCCTCGCAGCTCACCGACCCGCGACCGGGTCGCGGCGAGTTCGGTGGTGCGCTCGCGGATCTGGGCCCGCAGGGTCTGCGCGAGCCGCTCCCGGCTGGCGTCCGTGACGGCGGCGCGCCGCACGCCGAGGCCGATCACGGCGCCGAGCAGGACGAGCGTCATCGCGAGCGCCAGGCCCCGCAGCCGACGGCCGCCGAGGCAATTCCCCCCTCGCCGTCGCCATCCGGTCTCATCCCGCACATGCGGCATTCTCACCGACCAAACCCGCCAGACCGCCGACCTCGGTCCCGCCGCGCGTGCCGCGCGGAGGTCGGCGCTACGGGGAGTCGACGACGTCGGCCCAGCGGCGCAGCAGCGCGTGGGCCTCGGTCAGATCGGCGCCCTCGGCCCACAGGTGGGTGACGGCCTCGCTGGGGTCGGGCAGCACGAGGACCCAGGAGCCGTCCGGGCCGACGACGCGCACGCCGTCTGTGGTGTCGAGGGCGTAGCCGGCGTCGGTGTCCACGGACTCGACGACGCGGCGCATCACGGTGCCCTTGGCCGCCCACGGGGTGGGCACCGAGCGCCGCAGGATCGCGATGGACGGGATCCGGGCATCGATGGCGGACAGCGTGAGGCGGGTGCGGGCGACCAGGGCGAGCAGCTTCACGAACGCGGCCAGGCCGTCGATCGCGGGCCCGAACTCGGGGACGACGAAACCGCCCCGCCCGTCGGCGGCGAACACCACGCCGTCCTGGCGGGCCTCGTGCGACAGCGCCGCCGCCGACAGCGACGTCCGGTGCACGCGCAGGCCGTGGAACTCGGTGACCTGGTCGGCGACGCGGGTGGTGGTGACGGGCAGGGCGACCCGGGCGCCGCGGCTCTCGGCGGACACCAGGTCGAGGAAGACCAGCAGCGCGCGGTCCTCGTCGATGAGGTCACCGCGCTCGTCCACGATGGCGATGCGTTCGCCGACATGGTCGAAGCGGACCCCGAAGGCCGCGCCGGAGCTCGCGACCAGCGCGCCGAGCCGGTCGGTGGCCCTCAGGTCGTCCGACGCGCTGTGGGCGGGGATGATCTCGTCGACCCGGCCGTTGACGGTGAGGACGTCGACGCCGAGCCGGCCGAGCAGCGTCGGCAGCACCAGTGACGCCGAGCCGCCCGACGGGTCCACGACGATCTTGAGCTCGGCCTCGGCGACGCCGGTGGTGTCGACCCGGTCGAGCAGGTCCTGAATGTAGAGGTCGACGGTGCGGGCGGGGAAGCGCAGGTCACCGATCTCGCCGGGGAACGCGCGGCGGAACTCCTGGCGGGAGAAGACCCGGTCGAGCTTGCGCTGCGCGGCGGGCGAGAGGTCGTCACCGTCGGCGTCGAGGAAGAGGATGTCGATGCGCTCGGGGTCGCCGGGGGTGGTGCGGACCATGATGCCGCCGGCGGCGCTGGAGGAGCGCACGTCGAAGCGGGTGACCGGCGTCGGGGAGACCTCGAGGTCGCGGATGTTGATCGCGCCGGTCGTCAGGGCGCTGATCACGGCCCGCTTGAGCGCGCGGGCGGCGCGGGAGCCGTCGCGCGCGGTGGTGACGGTGGCGCCCTTCTTCAGGGTGGTGGCGTAGGCGGCGGCGAGGCGGACGACGAGCTCGGGAGTGATCTCCGCGTTGATCATCCCGGACACGCCCCGCGGGCCGAACAGGGTGCGCTGCCCGCGCGACTCCCAGATCACCGAGGTGTTGACGACCGCGCCGGCCTCGATCGTCTTGAACGGGTAGACCTTCACGTCGTGAGAGACGAAGGCCTCCTCGCGCACGACGCACTCGTCGCCGATGACCGCACCCTCCTCGATGCGGGCCGCCCGCAGCACGTCGGTACCGCGCCCGATCACGCAGCCGCGCAGGTTCGCCTGCGGGCCGATGAGCGCGTTGTCCTGGACGATCGCCCGGTGCAGGAACGCGCCGGACTTGACTAGCACGTTGCTGCCGAGCACGGTGAACTCGCGCAGCTCGGCGCCGGCCTCGACCTTGCTGTAGTCGCCGACGACCAGCGGCCCCTTGAGCACCGCCTCCGGGTGGACCTCCGCGTCCTCGCCGACCCACACCCCGGGCGACACCTCGAAGCCGCCGATCTCGACGTCGACCTGCCGGTTGAGCACGTCGGCCTGGGCCCGCTGGAAGCTCGCGATCGTGCCGACGTCCTCCCAGTAGCCGGCCGCGACATAGCCGTAGACGGGCGCGCCGGCCTCGACGAGCTTCGGGAGGACGTCGCCCGACCAGTCCACCGGCTCGCCGCGCGGCACATGCGCGAGCACCTCGGGTTCCATCACGTAGATGCCGGTGTTGACGGTGTCCGAGAACACCTGCCCCCAGGTCGGCTTCTCCAGGAAGCGCTGGATGCGGCCGTCCTCGCCGGTGATGACGATGCCGAACTCGAGCGGGTCGGGCACGGACTTGAGTGCGACGGTGACCAGCGCGCCGCGGCGGCGGTGGTAGGCCACGAGGTCGGTGAGGTCGATGTCGGTGAGCGCGTCGCCGCTGATGACGAGGAACGCCTCGTCGCGCAGGGCGTCCTCGGCGTTCTTCACACTGCCGGCGGTGCCCAGCGGCGTCGTCTCGGTGGCGTAGGACAGATGCATGCCGAGCTCGTCGCCAGCACCGAAGTAGGTGCGGATCATCGAGGCGAGGAACTGGACCGTCACGACCGTCTCGTCGAAGCCGTGCCGCTGCAGCAGCCGCAGCACGTGCTCCATGATCGGCCGGTTGACGACGGGCAGCAGCGGCTTGGGCAGGTTGGCGGTCAGCGGCCGCAGCCGGGTGCCCTCACCCCCCGCCATGACGACGGCCCTCACCCGCCACCTCCGCTCTCGCCGTCCCGAACAGGCCCGCCATCGCGAACAGGCCCGCCATTCCGAGCAGCCGTACCGTCCCGAGCCGCCGTACCGTCCCGGACCGCCGCGCCGCCGTGGACGACCTCCCGGTAGGTCCGGGCGAGCTGGCCCGCCTGGACGAAGTAGAGGACGCCGGACCACCAGTACAGGGCGATACCCCAGATCGCGAACGCCCATCCGGCGGGGCGCGCCGCCGTCGCGAGCCAGGAGTCCCCGGCGGACAGCAGCAGCAGCGGGAAGGCGTAGAGCAGGTTGAACGTCGCCGCCTTGCCCAGGTAGTGCACGGGCAGCGCGACTCCGACGCCGATGCGGCGCAGCAGCGGCGGCAGCACGAGCAGGGCTGCGTCCCGGGCGAGCAGCGCCACCGCGAACCACAGCGGCACGATGTCGCGCACGGTCAGCGCGACGATCGTCGACAGGATATAGAGGCGGTCGGCGAGCGGGTCGAGCAGCGCGCCGAGCCGGCTGGCCTGGTTCAGCGCGCGGGCGAGCTTGCCGTCGAGGTAGTCGCTGATCCCGGCGAAGGCGAGGACGCCGAGCGCGGCGCCGTCCGCCTCCGGCCCGAGCACGAGCCACAGGAACACCGGCACACCGACGAGACGCAGCGCGGACAGTGCGTTGGGGATCGTCCAGATCCGGTCCGGCAACGGCGCCGCCGGACCGGACGCCGCGGGCTGCGAGGTGGTGGGCGCGGTCATCCGCCGTCCTCCATGCGACGTCCTCCTCCACGGGCGTCGACCGGCCGGCAGGCCGGGCATGGCTGACGCTAGCCGATGGTGGTCGCGTCAGGTCGGCCGGTGCCGGCCGGCAGTGCTCAGGGGATCGTGAGGACGGGGACCGGGCCGCGGGCTCAGTGGATGCGGCCGACCTTGTAGGTCGAACTGTAGATGGGGCGCAGCGAGACGACGCCGCCGGTCTGCGGCGCGGCCCACATGTAGCCGTTCCCGGCGTAGATACCGACGTGGTAGATGTTGCCCGGAGTGCCATAGAAGATCAGGTCGCCGGGCTGCTTGCCCGACTGTGGCACCTTGGTGGACACGTTGTACTGCCCCTGCGCGGTGCGCGGCAGTGACCGGCCGAGCTGTTTGAACACGTACTGGACGAGCCCGGAGCAGTCGAACGAGTAGGGACCCTCCGCGCCCCACACGTACGGCTTGCCCTTGTTCAGCGAGGCCAGGTACACGGCCTTGTCGCCGATGGAGCTGCCCGGGATGACGGTGGGGATCGCCTGGTCGATCGCCGACCCGCTGCCACCGACTCCCCCGAGGCCGCCGGCGCCGCTCCCGCCGCGGGTCGGGCTGGAGATCGTCACAGTGGCGGCGCCGGCGAGGGAGGGGCGCAGCGCGCTCGACCCGTCGAAGACCGCGGTGATGGTCGTCGTCGACAGCAGCCGGGCGGTGATCTGCGCGTTGCCGTTCGCGTCGGTGTGCAGTCGGGTGGACGTCTGCCACTGCGGCCCGTTGACGACGACGATGCGCACGTCCTGGTTCGCCAGCGGCGCGCCGGAGTCCGCCTCGGTGGCCCGCACGGTCAGCACGACCGGGGTGTTGGGGGCGACGTTCGTCTTGTCGGCGCTGATGGAGACGTTGGTGAACACCGAGTCGTGGTCGGCGATGGCGCTGGCCAGCGGGGCGAGGGTGCGGGCGGCGTTGAGATCGCCGGACGAGCCCCCGCTCTGACCCGGGATGAGGGCGGCCTCGTGCGTCTGGGACGTCAGCGCGTTCGCGTCGAGAGAGGCGGCGCCGTCGGTGCCGCTGGGCACGGTCGCGGCGAACGCGGCGGTCGAGGCGGCGATGGTCCCGGTGGTGAACGCGGCGATCGTCACCGCGCGCCGGGGCGGGGCCGTGGTACGGCGGCGGGCGGTGCCCGTGCCGGCGCCGGAGGATGCGCGGGGCGCCGGCGGGCGCTGGCGACCCCGGACGAACTGTTCCCAGTCCTCCGGCAGCCAGGCCATACCACGACGGGGCAAGACGCGTCCTTCCCGTGCGCCGACGAGGTGAGCTGCCGGATCCGGGCCGGGGAGCCCGAGGCCAGCCGCCTGGACCCCGCTGATCGTCCCCGGGCACGCCACCGGCACGACTGCCGATGGAACCCCCCGGGACCACCAGAGGTCCCCCACGCCTGCCCCGACAATGCTCGGAGGGGCCGCCGAACCGGGGGCAGGACAAGGCGCATCGGTTCGACGGGAATCGCTGTTCGCCATGCAGGTTCAACCAGCACGCCCTGTTCTGGGTGACGTTCCGAACCCGGATCAGACGTGTTGGAGATGACCATAGTGGACATGCCGGGATGGCCGGCAACCACCCTGAACCCAACGTTTGAACACGCAACCGCGGCCTCGTCGACCGGCAGCAGAAAGTGCCGGTCCGAGGATCGTCCGCGACAGGATTCACCGCCGGGCGGGCACGCCACCGGGCGGCACCACCACCTGGGCGCACGGATGCCGACCCTGCGTGCCGGCGGCGGGCGGCGCGGTGACGATCCGCAGGCGATCAGATGAGCCACCCCCGGCCCGTGACATTCGGGTGCCATTGCGCTCCGCCGCCCCCGCGCCCCGGCTCTACGAAACGCGCGCACGGCGTCCGTCAGTACTCCGCCGACGGGTATGCGGCCGTCCCGCGCGGCCTCACGCCCGCCTGGGCGCCACCGTCGCCAGCGGCGTCACGGCGGCGGCGGAGGTCGCCGGGGGAAGGGGTGCCACGCCGGGAGCGGACGTCGCCTGTGGAAGCGGTGCCACGCCGGGAGCGGACGTCGCCGGCGGGCGTGGCGTCACGCGTGGCGACGCCGCGCCGGGCGGACGCGGTAGCGGCTGGGCGGGGGCCGCCTGTCCCGGGGCGGCGCCGGGAACGTTCGCGCCGGGGACGGGTGGGGCCGACGTGTCGGCGTGCGCGTAGACGATCAGGTTGCTCAGGTAGTGATGCGTCTTGTGGTCGAACGCGCCGCCGCAGGTGATCAGGCGCAGCTCGGGTCTCGCCACCGGGCCGTAGACGCGGTCGGCGGGGAAGGTCGCCTTCGTCACCTCCTCGGAGCGGTCGACGATGAACGCCTGGGTGGCGCCGGTGGGGCCCGCGACCTCGACCCGGTCGCCCGCCACCACCTGCGGCAGCCGGTAGAACACCGCCGGGCCGGTGGTGGAGTCGTAGTGCCCGACGAGGACCGCCGGCCCGATCCCTCCAGGCGCGGGGCCGCGGTCGAACCAGCCGACGTCCCCCCACGCCGTGGGGACGCCGATGCTGCCGTCCGCGTTCAGCCCGATGTGGGTGATCGGCGCGTCGATCGACAGCCTGGGGACGCGCAGCCGGGTCGGTTCACTGATGACGACCACCGGGCGCTGCGGGAGCGCGGTCCCCGTGCCGGCGGGCGCGGTCGACGGGGGCGGCGGGATCGGCGGGATCGGCGGGAGGTCTGCCGTGGCGTCTGACCGGGAATCGCCGCGGACGGCGTCAAGCGCCGGTTCCGCGAGCCGGAATCCGCTGCCCAGGACGAGGACCGCACCGACCAGGAGCAGGCCGCGCCACATCAGTGGCCGCCGGGCGCCGGGAGGCCGGGGGCCGCCGGGCGGCCAGTGGCCGCCGTTGCTGCCGTGTCCCACGGTGCCTCCCGCCTGTGCGCGCGTGCCGTCGGATCCACGGGCTCGCCCGCGTTGACGACCTCACCGACCGTTACTCTATCGATTCGAGTGAACACAATCGGTGAGGATGTGGACCAGGTGGGACCGGAGCGCCACCGGCGCCCGCCATCACCGCCCGAACCGGGACGACCGGTGACGCGGACGCACCGTCGACGCCGGTCGGACCCCCGAATCCGACCGCACCACGCCCGCTGCGCTTGACGCGCATCTCCACATCGAGTCGCTACTGTGTCACTCGCAGTGATGTGCTGATCACCGTACGTGAGAAAGGGGACCAGATGAAGAAGGGTATGGGTCGCGGCGCCGCCGTCCTCGCGCTGTCGAGCGCGGCGAGCGTCGCCCTCACCTTGGGGCCGGGCCTGGCTGCCGCCTACGCCTTCGACGACAAGGACAACCGTGGCTGCGGCGACAAGAAAGACGGTTGGGACCTTTTCGGCGACAAGGACGGCAAGGACCACAAGGACGACAGGGACGGCAAGGACGGCATCGACGGCGACAAGGGCCTCGGGCACGACGACAAGGGCCTCGGGCACGACGACAAGATCGACGGCGACAAGCAGGGCCGTGCCGACGACCTTGGCAGGAACGACAGGGACGACGACTGGTTCGACTGGGACGACAAGGACAAGGACAGGGACAAGGACCACAACTGCGTCGGCGGCGTCGTCGCCGGTGTCGGTGTGGGTGTCGGTGGCGTCGGCGCCGGCGGTGTGGCCGCCGGTGGCGGCGGCATGGCTGGCGGCCACGACTCGTCCTCGCCCCTGCTCCCGATCGCTGGTGCCACCGTCGGTGCGCTCCTGATCGGCGCCGGGGTGGCCAGGCGGCGCGCCCAGGGTGCCGTCTGACCCTCCCTCTCCACGCGGCCCGCACGTCCCCTACAGGAGCGCGGGCAGCCTGGACACCCTCGTGGGTGACGGCCTCGGCCTGGTCCCACGCGGGGCCGCGCACGAGGGTCGGGGGTCGCGTCGAACCCGGCGCGACCCCCGGTCACACGCCGGGTCCCGGATACGGTAATGTTGCTCGCGTACGGGACGTGGCGCAGCTTGGTAGCGCACCAGACTGGGGGTCTGGGGGTCGCAGGTTCAAATCCTGTCGTCCCGACAACTGCAGTTAAAAGGAAATCGCCCCTCCGGCCGATCATGGTCGGAGGGATTTTTCTTTCTTGTTCAGGGGAGCCACAGGGGAGCGCTGAGCGATCTTCGTTCGCGGTAGTATCGGAATCTATCGCCTAGCTGCGACCAAATTCCATCTTGGATCAGTAAGCGATACAACAGCGGTACCCGAACGTGCGGCCGCGCCAGTTGGGTGGATGTCGGCCAGCTCGCTCGGCGCCATATCGCTTCGTATCGCTAATAGTGCAAGACTGTCGTCAAGGACACCATGAAGCACTGTCGATGGAGAGCGGGTATGGACTACTCCGGCGAGTACGACGAGAGCAAAACCCCGCAGGGCTGGGGCCCCGACGCCAACAATGACCTTCTCGACACCGTCACCCTCGACGGTCTACCTGGCCTCCTCACCTACGCCCGGCACGTCGAGGGCCTAGCCGCGCCGACCGCCACACCGGTTGGAAGGCCGCCAGCTCAGAGCGGACGCGGCGAAGGCGGCGAAGGACGGGGAGACCGCCGCGGAAACCGCGGTCCGGGAGGCGCGGGAGCTGGCGACGCAGACGGCCGACGCGCGGTACAAGCCGCTTGTCGTCCGGTCCGAAGCCTCCGCGGCGTTCATCGGAGCCAAAGCCGAGGTCTTCGACAAGGACGGCGAAGCCGACCCGAAGAAGCTCGCCCGCCTGTTGCGGCTCGTGAACCTCGCCGAGGTCGAGGTCACCGACGACGGGACGATCACCGGCCTCGCCGATCAGGTGGCGTCGATCAAGACCGACTACCCGGAGCTGTTCGCCGGCCCGAAGTCGCCACCGCGACCGAAAGCTGACGGCTCCGACCGCAAGCCGGAGTCGACCAGGCCAAAGACGTCGGCGGCGGCCCTCGCCGCACAACTCGGCGGAGGCTGACCAACGCTCGGCGAGGGGGCGTCCGGTGGGCCGCCGGCCGTGGTCTTCCCGTGACATTCTGGCACGGATAGTTCACGTCTGGCGACGCTGAGTCCCGATGCGCCGCTACCGTCCGCACAAGGTAGGTGACGGGGTCAACGCACGGGAGGCCGGCATGCGGTACGGATGCCTACGGCGCGGGACCAGAGAAGGCGAAGACTCGCGACGCAGGAAGGACTGGGCGGCCAGGGCGGTGGTGGTCCTGCTCGCGGTGGCGACGTCGGTCGGACTGCCGGCAGGCCCGGCGAAGGCGTACCCACCCAGGCAGGTCATCGCCGCGGGGAGCAACGCCTACGGGCAGCTGGGCAACGGCCGGGCCCCGAAAACCGGGCACGTCTTCGGCCCGGTGTCCGTGATCTGGTACGCGAGCCAGATCTCCGCGGGCGGACTCTCCGCCTACGCCCTCACGCTCTACAACCCCGGCCGCGTCTGGGCCTGGGGCCGCAACGACTCCGGCCAGCTCGGCGACGGCACCACCACCGACCGCCCGCTACCAGTGCTGGTACCGGGGCTGGACGAGGTAGGGCAGGTCGCCGGCGGCGGCGCCACCGCCTACGCCCTGCGCTCGGACGGCACCGTCTGGGCCTGGGGACGGGGTGGCTCGGGCCAGCTCGGCAACGGCGCCCGGACCGACAGCCCCGTCCCGGTGCAGGTCCGCGGGCTGACCGGCGTCACCGCGATCGCCGGCGGCGGTGCGGCCGGGTACGCGCGTCGCTCCGACGGCACGGTGTGGGCCTGGGGCGACAACGCCTACGGCCAGCTCGGCGACGGCACCACCACGAGCACCGCGACCCCGGTCCAGGTGGCCGGGCTGACCGGCGTCACCGCGATCAGCGGCGGCCGGTGGGCCGGCTACGCGCTACGCACCGACGGCACGGTGCGAGCCTGGGGAGCAGACTGGCACGGCCAGCTCGGCGACGGCGGCCACACGAACCGGACGACCCCCGTTCCCGTGGTCGGACCGTCCCGGACCCCGCTGTCCACGGTCCGCACGGTCACCGGCGGCGGCGACTTCGCCTACGCACTGCTCGGCGACGGCACCGTGGCCGCCTGGGGCCGGGGCGACCTGGGCCAGCTCGGCAACGGTTCCCCGGCGGACAGCCCGGTCGCCAGGCCCGTGCCCGGCCTGACCGCCGTCACCGCGATAGCCGCGGGCGGCGAGGCCGGCTACGCGCTGCGCCAGGACGGCCCGGAACCGGGGGCCTACGGCAACCGCGTGATCTGGGCCTGGGGCAGCAACGCCCACGGGCAGCTCGGGATCGACCAGCCACCCGCCCACCGGCCGGCGAACCTGTTCCGGCCCCGGCAGGTCCCCGGACCGAGAGACGTGCAGGACATCGCGGCCGGCAGCTACTCGGCGTATGCGATCTTCCAGCCCTCCTGACCCGCTGGACGATCAGCCGGCGCGCCGGGTGGCTCACGTTCACGCTGTCCCGATCTGCGCAGCGGGTTTCGTCCCGTGACACGCCGCAATGATCTGTCAAGCTGCACCCATGGATGTGGAAGCAGAGGACGAGCAGGCTCCCGCCCGCGACGGCGCGGGACGCGCGACCTTGACCCCGCAGCAGTCGGGCCGGCTGTTCGCTGCTGTGAAGACCCGCCAGACGGCGAAGGGCTGGGCGATCGGCCGGCGGTTCAGCGCCGCGTCGTACTACGACCTGCGGGACGAAAAGCCCGTGCTGCTGTCCACCCTGCCGAAGACCGATGAGCGGATGCGATGGGTCGAGGGGTCCGCGGAGGCGGTGGCGTTGCGCGGCGAACGACCGGTCGGCCTGGAGGAACTGGTCGCCCGTCTCCGACGTGCGGTGGAGATTCGGTGCGCGGACCGCGGCTGGGATCCGGCCAAGCAGATCGAACCGGGTGTGTGGGCGAAGCTCGACGACGGCCTGGACGAGCTTCCGACGTCGCCGGAGCTGGTCGATCTCGATGATGCGGTCCAGTGGGTCCGCGGGTCCGCGGAGAAGCTCGCCAGGAACGGAGTCGACCCGATCCCCTCGGAGGGTGGCCCGACGCAGGTCGTCATCCAGCTCGACGCCCCGCCAGGCACCGTCACCCTGGAAGAGTGGTTTCTGATCTCCGGCCGAGTCCAGGCGACCGCACCGCAGATGAGCCCGGAGGAACGAGGCAAGCTGGCGGCCGTGCTACAGCAGATGATGGACAGCTGGCTGGAGTCCCGGGGACGCTGACCAGCAGCCCGTCGTGCATGAGGCTGAGGACCCAGTCGAGGGCTTCGGCGTAGCCCTCACAGCGCCCGAACCGTTCCGGGTCGAGGGTCTCGTCCTCCGCGGCAAGGTTCTCCGCGGCCCGGCGGAGAGGGTGTGGCATGAAGCCGACCTACCGCCCGGCCGCGACGGCTACGCCCGGACCTTGCGCCTGCCCGACGGCGCGGAAGTAACGCTCGTCATCACCTCGTCCACGCTCACCCCGCACCAGCGCGCCGAGGTGCGCAGGAAGATTCTCTCTCAACACCTGGAGCGCGATCCGTCAGGATCCAGCAAGACCTCGCCGCAGCCGTTGCCAGCGCCTCCTGGATCTGGAGTGTCAGCCCGTGGCGGTGGTCATGGCTGAGCGGCGAGGTGGTCGCCGCAGTAGCCGAGCGGACACTGGGCGCGTCGCGGCGAACATGCCGCGACACGTGAACGAGACCGGAACAGCTTCGGGACGGGCCGCGACACGTGATTTTCACAGGAACGGCATTCCTCGGCGCCACGGCCCGTGAGCGTACCGTCACCTTCGCGCGACCGTACTGCGACTCAGGAGGAGCAGATATGTCCAGGCGACGATGGCGAGTAGGGCTGTGTTCGGCGAGCTTGGCCGCCGCCGGCGTGATAGCGGCGCCCACGGCGGCACTGGCGGGGCATTCCGCACCGCCGCCTCGGCCGGTTCCGGTGCATAACTGGCACCACAACCAAAGCCGCTACCAGCCGCCGCCCCCGCCGGCGCCGTGGTGGAAGCGCGGGCCGAACAAGCCCCGTCCGCCCTACCACGACGACGTCTACCGCAATGACCCGCACCACAGCGACCTGCATTTCGGCAATCCGTACCACCGGTGAGCCGCACCAGGAGTTGAGCGTGCGTTGAGCCGCCTCGCACCAACCAGGACAGCCCCGCGGCGCGGCAAGCCCTGGTCATGACCCCGTTGCTGCCCGACCTGCCTCGGGCCGGGCGGCAACGGGCCCCGTGGCCGCTCGACCCCAATTCCGTCACGTCAGCCGGCCGCAACTCATGCGGTCCAGAAAAACGGTAGCCGCAGTCATGCGGCCGGCGACGTGGTGGACCATTACCAGGCCACTGCTGGAATCCGGCAGCTCGCGCCCAGCAGAGGGAGACCGTCAGGGGCGGGGGCGCTCGCCGCGTTCGCGGACGCGGACGGAGATGGAGATCGGGGAGCCGGTGAAGCCGAAGTCCTCGCGCAGACGGCGTTCGAGGAAACGGCGGTAGCCGGGCTCCAGGAAGCCGGTGGTGAACACCACGAACCGGGGCGGGCGTACGCCGGCCTGGGTGGCGAACAGGACCTTCGGCACCTTGCCACCGCGGGCGGGCGGCGGGGTGGCGGAGACGACCTCGCCGAGCCAGGTGTTGAGCCGGCCGGTCGGGATGCGCGTGCCCCACGACTCCAGCGAGGTGCGCAGCGCGGGGGCGAGGCGGTCCGTGGCCCGGCCGGTGCGGGCGGAGACGTTCACCCTCGGCGCCCAGGCGACGCGGCCGAGATCGCGGACGATCTCACGTTCGAGGGTGAGACGGCGGTCCTCGTCGACGAGGTCCCACTTGTTGAACGCGAGGACGAGCGCCCGGCCCGCCTCGACGACCATCGAGATCACCCGCTGGTCCTGCTCGGTGAGCGGCTCGCCGGCGTCGAGCAGGACGATGGCGACCTCGGCGGCCTCCAGCGCGGTGGCGGTGCGCAGCGACGAGTAGTACTCGGCGCCGGACGCCTCGCGGACCCGGCGGCGCAGGCCCGCCGTGTCGATGAACATCCACTCCTCGCCGCCGACGGTGACCAGTTCGTCCACCGGGTCGCGGGTGGTGCCGGCCTCGTCGTGCACGAGGGAGCGGCGGCTGCCGGCGATCTTGTTGAGCAGGCTGGACTTGCCGACGTTGGGCCGCCCGATCAGCGCCACCCGGCGCGGGCCGCCGGTGTCGGCGCCGAACCGCTCGCGGGGCGCCTCGGGCAGCACCGCGAGCACCGCGTCGAGCAGGTCGCCGCTGCCCCGGCCGTGCAGGGCGGAGACCGGGTGCGGCTCGCCGAGGCCGAGGCTCCACAGCGCCGCCGCGTCCGCCTCGGAGCGGGCGTCGTCCACCTTGTTCGCGACGAGGATCACCGGCAGGCCGCTGCGGTGCAGGACCCGGGCGACGGCCTCGTCGGCATCGGTGGCGCCGGTGAGGACGTCGACGATGAACAGCACGGCATCGGCGGTGTCGAGCGCTGCCTGGGCCTGCTCGGAGACCATGGCGGCCAGGCCCGCGGCGTCCGGCTCCCAACCGCCGGTGTCGACGAGGGTGAAACGCCGCCCGCTCCACACCGCGTCGTAGGCGATCCGGTCGCGGGTGACGCCGGGAACGTCCTCGACGACGGCGGCACGGCGGCCGAGGACACGGTTGACCAGCGTCGACTTGCCGACGTTGGGCCGCCCGACGACCGCGACGACCGGCTGCCCGACGGACACGCCGACCTCGTCCGAGCCGCCGTCTCCCAGGACGTCGTCGCCGGGCTCCCAATCCCCGAGCCCGCCGCCCCCGAGCC